>NZ_BAAAEH010000055.1:0-78710 GCF_039522915.1 Sphingomonas oligophenolica
ACGATCGCCCAAGCCGTCAAGCTAAAGCACTGATATCACTCACCTTAATTTCGGATCAGCCTCTTAGCGATCCAATAGTGCCCTTGGTGAGAGTCCTCGCTGACCGTTAGGAAGTCGGACCGTCAATTTTTGACTACTTCTACGGCGACGTTTGCGCATGTTTGCGTCTGCCCTCCGTATCCACATGCACCGGCCGGTATTGTTTCCGTCCGTCCAAACATCCGACTCCTGATATTTATCTCGCCATCGCGTCCACCTCTTCCCCATGTTGCCTTGCTCTCGTAACCATCGCGCGTAGTTTAGGTGATTATCACGATGGAAATTGAATTCGTGTGGGCCACCTCCACGGGGCTGCATTCTGATAAAATTGTATCTCCAGGAGCTTGACTAGATGGAGCAGCGCCCCCTCGGACAAACTGGAATTTCGGTGAGCGCCTTCGGGCTTGGCGTCATGACATTTGGCGGCCAGACGCCCGAAGAAGATGCGTTCGGCCAACTCGACCGCGCGTTTGCGGCAGGTGTAACGTTCTTCGATACGGCAGAATGTTATCCGTCGCCGATCTCCTCAGCGACGCAAGGGCAATCAGAAGCGATATTGGGCCGCTGGATCATGTCACGAGGCATCCGCGATCGTGTCGTGATCGGGACCAAGGTGAGTGGTCCCGGTAGCCCCGTCGGAGATATGAGCCACATTCGCGGCAAAGATCGCCGGCTAGACGGCGAAAACATCCGGCAGGCCGTCGAGCATAGCCTGCGGCGGCTCAAGACGGATTATATTGATCTTTATCAGGTCCATTGGCCCGAGCGAGTCAATCCGACTTTCGGTCGCTCGCGATATTCTTACATTCCGGACAAAAGCCGCCAGGTGTCGATCGAAGAGACCCTGCTAGCGCTCGGTCGATTGAAGGATGAGGGCAAGATCCGGGCCATAGGTATATGTAACGAAACGCCTTGGGGCGCGATGCATTACCTGTCGTCCGCCGAGCGCCATGGATTGGCCCGAATCGCGTCAATTCAGAACAGCTACAGTCTGCTGGATCGATCGTTCGAACTCGGTCTCGCCGAAGTCGCTGTTCGCGAACAGGTTGGCCTTATCGCCTGGTCGCCGCTCGCCGGAGGTCTCCTCACCGGCAAATACGGCCTCGACGGGCAGGCAATTTCGGGAAGTCGATCGAGCGACGGGCTCGTGCATTTTTCGAACGACCGTCGGCGCGCGACACTTGCCTATGCCGAGATTGCAAAAGCCAACGGCTTGTCTCTTCCGAACATGGCGCTCGCCTTCGCCCGACAAATGCCCTTCATGACGTCGGTGCTCATCGGTGCGAGTTCATTGTCTCAGCTCGAAATGAACCTTGGAGCGCTTGATATCGGGCTTTCCGAAGATGTGACGCGCGCCATCAACGAGGTCCATGACCGCGGACCTAACCCCCTCTGATCCATCGCTTCCTGCATTGAAAGGCTTGCCTATGTCTCGTCGTATTGTCTCTGGCCTCGATAGCGAGGGAAAAAGCGCAATCCTGATCGATGAGGAATTGCAGTTCAACGAGACGGGGGGAATACTGGCCTGGCTGACAACCAGCGTGCCGGCCGACAACACCGGGACGCCGCCAGCCGATGTTGTCCTGAGCCTGGAGCTCATGCAATCGGCGGCAAGCACTTTCATCGTCGTGCGCATTCCCCCCGGGACGGGGTCTGAAATGCATGCGACCGACACGATCGACTACATCACGATGATTTCCGGTCGAATTACATTCGGGGTGGAGACCGGGTCTCTCACGCTGTCGCCGGGCGACGTTCTGGTCGACCGGGGCATTGTCCACAGCTGGCGAAATGATGGCGACGAGGACGCTGTATATACCGTCGTCGCAATGCCCGCGTCGCCTGTCGTTCCTCGCCCGTGACCATGCGGCCCGGCTGGCGAGAGCCGGGCGAGGGGAGAACCGGCTATCTGCCATTGGACAGCCGAGACCATGAATTGATGGATACCGATGGCGCATCCGATGAGGAATTGAATGGCTATAAACATCCTTCCCCGTTCGCGCCTTGAAGAGGCGTTCGGCCTTGTTGGCAAGCGCGCGATCGTTACCGGCGCCGGCTCCGGTCTTGCCGAGTCCATCGCGAAAACGTTGGCCATGGCCGGGGCCAGCGTCGTCGTGGCCCACGATGACATTGCTCAAGCCGAGCGGGTCGTCAGCGAAATTGCCGCTAACGGCGACACTGCGCGCGCTGCTATGTGTGACGTAACTGACGAAGCGTCCATCATCGCGTTGATGGCCGACGAGGAAGAACCGGACATCGTCGTGCTTGGCGCAATGCAGCAGGGCGGGGTGCCCGCGGTGGACATGAGCGCGGCCCAATGGGATGCAATGTTCGCGATCAATACCCGCGGCGCGTTCCTTACGGCGCGCGAGGCGATCAAGCGGATGGTAGCCGCAGGGCGCGGAGGTCGGATCATCGCCTTGAGCACGATCGGCTCCCAACGCCCGATGCTTCGCGGAAACGCGGCCTATGGCTCCTCCAAAGCCGCGCTCAACCAATTGTGCCGCAATCTCGCATTCGAACATGCCGCCGACGGCATCCGGGTAAACGCAATCTTGCCGGGCGCTTTTCCGACCAACGCACCTAGGATGCCGGGCGCCGAAGACTTTGCGCCCAGCGGGCCCGGGCTCACGATGACCCGTCACCTGAGCGGCATGGGCGAGCCGGCCGATATGGGATGGCTCGCGGTCTATCTCGCCAGCCCGGCCGCCCAGTACATTACCGGCCAAAGCTTCGTGATCGACGGTGGCTTCCAGGTTGGCTGAACCGGCTCGCGTCCCGCAACCGGGAACTGGATTGGCCGAAATTTTCGCGCGTGATTTGACGCATTACCTCCCAACTTTATAGCGTACAGTTGATAGAAACGAATCGCATTCCAAAGATCGTGCGAGAGGATCAGATATGGCCAAACAGGACATCCCCGGTGGGGACCCAACTCCACCTCGCCTTGCTGGCCGTGTCGCCATCGTCGCCGGAGCCGGTGGCGCAATCGGCCGAGGGATCGCACTGCGCCTCTGTCGTGAGGGCGCGTCGGTTGCCATCGTCGATGCCGACCCTGAGGCTGCACAGCAGGCATCGGAAATGATCCGTGAAACCGGCGGATCGGCTTGGGCAGCGGGGGATTCGCCGTCCGACCGCACCACAGCCGATGTCGCGGTAGAGCGCGTACTTTCACGGTTTGGCCAAATCGATATCCTGGTGGCAGCCGCGGACTACCGCACACATTGGCAACCGATTGCGGATAAAAGCGCAGCGTCCTTCGCTGAGGCCATGAGGTCGTTCAACGAAGCCCTCTTTCTGATGCAGGCGGTTTACCCGGTGATGCGCCAGGCCGGCGGCGGATCGATCATTGCGTTGGGAACGACCTACGGCCATTTCACGCAGCCCTATATCGCCGATTACATCGCGGCGAAGGAAGCGATCAAGGCCATGGTCCGTAGCGCTGCCCAGGAATGGGGGCCGTTCAATATCCGCGTAAACCTGCTCGAGGCCGCGGCCGATACCAAAGAGTTTCAGTTATACCGTACTCGGCGGGGCGCCGAGGAGATCGATGCGGCGCTGGCGATGGTGCCAATCCCTTACCGGGGAGACGTCGTGCGTGACATTGGCGGGGCTGCGTTGTTTCTTGCCTCGGACGATTCCCGTTACATAACTGGCGAAATCATCCGAGCCGATGGTGGCGAACATCTGGCAACGCCGGTTTTCGAGCCTGACCTCACGCTGGCGGAGTTGATATAATGGGTCGCATGAAGGGGCGTGTCGCCATTGTGACCGGCGCCACACAGGGCATCGGTAAAGGTATCGCCCTGCGCCTGGCGTCCGAGGGTGCGCGGATCGTCTTTTGCTCGCGCAACGAGGCGAGAAGCGAGGACGTGCTCGCGCAAATCGCCGCGCGAGGCGGGCGGGGCGTCTACATTCGCGCGGACTTGACCCAAAAGGACCAGGCCGAAAACCTTGTCGCCGAAGCGGCGAAACAGTTCGGCAGGGTCGATATCCTGATCAACAACGCGCAGAGCCGTACGCCACCCGGCACGATCATGGAGAAGAACGCAGACGACTTTCGCGGGCTGTTCGAAGGCGGTGTCATGGGAAGCCTTTGGACAATGCAGGAGGCGTTCCCGCACATGCGCGAAGCCGGATGGGGACGGATCGTGAATTTCAGTTCGTTCAGCGTTTCCGTCGGCATGGCCAAGAAGGTAGATTACAACGTGGCCAAGGCCGGCATTGCCGCACTGACAAAGACTGCAGCCCAGGAATGGGGTCGATACGGCATCACGGTAAACGCCGTCTGCCCGGCAGGAGCGAACGAAGCGATTCAGGCGTTCCTCGACAGTAACCCGGCCGCCGCTGCCTCCATTCGTGAGGAAATTCCTCTCGGCCGCCTGGGTGATTGCGAGCTGGATATTGGTGCGGCAGTGGTCGGGTTGGTGTCCGATGAAATGGCGTTCGTGACCGGGCACGTGCTAATGCTTGATGGCGGCGGCCATCTCAGGCCGATCGCCGCAGCGGGCAAGCTGCCGGTGAAAACCGCCTCCGCTTCTTAGTCGATTTCCCTCGAGTAACATTGAAGAACGTGCGGCGCGAGACGCTGACGTCACGTCGCTGAAATGGCGATCTTTCCGACGTGCTGCCGCCGCCCAAAATATTCGAACGCTTCGCGAAGCGACGACAATGGGAAAGTTGTGTCGATTACCGGCGAGATCCCGGTGCGCTCGACGGCGGCGATCATCGCCTCCTGATGCTCCCTGCTTCCCACCGTTATCCCGCTGATCCGACGATTGGCGTGAAGCATCGCCTGGGGGGCGAACGCGATCGATTCCAGACTGAGCACTCCGACTAAGCAGAGCCTGCCGCCCGTGCGAAGCGAACTCAAGGATTGCGTCAGGTCTCCGCCCGACACTTCGATAAGGTGGTCGGCGCCGCCATCGGCCAGTTTGCGCACCGCCAGACCCCATTCGGGATCAAACCGATCGACGACTCCATGGGCGCCGAGCGCCCGCAGCCGATCCGCCTTTTCCGGGCTTCCTGTAGTGGCGATGACACGGGCACCGGCGGCACGCGCAAATTGGAGAGCGAACATCGACACACCGCCGGTTCCCTGAACGACGACCGAATCTCCCGGACGCAACGATCCTTCGACGAACAGCGATCGCCAGGCGGTGAGCCCGGCACAGGGCAAACACGCTGCCGCGACCGCGTCGAGCGTCGCCGGGGCCTTCGTGAAGCCCGCTTCGGGCATGACGACGTAGCTGGCACCGAACCCGTCGATATGGTCGCCCCGCATCTGTGCAACACCGTCGGCATAGGCGTCGCCGCGATGCCAATCCGGAAAGAAAGTGCCCATCACTGTGTCGCCAACGCTGAACCGTTGCGCCTGGGGGCCGCACGCCTCAATCACCCCTACGCCATCGGCCAGAGGGATGCGACCCGGCGTGGTCGCTATGACTCCGGTTGCGATGAGGTAATCATGGAAGTTCAGCGAACTCGCCTCGATCCGAACAAGAATTTCATTCCCTGCAGGGGGGCGCGGCTTCATCGGAACGGAAGCCAGCTTCGTGAGCTTTTGGTCAGCCGCAATCTCGTATTTGATCAAACCCATGTTTCTGGCTCCCCTCACAGATTCGCTTTGTAAATCAGCAAAGCGCAAACCTCGCACCCAGGATCAGCGCGTGCCCGACCGGCGCAAACACTTATTCCATTCGTGATGCATGATCCCTGTGGCCGTCACGCATTTCGTCTGGTTCATCGTGCGATCCGCGTGAGACAGTCGTCGTCGGCGTGAACTCAGGCTCTCTGCGGTAACCGGCGCAAACTCCCGTCTTGGAGACACGGTTCGCGTCAATCCCGCCGCGCGGTACAGACTAATGTTGGCCTTCAAATTCACCTCGACCGGCAGGTGGGGCGGGGCCGGCCGTCGGTTGACTTTGCCCCTTTCACATTTAAACTGCATGCGAAAGGGAGAGCCGTAATGAGCAAGAAGCTCGTCAATTCGCTGGAATTTGCGCGGAAATTCACTCAGGTCGAAGACGCTCGCGTCGTTGCTGATCCAGGCGAGATCACTTGGAACGAGGAAAGCGATTTTGTTGTCGTCGGTTATGGAGGCGCCGGGGTTGCGGCTGCCAACCAGGCGGCGGATGGCGGCCTTGAAGTCATCGCGCTCGACCGTTGCGACGGGGGCGGCGCCACCAAGATGAACGGCGGCATCATGTATTTCGGTGGCGGCACATGGGTGCAGAAAGAATCCGGATATGACGACACGCCAGAAGAAATGTTCATTTATCTCAAGCGGGAATTGCGGGACGCGGTGACGGATGAGACACTCCGCGCTTTCTGTGAAAGTGGCCCGGAAACGATCAAGTGGCTTGAAAAGCACGGAGTCGAGTTCAAGGCCTCGGCCTATCCGACAAAGACCAGTTACCCCAGTGAGGGATATTATCTGTATCATCCCGACAATAGCCTCCTGAAGCGCTTCAGGACCAACAGGCGGCCGTCGCCGCGAGGGCACAAGGCGGTGTCTGAAGCGAAGGATGCAATAGGCTCTGGGATCGGCATCTTCCGCCCGCAGGAAGAATCGGCGGCCAGGGCCGGCGTTCGCGTTTATGGCCAGTGCCAGGTTCGGCAAATGATTGTCGACACAAAGGGTGCCGTCGTAGGCCTGAAGGCGCGGCGCGTGCCGGTCGGAACAGCTGCCCACGCCGCGCTGGTCAAAGCCCAGCAATCGATGAACAAGTGGCTGTTCGTCTATCCCAACAGTTACCCCGGCGGGAAGATCCCCTATGGGATTGCCAAATATTACGAGCGCAAGGCAAGCCGGATCGAAGCCGAGCATGGCGAGGATTTCTTCGTCCGTGCGCGCAAGGGTGTTTGCCTGTCCAGCGGCGGTTTCATCTTTAACACCGAGATGCTCCGACACTATGCGCCGACGTGCGCGGACGTGGCGACGCTCGGCACGCCAGCGGATGATGGCAGTGGAATACTCCTCGGCCATTCGGCTGGTGGTGTGATGACCGAGATGGACGAGGTCTCCATCTGGCGCCACATGAGTCCACCGAAGTCATGGCCCAAAAACATGATCGTGAACGCCCGGGGCAATCGGTTCGTCGATGAGGCGTCGTACGGTGCCGATATCGGGCGCGAGATGATGAAGCCGGAGTCGGGGGGGCGGGCCTGGCTCATCCTTGATGCCAATATGTGGAAGCAAGCAAATCTCGACCTCAAGGACAAGAAGCTCGTTACGTTCCAGAAGCTTCCGCCCAAAGCTTCCATGTTGTTCGGGTCCAAGAAGGCGCCTACTCTGGAGGCCTTGTGCAAGAAAGTCGGGATCAATCATGCCGGACTTCTCACTACTCTCGAGACATATCGACGGGCCGCCGCCGGAGAGATTGCGGACCCATTCGAAAAAGACAGCGGGGACATGGT
This sequence comes from Sphingomonas oligophenolica, assembly GCF_039522915.1. Classification (NCBI taxonomy): domain Bacteria; kingdom Pseudomonadati; phylum Pseudomonadota; class Alphaproteobacteria; order Sphingomonadales; family Sphingomonadaceae; genus Sphingomonas; species Sphingomonas oligophenolica. The sequence goes on from NZ_BAAAEH010000055.1 coordinate 7,459, forward strand.
GGTCCCTAAGGACGGGCCATTTTATGCAGTCGACGTCGGCGTCAATACGCCGCTGAACCCTGCGTACGCAATCACGGTTGGCGGGCTTCTGGTAGACGAGAAGTCGGGTCTGGTCATGCGGGAAGATGGTACTACCATCCCCGGACTTTACTCCGCAGGGCGGACGGCTGTCGGCTTATGCACTCGTCTTTACCTGAGCGGCTTGTCAGCGAGTGATTGCATCTTTTCCGGTCGACGCGCCGGTCGGCATGCCGCCGATGCGACGATCGACCATTCGCCCATCCATCAAGGCGTCAGCGCGGTCTGGCCGCAGGAAGAGTTGGTCGGTTGACGAACCCGTGAGGTCCACAACTGGCGCGACGCGCGCTTGATTGAGTGGATACGTGCCGGAGGCCGGCACCCACCTCGGAACTGGCCCAATGATGGAGAGCTATCGCATGACGAGCAACGCCGCACCCGACAGTGCAACCCAATTGGAAATTTACAAGCGGGTCGCTCTGCTGAAGGCAAATGACGAGCGCAGCCGCAAGGTCATCATGACCGGTCGCCTCGTCATGCCCTATTACAGTTATCGCGGGCAGGAGGTGATCCCGTCGGCGCTGGCAGCGACGTTGACCGACGACGACTATTGGGTGACGATCTACCGGGGCATCCACGACATGCTCGCCAAAGGCATGCCCCTCAACGATCTCTGGGCCGAAATCGCCGGTCGACGTGACGGCATATGCAAGGGCAAGGGCGGCCCGATGCATCTGACCTATCCGAAGAAGGGTATCATGGTCACCACCGGGGTCGTCGGGTCGTCAATGCCAATCGCCAACGGCATCGCCTGGGGTTCTCAACTCTCCGGGAACAACCGCGTGACGGTGGCGACATTCGGGGACGGTGCCTCCAACATCGGCGCCTTTCATGAGAGCCTTAACCTGGCCTCATTGTGGAAACTGCCTGTAATCTTCCTGTGTCAGAACAATCTCTATGCCGAGCATACCACGTTCGAGAAGCATTGTTCGGTGCCGCGCGTCGCCGACCGCGCGAGTTCCTATAACATGCCCGGCGTGCGGGTGGACGGCAACGACCCGATCGCCATGTATGCTGCCGCGCGTGAGGCAGTGGACCGCGCCCGCGCCGGCGAAGGCCCGACCCTGATCGAGGCGATGACCTTCCGCTTTCATGGTCATGTGTTCGGCGACGCGGACGGGTATATGGACAAGACCCAGAAGAAGGCGGCGATGGCGGCTGATCCGGTGCCGGTCTTCCGCGCCCGCGTGATCGCTGAGGGCATCGCCACCGAGGATCAGCTTGCAACGATCGAGACTGAAATCGAATCCCGGATCGACGCGGCGGTGGAATTTGCGCTGGGCTCGCCATTCCCCGAACTCGATGAACTCACCAAGGATGTCTACGCTGAAGGATTGGCGGCATGAACGAGACCGCGACCAAGGTGAAGACCGTCACCATCCTCCAGGCTATCAACGCCGCTATCACCGATGCGATGGCCGATGACGAGAGCATCCTGGTGCTGGGTGAGGACGTGGCCGATCCCGAGGAAGGCGGTATCCTCGGTGTGACCAGAGGCCTGTCCTCCCGCTTCGGAGATATGCGCGTACGCTCCACGCCGATCGCCGAGCAGGCGATCGTCGGCGCGGCCATTGGCGCCAGCCTTGTGGGCTACAAGCCGATCGCCGAAATCATGCTGATGAACTTCACCACGGTTGCGATGGACATGATCGTCAATCATGCGGCCAAGCTACGATTCATGTCCGGTGGCCAGACGCATGTCCCGATCGTCGTCCGTACCATGACCGGGACCGGATTTGCTTCCGGCGGACAGCATTGCGACTATCTCGAGGCGTGGTTTGCCCATACGCCCGGTATGAAAGTGGTCGCGCCTTCAAACCCGGCCGACGCTTATGGCCTGATGCGGGCAGCAATCGACGATCCCGATCCGGTGCTCTATATCGAGAATCTGCCGGCATACTGGACGCCGGGCGAGCCTGCGGAGACCGGTCATGTCGTGCCTCTTGGCAAAGCCCGTATCGTGCGTGAGGGCACTGATGTTACTATCATCAGCTATTCGCGTGTCCTTACCGAAGTGGTTGCGGCCGTCGAGGAGATGGAAGCTGCGGGGGTGAGCGCCGAGATTATCGACCTCCGGACCATTTCGCCCTGGGACAGGGAAACCGTGTTCGCGTCGGTCGCCAAAACCGGGCGTTGCCTCATCACCCACGAAGCCGTGACAGAGTTCGGCGTGGGCGCGGAGATCGCCGCGACCCTGCAATCGGAGTTCTTCGGCAAGTTGAAGGCAGCGGTCGGACGTCTCGGCGCGCCTTACGCACCCGTTCCCTTCTCCAAGCCGCTTGAAAATGCCTACGCGCCAACCGCCACGCGCATCGCCAAGGCAGCAATTGCGCTAACGAAATAAGGTATCTCACTATGGCTATCGAAGTGCTTCTTCCCAAGCTCGGCTTTTCGATGAACGAGGGCACTATCGCCGAGTGGCTGGTCGCCGATGGCGGACAAGCTGTCGAAGGCGATCCGCTGTTCGCGCTTGAGAGTGACAAATCGACCAATGAGATCGAAAGCCCCGCCTCCGGCACACTCCGGATACTGAAGCCCGCAGGCGACGTGTATGAAGTCGGAACGGTGCTCGCTGTCATCGAATGATGGCTCGGCCGCGACCATCCTTGGTCGGGAGTGTCTGCGGCAGCGATAAATTGTCGCATGATGGCATTGCTGGTACTTGCCAACCAAGCAGACGGTGCTCGACATCCGGCTCAGGCCGATAACGACACCCGCCCTTGTCTGGCACCCCTCTGGCCAAGGGGCGGACGGCACCTTGAAGGCGGATTCCCAGACCTGTCCCTTCGACTGACTCTGAGCGCGACTTGTCGAGCATCGCATCCGCTAGCAAGCGTTTCCCATCCGAGACCTCTGTATCGCCACATCTGGTGTCGATCATCTTCGCGCGATCTGCATCCGGCATGTATTCCGTCGCCTTACCTACGTGTTTTACCGAAATATCATCGGCTATAAAGTATGAATAAGCGTTGGAATCATGCCCTTACTCTACGTTTCAACATAGCATGGCAAACAAGGTCGTTATTATTTCTGTAATTTCACGTTCCACCATAAATCCACCGGAGGATGTCGTCTCAGCCTTGTCGCTCTTGAATGTCAATGTCGCGCAGCTGACCTAGCTTCAATCATAAATGGGATTCTTGGGCGGCCCTTCTGACATTTTGCTTTACCCGATGCCCGCAAAATGGGCATCTTTGGTTCTCAAGCTGATCAGAAATCGAAACTATCCAAAAGAATTTCGCGCAGCTTCAGTTCAGGAGAGGTATATGGGTATTCTGCAAGACCGTGTCGCCATCGTAACCGGGGCGAGCTCGGGGGCTGGCCAAGGCGCCGCTCGTCGCTTCGCCGAAGAAGGTGCCATCGTTGTTGCCAGTGCGCGTCGCATGGATCGCCTGGAAGCGCTCGTTAAAGACATAAAGGCCAAAGGCGGCAAGGCGATCGCCGTGCGCTGCGATGTCTATAAGGAGGACGAGATCGACAACGTCGTGCAAGCCGCGATTACGGAATTCGGGAAGATCGATGTCCTGGCTAATATCGGACAAGGCGCTCTCGATCAGCAGACCTATCTCGTCGACACGACGAAGCAGCACGCGTTCGATTCATATATAGGCGGCCCCCTGCAGAGCCTCCTTTTCATGCAGAAATGCTTCCCGTATATGAAGGAGCGGAATTACGGTCGCATAGTTAACTGCGGTTCGCAGTCTGCGCTTATGGGGCTGCCTGGTTTTGCGGCTTATCAGATGGCGAAGGCGGCGGTTCAGGCGCTGACGCGAACGGCTTCGCAAGAGTGGGCGAAGTACGGGATTACGACCAACGTAATCCTTCCCGCGCACTGGTCCGATGCGTTTGCGCTATCTCCGCAGGGTATCGAAGCGGGCAACGCCGCCGCCGCGGCGTCTCCGATGGGGCGTCTTGGACAGCCTTATGAGGACGTTTCGCCAATGATCGCTTTTCTTGCGAGCGAAGGCGCAGGCTATATCAATGGACAGTCGATCGCGATCGATGGAGGTGTTCGCTTGATCGCATAGGCGGACTGTACCAATTGTAGTTCAAGAGTGGGATATTCAATAACATTTAACATTGGGAGGGGAACTAGACATGAAAAATAGAAAACTGATTCTTTGTGCATCTGCCGCTTTGGTCACTCTGACGACCGCGCCGTCCGCACTTGCGCAGTCTGCGCCTGAGGCCGCGCAGCCGGGTGGCGGACTTGAGGACATCATCGTCACCGCGCGGCGCACGGACGAAAATCTGCAGAACGTCCCGGTTGCCGCCTCGGTCCTGTCGGGCGAAGCGCTCTCGCGTCAGGGCATTGCGACGACCCGCGACCTGCAATTCAGCGCTCCGAGCCTCGTCGTTAATGCGGACCCGCTGGGCGGTTCGAGCACGCCGATCATCCAGTTGCGTGGTCAGACCTCCCCGCTCGGCACGGATAACACCGTTGTCACCTATTTTGGTGACGTGCCCGTCGATGCTCGCGTACTTGCTGCTGGTGTTTATGATCTGGCCTCGGTTCAGGTGATCCGCGGTCCGCAAGGCACTCTGTTCGGCAAGAACAGCACGGGCGGCGCCGTGGTTTTCACGCCGCAGAGGGCCACGGCCGACGAGGTCAAGGGTTTCGCGGAAGTCACCGTTGGTAATTACAACCTTCATCAATTCACCGGAGCGGTGAACCTGCCAATCATCAAAGATGTTCTGGCGATACGCTTTTCCGGACAAACTACCGATCAGGACGGGTTCGCAAAAAACCTTGCCGGGCCGGACGGAAACGATAAGCACTGGCAAGCTGGGCGTGTGGTAATAAACTTCACCCCTGGTGACCGGCTGTCGAACCAGACCATGTTTACGTATTTCAATGGGCGGCAGCATATCAATCCCAGCATTTTGAGTCAGATCAGCGGGATATCGTTCTTCATTCCTCCGGTAGTCGATGGCTTCAATCTCCAGCAGAAGCTTGGCCCCCGCACGTTTTCGATGTCAGAATCGATCGCACCTAACAACGACACCAATAAAAGTTATCTCATCGCCAATGTAACCACGTACGACTTCGGTGACATTACGCTGAAAAACATTTTTGGGTACAGCAATACTCACATCAACCTCCGCCAAAACCAGCCCGCCATTGAATTTCATGACATCGACGTTCTTCAGGATAGGCATCTGGATCAGTACAGCGATGAACTTCAGCTGTCAGGAAATTCGCTGAACGGAGGTCTGAAGTGGATTGTCGGCGGTTTCTGGTCGCAGGCCAAAAATACGGTGGATCAGCAATCGCGCCTGTTCTCTCCCACCGTTAATTCCGTTTCCCAGTCCACGGAAAAATATACATCAAAGGCTGTATTCGCACAGGCGACTTATGACTTCACCAATATGGGTCTCAACGGTCTGAAGCTCACCGGTGGTATCCGCAGTACATGGGATACGCGGACTGGATCGAACGTGCAGAGTGTTCCAACGCCTATTCAGACAAAGGGCGATCATATCAGCTGGACCGTCGGACTCGATTATCAGGTGACGCATGATATCCTCTTTTACGTCGCCAGCCGACACAGTTACAAGGCGGGCGGTTTCAACCTGGTCTCTCCGCTTATCCCGAAGTCGAGCCTTATTTACACCCCTGAAACGCTTACCGACATCGAACTGGGCGCGAAGGCCAAATTCAATGTTGGATCGGTTCCGGTTCGTACGAACCTGGCACTGTATCGCGGCTGGTATAAAGATATCCACACGCAGGTCACCGGCACTTGCGGCGGCCTTTCCGGACAGACGTCGCTGATTATCAATGCCGGTAAAGGCTCGCCCAAAGGGGCGGAATTCGAAGTCGAGGCGCTCCTGACTCCGAAGTTTCGAGTATCCGCGTTTTACAACCGAACATTGGGCAAATATGACGACTTTGTTGTTCCGGACATCGCCGGTTGCACGATCTCCTCGGTTCCAAATATAACCGGGCAAAGCTTTGGTAATATCTCCAAAAACACGGCTGGGCTCAACGGCACTTATACATTGCCGCTTCCCGGGGATGCTGGTGAACTTCAACTTAACGGCAATATGTATTATCGAAGTTCACGAGTGGGTAATGCGCTGCTGGGCTTTAACTCCCCGATTGCGGGCTATACCATCTTCAATGCGCGCCTAGACTACAACAATATTGCGGGGAGCCGTTTTGGCGTGGGTGTTTATGTCCACAATATCGGTGACAAGCTATATCTTGTGTCACGCAACATATCTCCTAACGCTGGTTATGACGTGGTGCAGTTTGGTGACCCTCGAAGCTTTGGCATAGTCGGCAAGGTTGAATTTTAAGTGGTTTCAGGGGCCAGGTCTCAGGACCTGGCTCTTATCATGGTTGAATGAGGAGAATTGCCCGGCGGCTGGTAAGCAAGCCCTGGCCTTCCACCTACAATTTCTGGTGTTTTGACCAGCTCTGCATGGTGCACGATGTACGCGTTGCGGTTGCTGTCGGAGCTCTGTCCGCTCCGACAGGTCGAAAATGGAGGAGTATTCTCACGCGACGTGTAGCCGCTTTGAGGCTTGACGCGATACGTTGCGTTACCTCATTTTGCGAGAGGCCCGAGTTAATCGAGGTCGGCCGGGTCGTCGAGGATATCCGGAGTGTCCGACTCGTCAGTTTCACGGGGCATCCGGTGCGCTTCGGGTGGAACGATCGAGCCACCCCTTATCGTGATTGCCGTCGGATCAGGCAGCTCCGAAGGAGCGATACCCCGCCTAGAATCGGAATCAAAGGCGCGCGGTCCGTCCTGATGGCGACGACTGGAAGTCACCCAGTCGGGTAGTCTTGGGAGGGTAGCACCTCGGAATGACCTTCATGCCGAACAATCGGTGGCTCAAAAGCGGAGAGGTTCAAGAAGGCCTATTGACATCCCGCTGGTCGGATATACGCAGATTGCCGATCGGTTGTTTGATAGAACGCCTGTTGGACGCGTGCCGCCGGTTGGTGAGTACGCGCGTTTCTGTGTTCGCCAAGCGAGGAGTTAAGTCATCTTGAGCAGTACGCTGGTAGAGCGGCACGATGCTGATGGGGTCGCGACGATCACGCTCAATCGGCCCGAGGTTCTGAATGCGATTTCGGTCGCCACCTTTCGCGAACTTCGTGCGCATATAGATGCCATATCGGCCGACCCGGAGGGGGTCGGTTGTGTTGTGCTGCGCGGAGCCGGTCGTTCGTTTTGCGCTGGCGCAGACCTCAAGGCTTTCAAGGACCGGAAGCCCACTGATCCGGACCCCACGCCGTTCAATCGTGAGACCATGTCGGTTTTGGCGAGCCTGCCCCAGCCGGTTATCGCGGCGGTCCACGGCCATTGCATGACTGGGGGCCTTGAACTAGCGCTGACAGCCGACATCATTATCGCCGCTGACAACACCCGTTTTGCCGACACGCACCAGAAATGGGGGCTGCATGCGGGCTGGGGCCTGACGCAGCGGCTGCCGCGCCGGATAGGAAGCGCGATGGCGAAGGACATGATGTTCTCAGGCCGCGAGGTTTTGGCCGACGAAGCATTGCGCATCGGGCTGGTCAATCGGGTTGTCCCGCTGGACGACCTGCCCGCCGAGGCACAGGCCTATGCGGCGCAGATTGCCGGACACCCGCGACAGGTGGCTCGCTGGCTCAAGACGACGATTGACGTCGGCGGGGAGCTGCCACTCGCCGAGGGTCTGGATCTGGAAGTCCGGACCAACCCCGGCCGCAACCCTGACCTGGAGGCGCGCCTGTCAAGTGGTGGTTTTTGAGGCGTCTCAATATGGGAAAAGGGCACGAGTAACACGGAGGCGATCGGGTGGATCGTTCCCGGTGGAGTGCTCACCCGCCAGCCACCCGGTCACGATGGACGGATATTAGGAATGCGATTGCTCGACACAGAACCGTTCTCCGGAATGCGACTTCCGCTCGTCGCGGCTCCGATGTTTCTGGTTACGGGCCCGGACATTGTCATTGCCGCATGCAAGGCGGGGATCATGGCGGGCGCGGCTTCGGCCTCGGCCCGTACGGCCGAAGAGTATGACGAGTGGCTGGCGCGTATCACGGAGGAACTCGCCCATTTTGAAACGCAGACTGGGCGGAAGCCCGGGCCGTATGCCGCCAATCTCAGCGCGGGCGCGGGCAAGGACGGTCAGCGCGCTGCGCTGTTCGAACGGCAACTTGAGATTTGCAAGCGCCGCCGTGTGCCGATCGTCATCAGCGTGGGCGGCGCGCCGGCAGATTTGGTGAAAGAGGTGCATGGTTGGGGCGGCGTCGTTTTTCACGATGCGACAAGCGTTCGGCACGCGGAGAAAGCCGCAGAGGCCGGTGTCGATGGTATCAATCTGATCGCCGGAGGAGGGGGGGGGCACGCCGGTACGATCAATCCGTTTGCGCTCGTACCGCAGGTCAGACGGTTTTTCGGCGGCGTCATCGTGCTGGGAGGCGCTATCAGCACGGGCAGCGGCATTCTGGCCTCGCAAGCGCTCGGAGCAGACCTCTGTTACATGGGCACCCGTTTCATCGCCACGCAGGAGTCGATGGCGCCGCAGGCCTACAAAGACATGCTGGTCAGCGCCGAAACGAGCGATATCCTCTACACGCCCGCTTTTACCCAAGGGGTGCCGTGCAACTTCATGAAGTCGTCGATCCGGGCTAACGGATTCGACCCCGACAGGCTTTCCGCTGAAGCAACGCCAGACAATCCCCGGTTTGCCGAGCGGAAACCTTGGCGGGATATCTGGGCGGCGGGGCACGGCGTCGGGCTAATCCAGGATGTTCCAACGGTCGCTCAGTTAGTGGATCGCCTTGAAGAGGAATATAACGTCGCCATTGGCTCTTTGGGCACGCGCGCCAAGTGCTTCGCTAAATCATTAGCATGAAAAGTTTTTGCTGAGCTCCCTTGTCGATTGAACGAACCTGGATTGGCTGGCGGAAGAGAGTACCATCGACGAGATACGTTTAGACTCAATGAGATGGAGAGCAGGATGAAGAAGCGCGTTGTTGTATGGGGCACAGGCCCAATTGGAATGCCCGGCTTGCGCGGGCTGATTGACCATCCCGAATATGAGTTGGTTGGCCTGCTGGCCTGGGCTCCGGAAAAGGTGGGTCGCGATGCAGGCGATATCGCCGGGCGTCAAAAAACCGGCGTCATTGCAACCAACAATCCCGCTGATCTGCTTGCGCTCAAGCCGGATTGCCTAGTCTATCAGGGCAACTATTCCCATCGCGAGGCCGAATGCGTGGCAGACGTAATTCCGTTTCTCGAAGCGGGTATCAATGTGGTCGGGCCGGCACTGATGGACCTTATCGCGCCGGACTTCGGCCGACCAGAGTTCGTCGATCCGATTGCTAAGGCTTGCGAGAAGGGCAATTCGTCGATCTTTTGCGGCGGTACAGACCCGGGCTATATGACCATCGGGCACCTTTTTAGCTTGCTCTCGGGCGCTGGCGCCGTCGACAGCGTGGATGTTTGCGAGATTTCCAATCTCAACGGGTACAGCAGCTTCCTCTCGATCATGAACTGGGGGTTCAATCAGCCCCTCGATTACCGCGCGCCGATGTTTTATGACGATATCGGCAAGGGGTGGCACGAAAGCACCATATGGGGCATCGCGCAGTATCTTGGTGTCGAACTCGACGAGATCGTCCAGACCTATGAGACCGCGGCGCTGGACCATGACTATGACGCGGCGTGGGGCAAAGGCCTCGCCAACACGATCGCTGCTACCCGGTGGACGATGAAGGGCATGTATAAGGGTCAGCCGCTGATCATTTATCGCAAGGTCGAGCGTTGTCATACCGACGCCGGCCCCGAATTCGAACAGCCGCTCAACGGCGCGGAGTGCGGCTATCAGGTGATCATCAAGGGAGACCCTAATATCCATACCGAGATGGCGCTCAGCCTGTACGACGGATGCTCGATCACCGCACTGCATCCGATCAACGCTATTAACGAGGTGTGCGCCGCCAAGCCTGGTATTCTCGGCCAGCTTGATATGCCGCATTTCTGGACCCGGAACGTTCGCCGGTAAGGGACAGTTGCCTGGAAACGGGATCGCGAGCACCCGACGGCCGGGCTGCTCGCGACGGCTGTAGGTTTGATAGAAAGCCGCGCCTGAGAATTTTCGACGAGATGCGCGAAAATGTGAACCTTCTGATTGGGGTGGAAGGTAGCCTCGGTCGGCGGATCTGATACCGAAAGGCCCGCCTGCGACCAAATTCGCAAGCGGGCCATCATGCGGTCGGATAGCTTATGGAGCGGCTCGTTAATTATGCCGTGCCGTGCTCCTTGCGGATCACGATTTTATTGATCTTGCCACTGGGCAGTTTGGGCAGATCATCGACGAAGATAACACTCTTGGGGCATTTATAGCCGGCGATCAGTGTCCGGCAATGGGTGATGATGTCCGCCGCACTCGCGCTCGCACCTTCCCGTAATTGCACGACCGCACGCACGGCTTCACCCCACTTCTCATCCGCAACGCCGATGACGGCCGCATTGGCTACCGCGTCATGCTGGTAAATCGCTTCTTCAACTTCGCGCGAGTAAATATTCTCTCCGCCCGAGACGATCATGTCCTTTTTTCGATCGACAAGATAAATATATCCGTCGCTGTCGAATTTGCCCATATCGCCGCTGTGAAGCCAGCCGTCCCGCAGTGTTTCAAGCGTGGCGTTGGAATTGTTCCAATACCCCTTCATCATGATGGGACCGCGCATCAGAATCTCGCCCGGCTCGTCCACGGCGCAGTCCTTGCCCTCTTCATTAACGATGCGGACAAGGATGCCGGGGAAGGGGATGCCGATGGACTGGAGCCTCCGGCGGTCGCGATCATCACCGTCGGGTAGGTGGGCTTCGATCGGCAATACGATTCCCGACCCCTCGGTTTGCCCATACATTTGCAGGAAAACCGGCCCCAGTTTGGCAAGGCCACGCCGCAGGAGAGCAGTCGGCATGGCTGCCGCAGAATAGACGATCATGCGCAGGCTGCTCAGGTCGTAATCATCAACCCGCGGATGATCGAGCAGCATCTGGATCATGGTCGGCGCCATGTGGGTGATTGTAATCCGCTCATCCTGAATCGTACGCAGAATCAGTTCGGGATCGAAGTCCCGGTGCAGATGGATCGCCCCTGCGCGCCAGCTCTGGCCGAGCGACATGTCCTTTGCCCCGACATGGAACATCGGCATCATCAGGAGTATGCGATCCATGGGTCCGGCAGCCATGAGCGAACTAATCGATTGTGCGCATGCCACCTTGCCGCGATGCGTGAGCATGACGCCCTTCGGGCGTCCGGTCGTGCCGCTGGTGTAGATAATGGAACAGATATCCGTATCTTCGACGATGGCCGAGAAGGACTCGTCACCGGTTTTGATGACGTCGTCATAACTTACGGCCCAATCCGGCGCATTTCCGATACAGACGAAATGCTCTACGGATGTCAGCGACGCGCGAATACCATCGATCAGACCTGTAAACTCTTCCTCGAAGACGAGGATGCGAGGCAGGCTGTCATTGACGATATACGTAACTTCAGGCGGAGCGAAGCGGAAGCTGATCGTCGCGGTGACGAAACCGCCGATTTCACTTGCGGCATAGACTTCACAGATTTCGAGCCTGTTCCGGCTCATGACTGCAACGCGCTCCTGCCTGATGAGGCCGAGTTTCGTCCATGCCGAGGCCAGTCGCTTACCCTGCGCAAGATATTCCGTATGTGATAGCGTTTTCCCCTCGAAGACAAGCGCAGGCGCATCTGAATAGTTGCGAGCGTTCGATTCGAGGAGACTGGCGAGCGTGAAAGAAGGGCCATTGCTCAAGGATATTCTCCATTTATGCGGTGGCGATAGCCAAGAAAATAGGTCCGCATCGATACAGTTGCGAACCTTTCAGGATTATCGATCAGGACCACGCCCAATAACGCTTTCCCTCGCCCTTTAGCAAGCGACCGAACTCAAGTCCTGGGAAGTGCGACGAAGAGACATGAATGTTGGTCCCCTCGATTTCCTGGCGGAGGATGTCCTTCGAGCGCTTCGCCATGGCCGGGTCGATATCGGACATGATAGCGAACTCGCTGTCTACCAGTTCGAGCGGACAGTGGATCACGTCGCCCAGCATCATGGCCCGTTCCTCGCGCGAAGATACGATCGCGATTGAGCTACCAGGGGTATGGCCGGGCATATGCCGCAGATCGATGCCGGGGGCTACCGTGCAATCGCGATCCCAAAGCTCGATCTGGTTGTGCACCGGCTTCATCCGGCTCTTCGTGGAATCGACACCCAGCATCAGCTTGAAGGTCGTCTCGTCGGGCGCTGTGTCGCTCAGGAAGAAATCCGCGTCGGCCTGGTGCGCCCAAAGCTTGGCATTGGGGAAGAAGGACGCGCCGTCCCGCGACACCCAGCCCATGTGATCCGGGTGGAGGTGCGAGAGGACGACGTCGGTAATCTCGTCCGGTCGAACGCCTGCCTTCGTCAGGCTGTCTTCCAGCCAGCCATGTTCGAGCTTCTGGACGCGCAGCATGTTGGTGAACCATTCAACCTGCGCTTCGGGCGCTCCCTTAGAGCGGAAAAACTCTTCCACCTCCGCCTCGACCATCTGGGGTTTCATCTGATGTTCCGGATGGCCACAGTCGCCGTGGCCGCAGCCCTGTGCCGAAGGACCAAGGCCTGCGTCCAGCAGGACGACTTGATTGCCGGTACGGACCAAGAACGCACCCAGTTGTGCGCTCATCTTCCCATCGGGCAAGATGTAGTTGCTGTGAACCGCCGCAGCTTCCGGGTCCAGATCCGGCAGACCCGGCGCTGCAGGTGTCGTCCATTCTCCGTCCAGGATCTGGATGATTTCGAGGTCGCCAATTCTCATGTCGATTTCCTTCGCGTTCGGGATCGCTCAGCGGCCGATCATCGCGTTGCCAGCGCCCGCGAGATGCGCGCCATCAACCGCGACTTCGGCGCCGTTTACGTAAGATGCATAATCCGATAGCAGCCACGCGGCGACTTGCGCATCCTCCCACGGACGGCCCATCCGCCCCTGGGGGATCGTCTTGAGAATGGGTTCGAGCATGCCTTCATAGGCGGTTTCTTCCCGCTCGATACCAAGGATGCCGCCGGTTGTGAGCATGTTCACGCGGATATTGTCCTTTGCGTAGGTGGCCGCCGCGACCTTGGTCAATCCGATGATCGCGGCTTGGGAAGACGACGCATAGGGAGCCGGCGTGAAGGCCCGATGGGCGACCGTTGATCCGTTGTTGACGATGGCGCCGCCGCCATTGGCGATCATCACCGGGATCGCATATTTGATCGTCAGGAAGCTGCCGTGTATCTTGACATCGTGGACATATTTCCAGTCCTCGAACGCCACGTCGCAAAGCGCGACCTTCTCGGTATCCACGCCCGCATTGTTGAAGAGGCCGTCGATACGGCCGAACTTCTCAACCGTAATACTGATCAGCTTCTTGACCGACTCTTCATTGGTGACGTCACATTCGACCCCCAGAGCCCGACCGCCCGTTTCCTCGATTTCTGCCGCCACCGCTTCCACGATGGCACCACGACGTGCACAGATGACGACCGTCGCGCCCGCCTTGGCGAAACCGTAGCCCGCAGAAAGTCCGACGCCCTGGCTTGCACCGGTGATGATGATGACCTTGTCTTGCAAGGTACCGGCAGGCACGATTGTCCTGTCTTTTTCGTTCATCATTCTCTCCAGGTCGATTGTCGGGTCTTCCGAAAATTTCTACCACTGTAGTTCAAGCGCATCCAAGCCGAAGCTGATGCCGCCGTGCCAGGGTGGCTGGTAACCGTCCGGCATCCGGAACTGCGGCATGGTCGCCAACCAGCATTCGATCGCCGTAACCAGTTCCAGCCGCGCCAGGTGCATGCCGATGCAGATATGCTGGCCGAAGCCGAAGGCGAGGTGCCTCAGGCTGCCCCGATCGAAATCGACACGGTCGGGATTGATATAGTCGTGCGAATCTCGCGAGCCGAGCGTGCTCGGGCACACGACCCTGTCACCCGCCTTTATGGACACGCCACAGACATCGATGTCGCGGACTGCGGTCCGGGTGAGTGTCGTGAAGGAAAAGGCCCGGAGCATCTCGTCAACCGCTGCCGGGATCAGGGCGGGATCGCGACGCAGCCGCTCCTGATCGTCAGGATGCTCGGCCAAATGCTTGAAGTGCCAACCAAGCGCGGTAACGACCGTATCGAGACCGGCCGCGAAAAGGATCATGGCCATTCCAAGCGCTTCCGCCTTGGGCGCCCGACCCATAGCCTCCGTGCCGCGAACAACCTCGCTCAATAAATCGTCGCGGGGCGTTTGGCGCCGCATCTCGATCGCCTCGTCCAGATAGGTGCGGATTTTGGTCCACGTCTCTGCGAGGTCGTCGGGGCCGTTTCGCCCCATCGCGGTGTCTTCCCACTCCAGGAATTGTGGAAGATCGGCAACGGGCAGCCCCATTATCTCCAGGAAAATCTGGGTCGGCAGCTTGATCGCGAATTCCCGGATGAATTCACACCGATCGTGCCGCGATATCTCGCCGATCAATTCCATAGCAAGCGCGCGAATACGCTCCTGGCGCGCCTTCACGACTTTGGGCTGAAAGAATGGCTGAACGACGGAGCGAAGCCGCTGGTGATCGGGAGCATCGGACTCGAGCGGTGCGAGAACGAGATCCTCGCCAATCAGCTTACCTACCCCGGTTGAACCTTTACTGATGAAATTGCGGTTGTCGATGAGGACGGCCCTCATTTCCTTCGCGCCGACCGCGATCCAGCAACCGTCGTCATGATCCTGGGGCAGGGGATTATAAGGCGAATATCGAAAACCGCTATCGCCCGCTACCTGCCGCAGCCAGTCGTGAGGCGGGGCTGTCCCACTGTGCCAGGGGTTCTCCTTCACCACAAGGGAAGGCGGGACGTGGGCCGGAACTTTATCGAGGATATTCGGGGTCATTCGAGACATCTCGCTGGTTCGAGACTGTATGAGTCGCTTTGCAAGCCGGTCAGCATTCGTCCGTGATCCACCGGACCAGACGATGCAGCGGGAAAAAACCGTCATGGGGAATGCCGACACCGCCGCCCAGTGCCCAACCAAGCGTCACGATACGCTGCGCACCCGCGGCCGCGAGCTTTTCCCTGATTTCGACCTTGCGCGCAGCAGGGTACACGCCAACCGTTTGGGTGGCGACGCTGGCGTAGCGGAGCGCGTCTTCCAATCTTTCGACTGGCACCACATTGACCGTCTTGGCTTCCGGGTGGAAGTCCACCGGGTCCTCCGACAGAATGACGACACCGCGGCCATCGGAATCTCCCCATACCTTGTAGAAAGGATCGAGCGACCGCAGCGCATCGATATCCTCTCGCAGGGCAGGAGGCATCCGCGCCCCGGCGATCGAGGCCGTCTGGCGCTCCTGGCCCATCGCGGCCTGAAGCAGTTCGCAATAGGCCTCCGCCTCCTCCATCGTCGCCTCGATGAAATGAAACCGGCTCGACGTGCATGCCGACTGATCGTAGAGGCAACTGTCGGTCGCGGCGTGATCGGCGACCTGCGCTAATGTTTCCGGTGACTCGAAAGCTTCTCGACCGATCATCGAAATGGACGTTTTCGGATCGAACGCCACCAGTTCGAACCCCGGTCCGACATATTTCTTGGCGCTGCGAAGCGACCCCTCACCACCCCATGCGACGAGCTTGTCGAAATAGATGGGGCGCAGGAGATATTTCTCGACCGCTTCGTCGCCCCCTTTCCAGTACACGGCGGAAAAACTCTTCACCACGGGATGATCGGGGTCCACTTCAGCCATCGTGCGCAGGATCGCGGTCGCGGTGAAGAGATCGTTCGACGGCAGCTTAAGCAGGTTGATGCCTTTGGTCAGGGCCCCCCGGATGATCGAAATCGCCGCCACGCCCGGCGCGTTGCCTGCCAGCACATGGACCAGACGGGGCGGGAAGGCGCGATATTGCGCGGGGCGGCCTGACGGATCGGTCACACGCCGCCAGCCATCCAAAACGTCTGCGCCAAGCTCGCCCTCGACAAGGAATTTGAGCCAGTCCATCGTAAAAAGATGCGGCAGACTGTCATAAGCGCGTTTCAGCACGCCCCGGTCCAGATCGCCGACGTCCGCCATCGCCTCGAAGGCATCCGCCATCACGCCCGAGGGATCGGCCTTCATCCGTTCGCCTGTGGCGACCAGCAGGTCCATGATCTCCTTGAGCGGCGTGGAAAAAGCCGGCCCGGCTTCGCTGCGCGGCCAGACCAGCGCATCGATATCGAGCGCGGGCGTTAAAAAAGCGCCATAATTTGCGTCTTCGCCGACGACGAGCCGACCCTTGACGAAATGAGGCACGGAAACTTTCGGCGCCACCACGCTGGCCAAATCGTTCATGCTCCGATCTCCCCGCTGATATAGGCATCGATCGTGCCGGCGCAGCCGATCTTGTCCTCTTCGCCGATATCGGCGTAACGTGAGATGTTCGGATGCACGACCAACCCCGGCAGGCGCGTCTCGGGACGTGTTTCCCGAAAGTCCATGGTGACGCGGTCCCCGGTGATCAGGCCGTTCCAGCGCGCCTCGTTCGACAGATCGAGATATGCGTATCGTCCTTCGACAACGCCTTCTCGCGGCCCGGCTGGTCTGACCCCGTCGCGATCAAGCACAAACGGAATGATCCAGGGAACCTGATGATAATATCCGTCCTTGTCCATCGGGAACCCGGCCGACATTTCGGACATGCCATAGCCCTGCTGCGTGCGGACGTTGCCGAAAAATTCGAAAAGCTGTTCCCGATAGTCCGCTGGCAGTTTCGCACCCTTGAGGCCGCCGCCGCTTTGGATAACGGTATCGGGATGGAAATCGCCGTTCGGAACGCCGGCGGCACGCGCACCTTCCATCACCTGCCACATTTGCGCCCAACCCCCGGTGATGATCATGGGCTCGTGTCTCAGATCGATGATCTTCGCGATCATTTTCGAGAAACGCTCGGCCATCTCGGCGCCTTTCGAGCGACCGCTATCTTCCAGCGCAGCAATCTCGCTGGGCGCTGCCCTGCCTTCCGCCATCTTCAGGCGCATTTCCGCCATTCGGGTAATATCGCTGAGACGCAGCGGTTCGTCCGAGAGATAATGGCGCGAGTCGGGCCTGCCATAAAGACTTGCGACATGGTTTGCGGCGACCAGCAAAAGATACGGTCCGGTGCGAGGCCCCATGAAGAAAATGTGATGCTTGCCTTCCGGTGTAATTGGCTCCGGCCAGCATAGGTGCTGCAGATAGCGCTGTAACACATCGTCATCACCCTGCGTTCGGTTAAGGAACGAAACCTTGCCTGACGTGCCGCTAGTTGTATTGACCAGATGTCCCGCCGCCCAAAGTCGGCTGACCCAGTCGTCAATATCCTTGACGTCGTTCAGGTCCACGCCGTCCATTGGTCGCGTCGTCAATGTGCCCAGCCATTTCGTCATTCGGTCCCACTGGCCGTTCTGCACGAAGGAATTGGGGTATGACTTGAAGGACGTGTGAGAAAATAGGAGGGGAATGAGGTCGTCGAGAGTTTTTATCTGGTCTACACCGCTTTCGCGCGCGCGCCTGTCCAGGATCGGCAACTGCTCCCGACGTTCCGCGAACAATTCCCTGGCGGCTTCCAGTTGCAACGGCACAAGCTCGGATTGCGGCGCGGTGTAGCACCCGTCCCGGTGAACCATTCCAAGCAAAGTCGCACGTGCTGTCATTACCCGACATCCTCTCAGAACAGATTATTGCGGGCTTGGAAGCCGCTTGTTGACACCATGCCCGATCGAGGCGGATATCGAGGGCTGGCGAATGCCTAACCCGCTGTTTCCGTTGAGAAACCTGTCGCCGTCTGATCTTGGCGATTAGGCTGTCATTTTATCTACCTGTCGTCAATTAGAAAAGTGACGCCGAGCCCTGTCAGCTTGACTCGATCGGCGCATAGTCATATCGGACGCTTGATAGAAATGAACTGCGGTTGGAGAAGCTTCCCCATGAAACCCTATGTCCTCAGCTGCGACTCCCACGTTGTCGAGCCCCGTATGCTATGGGCGGACAATCTGCCCGCGAGCATGCGCGACAAGGCGCTGATGACTCGCAAGGACGAGAAGAACTTTTTCGTCGACGGCAATGGTATGACCCTGCTCAAGATGCAGGTCGCCGACGGTGTTTCGGGAAACGAGAAAATTGGCCGTTTCGAGATTGATCTGCGCATCAAGGACATGATTCGTGACGGCGTCGATGCCGAAGTCGTGTATCCAACGGTGGGGCTGGTGACATCGCGTCTGGCCGACCGTGATCTGGAGATCGCGTCCTGCAACGTATACAACGACTGGGTGCTGAGCCACTTCAGCAGTCACCGCAACATATTCATTCCGGCGGCCGTCCTGCCGATGTGCTCGATCGAGGACGCGGCGGCTGAATTGAAGCGCTGCGTGAGCATGGGCTTTACGACCGCGATGATTCCGGGGCGTCTTCCGGCTGAGGTGCCGGCCTACAATTCCGATCAGTGGGACGTTTTCTGGGATGTTGCCGCCAGCGCCGACATGCCTCTCATCCTTCATTCCGGGACCGGTGGCGCAACGACGATGGAGCGCGGTTACGGCGCGGCGTTGATCAATTACATGCTATCGGGCCGCGGTCCGATCGATGCAGTTACCTATCTGGTAGCGAGCGGCGCACTCGACCGGTTCCCGAAGCTCACGGTCGCGACCATGGAATGCGGGTCGTCCTACCTGAATTATCTGGCCGAGATCCTTGACGAGATTTATCCTGCGCACATTCATTATGTGCGTCCGAAGCTGAGCCGCAAGCCCAGTGAGATCATCGCCCAGCAGGTCAAGGCTGCATTTTCTCACGACCGGTCGGCCGTTGAAAATCGCAAGGTGCTGGGGCATCAGACTCTTATGTTCGCGACCGACTATCCGCATCTCGAGGGTTCTTTCCCCTTCTCGCGCGAGGCGATCGCTGAAAATTTCCGGGACATCGACATCACTGAGACGGAGAAAGCGGACATTCTAGGCTTGACGGCGGCGAAGCTTTTCAAGATCGAAAATCCGCAGGTGCTCACGGACGCCTGAATGCCGTTGCATGGCGATCGGGCCTGCTTGGCGCCGATCGCAATGACACGTTCGGAGGATTGGGAGAGCGATAAGTGAACGTAGCTGTTAAGCCGATCATGGGATCGGCCACCGACGAACGCGTAATGATGCACGGCTGCATTCGTACTTCGCATGCGGTGATGAGCTATCCGATGAGCTTTCGCGACGTGCATGCGGATTCTCTTTTCGGAATGCGTATGTTTCGGGAAATGGGCGTGCAGGCGGGATCGATGGTGATGTTCACCTCCGGCTCTTCCGAATACGCCAACTTCTGGCCCTATGAGGTTGCCGTATCCAATCTGGAAGCGTGCGTCGCGATCGCCGAAAATTTCATTTTCGATGCGGGGCGCTCGGAAATGTTCATGCGCCGCTTGTCGATCAAGGTGGCGTTCGGCATCACTAACGCCATCCTCGACGGAATGGGGGCCTTGAAGCTCGATGTCGTCAAGGCTTTTGAGCCGGCGGAGGTGATTTGCGCGCGCGACGGGGCTGCGGATCGGCTGAAGGAGCTCGGTTTTTCGCCTTGGCGTATGGTCAGCTTCGGCCCGGCTTTTGGGTTCGTGTCCCCGCAGGGCGAGACGTTCTATGACGCCGATGAGTGGTTGATCGAGGAAGTGGGCGGCGAGTTCCTGATCACCGCCCGTGCGACACGGGCATTGCCGCTGGTTCGCCTTCCGACGGGGGTGAAAGGGTCGGTCAACAGCAACGGTCAATTCACGCTGGCCTGACGCAGTGTTATGCGCGAGGTTCCATGATATCATAGGGGCTGTCTCACGCCGCTCCCAGTCCCGGTGCAGCCAGCGGATTGGTCCTGAGGCATGGGCAACCGGCGGTAAGCGCGCTATTCTTTGGAGTATCTGATGTTCGATACCATCCGCCATCTGTCATTCTACACCATTTTAGAAGAGCATGTCCGATCCTATCCGGGGAAGATTGCGCATGCGTTCGGCGGGCAGAGCACGACTTTCGCGCAACTACTCGAACGTGTGGATCGACTGATCGATGCCCTGGAAACCAGTGGCGTGGTGGCCGGTGACCGTATCCTGTGGCTCGGTCAGAATTCGGACCGGATCATGGAGTTGTTGATCGCCGCTTCTCAGCTTGATGCGATGCTGTGCCCCTCAAACTGGCGGCAGAGCAAAACCGAACTTGCCGCACAGATTGACGATCTGGAGCCGAAAGTGATTTTCTGGCAGAATGAGGAGGTCGGCCCGGAAATTCGCGCTGGCCGCGAACTCGCGAGCTTCAAGGGAGGTCGCTGGCTGCAGCATGATGGCGACGGCGAGGATTCTTACGAGAGCTTTCTGGCGTCAGGTCGTGCCGACCGGAATGATCATCGAGAAGTCGATACCCGCGCCGGCGCTCTGATAATTTATACCGCGGCTTTTGATGGTCGGCCAAATGGTGCCGTACTGAGCCAGAATACCATATTGCTCGAAAATCTCGTTCTCGCCCCCACGCAGCGGATATCCAACGAGACGGTATTTCTGGCGGTAGGACCGCTCTTCCACCTTGGCACCTTGATGCAGTGCCTGACGGTGTTCCATTTGGGCGGCACCAACGTCTTCGTTCGGCGGAGCGACGCGCAATCGATCGCGCAATCGATCCATGATCACAAATGCACGCGCACGTGGCTCGTAAGTAAAACGATGGACGAAATCATCGAGCTAAACCATGATCGCCGCTACGATATCAGCAGCCTTCGTTCTATTCCCTATACCGAAGAGTGGAACCGTATGGTGACGGTCGAACCCGTCGAGACCCATGTTCCGGGGTACGGGCAGACTGAGGTTATGGGGCTGGCGGTGCTACCGCAATATGGTCGCCACGCCATCGGCATTTTCGGTCGCCCGTCACCGCTTTGCCACATGCGGATCGTCGATAGCGAGGACCGCGACGTCGAGCCGGGTCAGGTGGGTGAAATCGTGTTTCGCGGACCCATTGTGATGAACGGCTATTGGCGGCGCCCCGAGCTCAACGCCCAGCGCCATCGGAATGGATGGCATCATACCAACGATCTGGGGCGTCGCGAGGCTGACGGCAGCCTGACCTTTATTGGACCCAAGGTCCAGATGATCAAATCGGGCGTCGAAAATATTTATCCGGCCGAAGTGGAGGCCTGCATCCGCCGCCATCCGGCGGTCGCCGATTGCGGCATCATCGGCGTGCCCCATCCCCAATGGATACAGACTGTCAAGGCGATCGTCGTCCTGAAGCCGGGAAGTGAAGCGACCGAGAAGGACATCGTCGAGCATTGTCGTGCGCAGATCGCCTCCTACAAGAAGCCTTCGAGCGTGGAATTCCGGGAGGACATGCCGCGCCTGGCCAGCGGTGGGGTCAATTATAAGTTGCTGGACGAAATCTATGGCGGCGGCAATTATCCGGGTGGTGAAACCCGAACTTCGTAATCATTGAACGAACGCATCGAGTTCAACAGGAAGAGCGCAAGAGACATGGCAACGGAACGTCCATATTTCGACCCTGAAATCGAGACCATGCCGCGCGACCAGATCGAGGCGCTGCAATTTCCTGCTCTAAAGAAAGTCATCGAACTTGCGTACGAGAAGGCCGGTCTCGTGCGAAAGAAATGGGACGAAGCGGGGGTAAAGCCTTGGGATATCAAGTCCTTGAGCGATTTTTCGCGCCTGGTTCCGTTTATCACGAAAGACGACATTCGCGATTACCGTGCCGAAACGGGCGATCCCTTTGGCGGGATCCTGTGCGCACCAGTATCGGAACTGCGCTCGATCAGCGGCAGCTCGGGCACGACCGGCGATCCGACGTTTCTGGCGCGGCGTGATCTTCACGGGCCCCAGGCCAATTCCCGGTTCGATCGCTGCTTCTGGGATCTGGGCCTGCGTCCAGGCGAATATGCAGTTACCATCAATCCAACCATTCGCGGCTCGACGCTGGCTCCATTGTTGCACTTCGGCTTAACGCCGCTTTGTTTTGACCATACGCCTACCGAGATTGGCCGGCTCGTAGAAACCTGTCGGACCTTCAGGCCTACGGTGATCTCGGCGCTATCGACACCGCTGCTGATGGGGCTGGAACAATTCGAGATCGATACCGGCATTGACCTTGCGGAGGTTTTTTCGAGCTGCAAGGCGGTCGTATGGGGTGGCGAGCCGCTCGGTCCGCGCGGCAGGTCGATTACAGAGCGCTGGAAGATGAACATCATCGAGATTTTGTCTCTTGGCGATGCCACCATAACGCTTCAAGCCGCGAATCATACCGGCGCCTATGCCTGGGAAGATGAGGTTTTCGTCGAACATATCGATCCCGAAACCGGCCTGCCCGTGGAAGACGGCACTCTGGGTGAACTGGTGGCAACGCCTCTGCAAAACATGGTCGATCCCTTAATTCGGTTTCGTAGCGAGGATCTGGTCTGGCTTACCCGTGAGAAGTGCCCGTCTGGCCGAACGCACGCGCGTTTTATGGTAAAAGGGCGCGCCGGGGACCAGATTGTCGTGGCAGGCAAGCCCTTGCTGCCGATCAGCATCTGGCCGACGATCGAATCGCAACCCGAGTCCAAAGCGGGGCTGTTCCAGATCGTCCGCCCCGGTGCGCCGGAGGATTTCCTTCGCTTGCGCGTAGGCTATGCCGGGAACCCCGACCTTGTGTCTCTCGAAGAACGGCTGAAAGACGAGATTCGCACACAGCTCGGCCTCGAGTCCCGTCTGGAACTGGTGCCTAATGACGACCTTCTCAAGCTGGGGCCGCCGCACAAGATTCCGCGAATCGTGAAATTGTAGTCTGTTTGCTACGATGACCGGGAAAATCGGCTTTATCGGGCTCGGTCAAATGGGGTCGCGCATGGCGGCCCGCCTGGTTTGCGGAGGTGACGGTCTCGCGGTATTCGATGTGGACCAAACCGCCGTCGACCGGCTGACGGCGATGGGGGCGACAGCGCATGCGTCGCCCAAGACGATCGGCGATACATGTTCGGTCGTCTTGTGCAGCCTGCCCCGTCCCGAGATCGTGGAACGGGTTTTGCTGGGTGACGGCGGCGTTGCGGAAGGATGTGCGGTCAAGATTGTCGTCGACCTTTCGACGACCGGATCGGTCGTGTGCGAGCGCATAGCTTCTGCGCTGGCCGCCAAGGGCATCACTCTGGTTGACGCACCTGTCAGCGGGGGCGTGGGCGCGGCCGAAACCGGATCTCTGACCCTCATGATCGCAGGGCGGCCGGACGCGCGGTCGCAAGTCGATGCTGTTTTGCGGCGCTTGGCTACACACTTGTTCGTCATCGGCGACGATCCTGGCCTCGGCCAGAAGATGAAGCTCATCAACAACATGCTCTGTGCGGCAAACGCGGTGACGACTTTCGAGGCATTGGTGGCGGGGGTGAAGGGCGGTCTTGACGCCGACACCATGCTGAACGTCATCAATGTTTCGAGCGGCCGCAGCTTCATCTCGACGGACAAGGTGCCACAATGCGTTCTTCCCCGTACATTCCCGCCACGCTTCGCGACGGAACTTCTGCTCAAGGACATGAAACTGGGGGTCAATGAAGCCCTGGCGAATGACGCGCCGTTATGGATGATGATCTCGGCGCTGGAATTTATCTCGACGGCGATCGCTGAAACCGGGCACTTGGCGGACTATGCCACCCTGATCCAATATTTCGAGCGTCGTGCAGGCGTTGAGGTTTCTTCAACTGACAATGGGAACCGTGATGACTGACATGCGCGAAACCGGCAGGGGCATCCTGCGCGAAGTTGTCGGCCAGGAGTATTTCGACAAGCGGGAGGCCTCGACCAACAGCTTTAACGCCGACGCTCGCCGCCTTTCGGAGGAATATTGCTTTGGCGAGATTTGGTCGCGCCCCGGCCTGGAGCGTAAAACCCGCAGCTTGCTCTGCGTCGCCACGATGGTTGCGCTTAATCGGCAACACGAATTGCGCATTCATATCGGCACCGCGCTGACCAACGGCGCCACGGCGGAGGAGATCAAGGAGGTCTTGCTCCAGAGTATCATCTACTGCGGACTTCCCGCGGGGCTGGAGGGCTTCCGGGTAGCCGAAGAAGTTCTCGCCTCCCGGGGCGTGCTTTAAGATTTCGCGAACCCGTCGCAGCTGGCGTGGCCCTGATCGAAAATGAGATGCTGGTAGGAGGTTTTGGATGAGCGAAGTTGGGATTCGCGTCGAATGGGCCGCCGACTACGAGGGCGTGCTTGTCGTTACGATCGATAACCCCCCGGCCAACGCCATGAAGCTGTCGTTGTTTCGAAACATGCGCGATCTCTTCCTCAACGTCCGCGACGATTATGTGAATGCGCGTTGCATCATCCTGACGGGCGAGGGGAAGATTTTCTGCGCGGGCGCCGATACGCGTGAACTGGCGGCCCGGACGACCGAGATGCAAATCGCACGCTCCGAGGTTTCCCGCTCCTGCTTTGATGCCATTCGGCGGTGCGCCTTGCCGGTGGTCGGCGCGGTCAACGGGGCTGCGGTCGGAGCAGGCGTCGTGCTCGCCGCATGCTGCGATATCGTGCTTGCATCGGACAACGCCCACTTCTCCTTGACTGAAGTGCTTATCGGCGCACTTGGGGGCACCCGCCATACCGCCCGCCTCGTTCCCAACAAGCTGATGCGATATATGGCGCTTACCGGCCAACGCGTCAGCGCTGCCGATGTGGCCCGTTACGGTGGCGTTCTGGAAGTGACCAGCCAGGAAGAACTGATCGGGCGCGCACTTGAAATTGCGGGTCAGATCGCGAGCTTGAGCCCGTATGGTGTGCAGCTCATGAAGGAATCGATCAACCTCACCGAAGAGCTGCCCGTCACCGAGGGATACCGGATCGAACAGCTCTACACCACACTGGCATCCAATCTTCCCGACGCTGCCGAAGCGGGATCCGCCATGCGGGAGAAGCGCAAGCCAAACTGGACGGGGCAGACCGTATCCCTGCATCGCAGGAACGACCCCGAGCGCTGATCGCGCAGCCGCGCGTGCGCTGGTCTGCTCGGATATGTTGAACGTGACCGAACGGTGGATCGCCGAGCGCCCGTCATTCGGGTCCGCGAGACAGCTGTCTCGCATTAATCGGTCGATTGTTAGAAAATCTCGTTTTTTTTGATCTTGGTCAATGAACCACGATCCGTTTCGCTGTTCTCTTGCTCCAGGAAGCACGAACGCGAGGCCCAAGATGAGCAATGATAACCGTCCCTTCGTATTCAGCTGCGATGCTCACATCGCGGAGCCGTCCGACCTCTTCACTGCCCGGATGCCGGAGCATCTGTCGCAATATGCCATCACCCTGACCACGGAGGGCAACCGTCGTATCTACCGGGTAGGGGACCGCGTGATCATGCGCTTCCTGCCGGACTTTCCGGCCCACAAGACAGGTAAGACCGACGACGAGTTCTACGCCCAATCTGCGAGCGTAGTGGACACGATGCGCCGTGGATTCAAGGATCTCACGCTGCGCGCGGCCGACATGGATCGCGACGGCGTAGATGCGGAGCTTTGCTTCCCCACCGTCGGCTTGCTCATCGCCAAAATCGGCAATCTTGAGGGCGAGCGCGCGGCCGCCCAAATCTGGAACGACTGGGCTTGGGACTATACCGAACCGATGCGGGACAGGCTGATCCCGGCAGCGGTGATTCCGTCACACGACTTCGACGATGCGCTGGCCGAGTGCAAGCGCGCGGCCGCAAAGGGCTTCGCAGCCTTTTGTATCTGGGAAGGTCTGAACAATTACAACGATCCGCGTTGGGATCCCATCTTCGCATTCGCTGGAGAGGCGGGAATCCCGATCGTGTTCCACACCGGCTTCGGCGATATCGATACCCGGCCGCTGAAAGGACCGGGCGGTGCGCTCTTCAACTATACCCGGTTGATGAACGACTCCGTCGATATCATTTCGCAACTGGTCGGCGGTGGCGTGCTCGCGCGAAATCCCAAGGCGCATATCCTGTTTGCCGAACACAGCGCCGGTTGGCTCTGGAGCCTGGCAGAGCGTATGGACGAGGTCTACATCGGCCACGCCAACAGCGTCGAGCCGAAGCTTTCGCGGATGCCGAGCCAAATCGTTCGCGACCAGGTCCATTGCTCCTTCCAAAACGACACCGGCTCCTCGATGGCCATCCACCGTGGCATCGGGACGTCAGCCTTGTTGTTCGCGACGGATTACCCGCATTCCGAAGGCACGTTTCCATTCACCGGCGATGTCATCCGGCAACTGCGGGCGAACAACCCGGACGTCGCGCCGGACGATCTGGCCGAAATGCTTGGTGGCAACGCGGCCAGGTTATTCACCCGCGCCAACCTGAAACGGCAGTATGAAAAACGTCGCGCCGATTTCCTCGAAGTCGCAGAGGCTTGATCGACGGCGGACAGCCAAAGCGCAATCACGACATATCGAGGAGAGCCAAATGTCGGTTCAAGATCTGCTCCGTCCGATTCCTCCCGCCCGCGTTCTACCCGAGACCAAGTGGATGCCGCCAGCGGGCGTTCGCATCATCTCGACCGATGACCACAACCTCGAGGCGCTGCACCTCTGGGAGGAGCGGCTGCCCGATAAGTGGAAGTCCCGTGCGCCGAAGCTTTACCGCGACGAAACCGGCGCGATGCGCTTCGAAGCGGAAGGTCGCTCGCTGATACCTCAAGGCGTCGACGAGGGCGTTTCTTCCGGCCTGCCCGGCTATTGGGATCTCGATGAGAAGATCGCCGCGATGGATGCGGAAGGTATCGACATCAGCTTCCTGTTCCATGGCACCACCCAAGGGCTCAATACCCTGGAAGACAAGGAGTTGTACTGGGCCTGCATCGACACGTACAACGAATGGCTGATCGAATATTGCAAGGGTCGTCTCGATCGCCTTGTGCCGATTGCCATCCTGCCGGCCTTTCTGAAACCTGAAGCGGCACACGACTATGTCGCAAAGATCAGGCAGCTTGGCTACAAGGCGCTCCAGATGCCGGCGTTCCCGCGCGGTGTGCGCTATAACAGCATGAGCATGGACCCCCTGTGGAGCGCGATCGAGGCTTCCGGTATCCCCCTGATGTTCCACGTCGGCCCTTACGTGGAATTCGTCGGGAATGGCTCGGTCGGTGCTAATATCACCCGCAATCTCGCCCCATATCGTAGCTTGCTGGGAGCCTTGACGTTCTCCGGCGTGTTCGATCGCCATCCTGAGCTTAAAGTCGTCTTCTGCGAAGGCGGTGCCACATGGGTAGCCCAGGCGATCGCCGATATGGATTATGTTGTGAAGACCTATCACAGCGAACTTAAGCCGAAACTCGGCATGATGCCCTCGGAATATTGGTATCGTCAGTGCTATACCTCGTTCATCGCCGATGCGGCCGCCTTGCGCCTGGTTGATATCATCGGTGAGGACAACATCATGTGGGGTGCGGATTATCCCCATGCCGAAGGGACATGGGGATACACCAACGAAATGTTGCAGGGCATGTGGGAACAACTCGGCCCGGTTGCCGGTGCGAAGTTCCTCAGCGGTAACGCCGCCAGATTGTGGAACCTGTAACAGGCCGGACGCAAGGTTAAGGTCTGTCCGTGGGGGGCTGGACCTCACCAGGTCAGATACACACCCCCCAGGGGCAAAAAGACAAAATCAACTCTTCACGTCCGTTTCACAACACGTTGCGACAACGCTGGGTTTTAAAAAATGGTCGAGATAGGCTGACGGCGCCCCGCCGCAACGCCAACACGTCCCTCCCGGGATCAGTGGAACGGAGAGCGGCGCCTGCTTCACTGCGCGGCCAGGGGTTCCCAGAACGCCGCCGCCGTTGTCGTTCCATCCATGGCGTCCGTAAGCACCATCCGGTCCGTACCGGCACGGCTCATCAACTCGGCCTTGAATGCCTCGAGATCATCGGTTTCGATTTCGTATATCGTCATATACCGGTGTGGCCCCTCGCCGGCGATCACGAAGCGCTCGGCCGAAACGGCGCCAGGAACAGCCAGAACATCGGGGATATGCTGGCGATCGTACCATTGCCCGAATTCCTCGTCCCGCCCATCGGCGGCGTTGGTTAGCGCCACAAGCTTGTATCGTTTCAAATTTCGTCTCCTGAGGTGCGATCGAACTTAAACCGTCGTGTCGTCGTCTGTTCGCCAAGAAATGCACGGGTGCCCAGATACGGTCAAGCGAAGTGGGCTGCGCTGAACGGTGGCGGCGGTCGTGCGCGTCGACATCCGGCGGCAGCACAGCGGGCACGGGGCGACAGAACCAATGATTTAGGGTCACGCGAGGGAGATGCCACCGACTGACACGACGGTCTGAGCTCCAATTTATACATTTGTGATAATCAGCGTGATCGCGGACGAAGCGCGCGCGTCGGCCAGCCTCCACGGCTTGAGATGTTACTGAATAAACCGCGCATTTTCGCCGTTGCGTCGTGCTGATCGTGCAGGTGCAGCGCATGGCACGGATTGTTGCTGCGGTGCATCAAAAGCAATTGACGGGCCCGTTCGCTCTGAATTAGGTGCCGTTCTAAACCATCAGCAGTGTTTTGATTGGAAACATCATTATGTCTCGTAACCTGTTTGCTCTGTTGACCGCCGTTGCTGTGGTGACATCAACTCCTGCGTTTGCGAAAGATGACGCGCCCAGCGCTCCCGCAGGTAGCGCTGCCGTGGTTGCGAAATCGGGCCAGGTCATCCGTGACGTCAACGGTCGCCGGATCGGCGTGGTCGACACCGTGCGTGGCGACAAGGTCTTCATTATAACTGCCACGAAGATGGTTTCCGTTCCGACTTCCACGTTGAGCCTTGGGTCAGGCGGGCTGCAGACAAGCTTGAAGAGCTCGGACGTTCACTGAAGGTTTGTACCTTGGAACCCGGCCTAATTACCGAAGATTGCGGGGCATCTCCCAATCTGACGATGGCCGGGTTCTCGTGGCTGCCACGTGATGCGCCCAAGATAGTCCGGAGCATTGTCGTGCGATGACGACCAGGCCGCATCGATCAACTGTTCGTGGCCTGATTGTGCCCGGCCGCATTTCAAGCAGAATGTGACTCCGTTCTTCTCTAACCCGAGCTTGGTGAAGCCAGCGCGATTGCGTCACGCTCCGGCCTGCGGGCGAGTTTGGGGACGTACCGGATCGAGCGCCTGAGCCAGCGTTTTCGTTACTTGCGGACACAATCCTGAATGTGTTGGTAGATGAAGTCGATCTTTTCGCTCACTGATGTGCTTGATTGATCAAGCGCAAGCACCGGCAGGATATAGGTGCGAACCACGCGTCGCGCGTCGTCTGCGGATGAATATTGCTGACGGCTGAGATTGAAGATTTGATGCAGCAGCCACTGGCGCAACTCGTCGAGCGGCGCGGTGCAACGACAAATTCCCCGAGACTTGGCTTGTAACAATGCGGGGACGAGCGTCTGCTCGGAAGAGAGTTCGAAGGCATTCGAAAGAATGCCTTGAGTCGCGCTCGATGATCCACGCTCCAGTTCCCGCTGCAGCCAGCGATGGCGATGCGCGGCTAAAATGGAGAAAACCAGAATCTCCTCGAAGCGCTCAAGAAACGATCCCGTGCTTGCCGCCAGGCGCCGGCATTCGGCGATATCCGCGGCGGTGCGGTTAAGGACAAAGGCCGTCAAGATTTCGTCGCGGTTCCCGTACCGCCGATAAAGGGTGGTGCGCGGTACGCCCGAATAACGGATGATATCATCCTGGGTCACCCGTTCGAAACCCTTCTCATCGACGGCCTTTTGCACATCATCGAAAAAGGTCGACGCTTGGTCGGTCCCGGCATTGCCCTCCCCAATGATATCGTCAGCGCGTTGCAGCTCGATCAAGGTCTGGCTCCGATGGAGAGGGTGTCCGGTGCGGCATCTTATAAGGGCTTTGATTTTCGTTTGGAATGGGATAAAGAAGCAACACCGTTCCATAACATGGAACGAAAACTGCCGTCATGTCCTTAGGTTTCCGGGCTGCGCTCAAGCGGAAACCAATGTTTTCATGATGAGTGGAGTATAGGACAGGTGGTGAATGATAGAGCCTATTGAGCCGTTTCATCTGAGGGTGCCACAGGGCGACCTGGATGATCTGCGCGCGCGCCTCGCGAACGCGCGCTGGCCCCAAAAGGAGACCGTCGATGACGGCAGCCAGGGCGTTCCTTTGCAAAAAGTTCAGAAGCTCTGCGATTACTGGGCCAATGATTATGACTGGAGGCGCTGTGAAAGGCAGTTAAACGATCTCGGCCAATTCCATACAGTGATCGATGGACTGCAGATTCATTTCCTGCATATCCGGTCGCCCGAACCCGATGCCATCCCGCTTATCATGACTCATGGCTGGCCGGGTTCGGTCCTTGAATTTACCAAGGTCGTGGGACCGCTCACGGATCCGCGCAGCCATGGACGCAATCCCGAGGATGCCTTCCATCTCGTTCTGCCCTCGTTGCCGGGATATGGCTTCACCCAAAAGCCGACTCAAAGCGGGTGGAACGCCCAAAGGACCGCCGCGGCCTGGGCTCAATTGATGCGTCGTCTGGGCTACGAACGCTGGTTCGCCCAAGGGGGCGACTGGGGAAGCGTGGTGACGCGCGCGCTCGGCCAGAGCAAGGCGCCGGGGTGCGCCGGTATTCATCTGAACCTGGCGTTCGTTCCGCCGGTCGCAGAAGACATGTCGTCCCTGACGCCGGAGGAGCAGGCGATGCTCGGAAAGGCAAAATATTACCAGGATTTCGGCAGCGGTTACGCAAAGCAACAATCAACCCGGCCCCAGACATTGGGCTATGGTCTTCACGACAGTCCGATAGGGCAGGCGGCCTGGATTTATGAGAAGTTGCTGGACTGGACGGATAGCGTCGACGCAGTCGATACGATCCTGACGAACGATGAAATGCTGGATAATATCACGCTGTACTGGCTGATGGGGACCGCCGCCTCGTCCGCTCAGTTCTACTGGGAAAATACCTCGGCCGACACGACGACGAAAGTCGAGTTACCGACAGGAATCACTCAGTTCCCGGGCGATCTGTTCAACGCATCGCGCCGTTGGGTCGAGCGTGCCTACCCGCAGATTGTTTATTGGAGCCAACAGAAGGTCGGGGGGCATTTCGCTGCCTGGGAGCAGCCGGAAATCTTCGCCGATGAACTGGCGGCATGCTTTCGCCAGTTCCGTTAGATGACAACATTTTCTCGATCGAAAAGCTTGTTTTTGGAGTAAGCTGATGCGCGTTAGACAACCCAAATTCGATTTTTCGAATTCTCCGGCCATTTGGACAGCGGTTCCTGAATTCGCCCAGTCACAAAATGCTGCCTCGGTAGGCATTCCGCCGCTGGAGCGTTTTCTGAACCGCGTGATGGCGAAGGCTCGCAAGGAAGTCACCGGTGACGATCCCGCATCGGTCTCGCTGCGGGCCGACATAACGACGTTCATCCGGCAGGAATCCTGCCACTATGCCGTTCACGATCAGATGAACGCAATTCTCGTTCGCGACGGATATGACCGGATTCCAGAGCTAGAGCGGGAGATCGAGGCGCATTATAATCATCTGTTTGAAACAAAGTCGCTGGCGTTTCTGGTAGCCTATTGCGAGGGATTCGAAACGCTCGGCCCTGCTAGCGCGATGGCTTGGTGCGGCGACAGCCTTAACGATTATCTGGTCGGCGCCGATTCGAATGTTGAGATGATGTATCGTTGGCACCTTTTGGAAGAGTTTGAGCACCGACATGTATGCTTCGACACCTTCAAGCGCATTCATGGCGGCTATTTCATGCGTATTTACGCCTTCGTATACCAGCTTATGTGTTTCAAGAAATATTCGTCGTTGGTCAAAGACTATCTTCTCGAAAAAGACCGTTCTACAATGACAGACCAACAGCTCAGGGAATCAAAGCGGCGTGAAAAGGCCGTAGCGCGTGCAGTGATGAAGAATGTAATCTGGAATCTCGTGAAGGTGTTTTCGCCGACCTACCGCCCGCATAATCTGCCTATTCCTACAAGGTGGAAGCAGATCGAGAACGAAATCGACACGACATGGACGCCCCCAGCCGGAAGTCGCAAGGCTACGGCAGCAATGGCGGGATGACGGCGGGGTCAGCTCGCTGACGGCTACGACGAGATGAGGCGCGACCGGCGATAGACTCGGCTTCACTCGTGCCGGCGCGATGCCGATGGAGCCCGAGCGAACTTCAAACTGCACATCAAGCAGCCGACAACCCAGTGGCCAGCACCGTGTGCGTCAGGTTCAGCCATTGACTTCGCCTCTTTCATGCTCTTTGCCTGTCAAAGGAGCGGGGGGGGCAGCGCGCGAGCGTCCCTAATTTGGGGGAGTCGAATGCCAAAGGGCAGGGGGGTCAGAGCTGCCCAGGCTCGTGAGACACGTCAGATGCTGGTCGAGGCAGCGCGGCGGCTCTTTGCGGAAAAGGGCTTCCATGCGACTTCGACAACGGACATCGTCAATGCTGCATTTGTCACGCGAGGGGCGCTGCAGCATTATTTCCCCAAGAAGGAAAGTTTGTTTCGGGCTGTCTTTGAACTTTCCGGACGGAGCTTGGTGGAAAGAACCGCGGCGCGTGTCGCGAACGAGGGATGGGCCGGACTTGTTGCCGACGTGGAAGGTTTCATCGAGAATGTGGAAAGCTTTGAAGATCAAAGGATTGCGTTTATAGATGGTCCGGCGGTGCTGGGTTGGGCAGAATGGCGGCGGCTACAAGTCAATTACGGCTTGCGCATGATGGAATCCGCCATTGCCGACGGGATCTCCAAGGGCCTGGTAAAACCCCAGCCCCCGCGCGCGCTTGCTCACCTGATCCTGTCGATCGTGGAAGAGGCATCGCTAATGGTGCTCAATGCCAAGGCATTGGAGGTCGAGCCGGAAGAGGTCAAGTTCGCTTTGCTTTCCCTGCTGTCGTCGCTTCAGTGGTGACCGGTTGAAAGACGGATGCCGTATGCCCCAGACGCGATGGTGCAGACCCTGAGGTACTGGAAGCAAGCGGCTTTCAGTTTGGGAGAATGGTGTGACTGAGGCTTATCCGAGCGACCCGTCGGGTCTTACCCGTTCGACACTCACGCGCCTGCTTCGAACAATGGACCCTGTCGCAGAGGTCGATACCTTCTCTGTCGTCGGCGGACAATTCTTCGGCAATGGCGAAAACAAGGTCTCCACGGCCGGACGGGCGGAGGTCGAAATCCAGCGCGTGGGCCGACCCTCTCGAAAGATGGTCGTTAAACTGTGTCGACCTGACGTGCCCCTGCAGCCGCTATATCGTAACGAAGTCGCTTTTTATCGATATATCCGGCCGAGCCTCGATCTGGAAATCCCAATGGTCTTCGGGGCGGACTTCGACGAGGAGTCGGGCACTTTCGGTTTGATCCTGGAGGATTTGCGGGACCGTGGCGCGCAATTCCCCAATGCGACGACGCCTGTTTCGCGGGAGCAGCTCCGCTCGCTGCTCGACATATTGGCGCGGCTGCATGCTCATTTCTGGCAAAATCCTGATTTGCTTGGTCGCCTGTCGGTCATTCAGTCGCATACGGAAGGCGAGCTTTTCGAATTCTTCATGGCCCCCGATTCCGTTCCCGCGCTCGTCAGGTCGGAGATCGCGGCGGAGCAGTTCAAGCGCGAGCTGGTCGAATGGATCGGAACCGACGAGGCGGTGCTGTATGACGCGGTGCGGCGGGTACAGCTTCATCAGGCCACGCTGCCTTTCACCTTGTGTCACGGCGATTGTCACATCGGAAACACCTATCTTTTACCCGGCGAAAGGGGTGGCTTGCTCGATTGGCAGCTCGCCGCACGAGGGTGCTGGGCCCATGATGTTTCCTATGTCATCATCACCGCGCTCAGCATTTCCGAGCGCCGGAATCAGGAAAAAGAACTGATCCGATATTATTTGGAACAGCTGTCGCGGCATGGTGTCGTCCAGCCGCCTACAATGGAGGAGGCGTGGCACGAATATCGCCTGGCAGCAAATTGGTGCCTGTATATTGGCTGGTTGACGACGCCCAAGACGCATTACGGAGTCGAGATTACGGCATGCAATGTCATCCGGCTTTGCGCTGCAGTAGCCGATCTCGGGTCAGTCTCGCTTGCAAGTGGTCTGCCGCCGCCGCCCCCTTTCGCCTGGTAGGCGATATTCAGGCGACGAGGATGCCAAGAGACCTTTATGCGATCCCCGCGGTTTGTGATGCAGCTCCGGGTCTCAATAATCCTTCGGACATTCCGCGCTACTGGTGACCTACCGGCACGGCGATGACCGGGGAACCACCCACGCCACCCATACGTTAATGGTGACGTGGGCATGTCCGCTTCAGGCGATCAGTTGAACCCCGCCGTCGATTGCGATACACTGTCCGTTGATATACCCCGCCGCTTCGCTCGCAAGGAAGGTGACCATCGGCGATACGTCTTCGTAGGGCAATCCGAGGCGGCCCATGGGGGAGCGTGCGGCGGCGGAGTTTCCGGCCTCGATCCCTTGCGGCGAGAGCTTGAACGCGTCTGACCAGTGAGCCGGCAGAAACACGTTCGTCGTGATGCCGTATTTCGCCCATTCCTGTGACGCGTTGCGGGTAAGCGCCTGGATGGCGGATTTCGCCATCTCATAGGCTCCAAAACCGGGCAGGCCGCTCATAGCCGATTGCGATCCACAGTTGATGATACGCCCGTAATTTTTTTCCTTCATGTACGGAAAGCACTTTTGCATGAATAACATGCTCTGAATCGGACCGGTCATATAAACATCCATGGCGTTCGCAACCTTGATGTCTTCCAAGTAATCGTGCTTGTCCAGTGCACCCTGACCAATATTCGCCAGGATATCGACCTTGCCGAATTCGGAGATCGTTGTCTGTACGACGCGATCGATATCCTCCTGCTGGTACAAATCGCACTCCACGGCGATCGCCTTGCCGCCCTTGCTGGCAATATCCTGAACCAGCGCGTCAAGGCGCTCCTTGCGCCGGGCGGAGGCTACAATGATGGCGCCTTCCTCGGCGAAACGAAGTGCGCACCCATGGCCGGCACCCGAACTGGCGCCCGTGACGATCGCGACGCGATCCTGCAAGATTCCCACGCTTCCATCTCCTTTGATTGTGCCGGACACCACAGAGTGCTTCGGTCAGTGATTGAACGTGGTCTGGCATGGCGTACGAACTCCGGGCCGGGCAATGCTCCCTCAAAGGCACAAACAATTCATTCCATTTATGATATTGGCTCGCGGCAGGTCTTCGTTTGTTACAGAGCATCGTGTTGCCTCGGTGCGGTCACTGCTGTAGCAATCTATCGCAAGGTAGATTTTGGATGTCGGTTTTCAGGTGCATTGACGACCTCGTCGATGGCCCCGCAACGCTTCGCCGTCGGCTGACCGCCATGGAAGAGGGACGGAAATGGTAGATTTCAGCATCGATAGCACATTTCAGGTAAAACTGGATTGGATGAAGGACTTTGTCGAAAACAAGGTACGTCCGCTCGAATATATTTATGACTATGACTTCGATGCGCCTTTCGATACCAGCAATGTGGCGCTTCGAAAAATCGTCGTTCGTTTGCAGAATGAGGTCAAGGCTCAAGGGTTATGGGCGGCTCATCTTCCACCACATCTCGGTGGGCACGGCTTTGGTGCTGTTAAACTGACATACATGAATGAAATGCTTGGTCTTTCCGCATTTGGATCCGTGATATTCGGTTGTCAGGGCCCAGATACGGGCAATTCCGAGATATTGGCGATGTTTGGCACCGACGAACAGAAGCGCACGTATCTGCAACCATTGCTCGATGGCGAAATTTTCTCGACTTTCGCCATGACGGAGCCGCAGGGAGGTTCGGACCCGACCAATCTGCAATGCGTCGCGCGTCGTGATGGTGATGACTGGGTTATCACGGGTGACAAATGGTTTTCATCGAATGCGCGCAACGCCGCCTTCATCATCGTGATGGCGGCGTCGGACCCGGAAGCGCCTCCTTATGAGCGGGCCACCATGTTCATCATTCCCAGGGACGCTCCCGGTTTCGAGATCGTTCGCGACATCGGTTTCTGGACGGACGCGCCGAATTCCGGCGGCCATCCCTGGATCCGGTTCAACGATGTGCGCGTACCTGACAGCGCGAGGCTGGGGCCGATTGGCGAAGGGTTTAAGGTTGCCCAGTCCCGCCTCGGAGGGGGCAGGCTTCATCATGCGCAGCGCAACATCGGCCTGGTCAAACACCTGATCGATCTGATGGCGGAGCGCGCCGTCAGCCGGTTTTCCGGCGGGAAACCTATCGCGAGCAATCAGGCGGTGCAGCACACGATCGCACAGAGCTATATCGAATGGACGCAATACCGGCTGCTCGTTCTTTATACGGCGTGGCTGTTCGACCAGCAGATGGAGCATGGGTCGGAAGGTCGAAAGATGATCAGCGCGGTCAAAGCCGCGATGGCGAAAATCGCCGAGGACGTGGTGGTACGCGCGGTCCATCTTCATGGATCGCATGGCTTGTCCAATATCATGCGTTTTGGTCATTATCTGGCATCCGCGTTGCACGAGGGCGCGGCTGACGGAGTCACCGAACTGCATCTCGGCCTCGTTTCGAAGCTCTTTCTGCGCGATTATACCCCGCGCCTCGACAGCAACCTCCCCGGCGAGACGACCTTCCTCAAGAAAGCCTGGGCGCAGGAAAAACTGCAGCCCCTGTTGGACGAGCTCGGTTTGACGTTCGAAGACGGTCGCGCCAGCATTGAAACCGACCTTCCAGAGGAAAAGTACAATCTTCGCAAGGGTTCGATCGGGGCCTGACGGGCGACGTCGGGGCAGATTGCGAGGCGCAAAGCTGAAAGGTGCTAACGGCCTGATCGACTAACGGGGGATTTTGAGTGAATGTGAAACCACCGGCATTGGTCATCGGTGCAGGCGGAATGGGAGCAGCCGTCGCCCGCAGGCTCGCGGCAGACTATCGGATATTGCTGGTCGATATCGATGTACAGCGCGCAGCGGACGTTGCCCGCGAATTGCGCCTTGGTGGCGCTCGGGTCGACACGGCGCAGTGCGACGTGACCTCTCCTGATTCGGTAAGGGCCCTTGCCGGTCGGGTAGGCGAGGAGGGCGGTATGCGGGTACTTGCGCATGTTGCCGGCCTGTCGCCCACGATGGGCGACTTCGATCGCATCGTGCGCGTGAACCTGGTTGGTCCTGCGCTGCTGACCGAGGCGCTGCTGCCTCACGCCCGACCCGGCGCGGCCGCTATTTTGATCGCCTCGCTGGGCGCGCACATCCGCACATTCGACGACGATGTCCTGAACGCGTTGCGGGAAGGGGCGTCATCGCTCAATTTGCCGGATCAGTTGCGTCGGTTGCTAGGCGACGCGCACGCCGATCCTAACACCGCATATCAGCTTTCGAAATTTGGTCTGCTCATGCTGGCGCGACGTCGTGCGCGCGACTGGGGCGCGCGGGGTGGACGCATCGTGTCGCTCTCGCCGGGGATCATTGCCACGCCGATGGGGGCGAAGGAATTTGAGAGCAATCCAGCCAAGCGACGCCTGTTCGAACTGTCGCCGCAAAAGCGGGAGGGCACGATGGACGAAATCGCCGATGTGGTGGCGTTTCTCGCATCGGCGAAGGCATCGTTCATTTCCGGTACGGATATCCTTGTCGATGGTGGGCTGGCCGGTGCCTTGTCCGATATCCCCTTCGGCGACATGCGCCCGACCCGGTCCTGAGGCCAAAGGCCTAACATAATTACGATTGTAGATTGTCTCGACTGCACATTCGTGATCGGAAGTCGCTCTGCTAACGTCCTTCCAGGCTGGGTTGTGCGAGGCCGCTTGCAGCAATGGCATCTAAGGATCGGCAAAGTTCGTCGCAATTTGGAGAATAGGATGACTAAGAGACGCGTGATCGCATGGGGAACCGGGGCGATCGGCATGCCGGGCTTGCGGCAGTTGATCGAGCACCCTGAGTATGAGCTGGTTGGTTTGCACGCATGGTCCAAGGACAAGGTGGGCCGCGATGCTGGCGAGATCGCCGGCGTGCAGAAGGCGACCGGCGTCATCGCCACCGACGACGTCTCGCAGCTTCTGGCGCTCAGGGCGGACTGCCTGGTCTATCAGGGCAATTATGCGGACCGCGAAGCACAATGCACGGCCGATGTGGTTCCTTTCCTGGAGGTGGGCACGAATTGCGTCACGCCCGCGCTCATGGATCTGATCGCGCCGCGCTATGGCCGTCGCGAGTTCGTCGATCCGATCGAGGCCGCCTGCAGGAAAGGCGGAGCATCGATTTTCTGCGGCGGCACGGACCCGGGCTTCATGACTATCGGGCATCTTTTCTCGCTTCTGTCGGGCGCTGGGCAGGTCGAGTGCGTCAACGTGGCCGAGGTATGTGACCTCAGCAAATATGCCGGCGTCGATTCCATGGCCCTTTACGGCTTCAACATGCCGCTGGATTTCCTTCCGGAGATGTACACCGGCGACACCGGGCGTGCCTGGCACGAAAGCACGCTCTGGGCCATCGGCGAGTATCTTGGCGTTCAACTGGACGAAATCACGTCCAGTTGGGAGACCGCCGGCCTCGATTATGACTTCGAGGCGGCTTTTGGCACGATTAAAGCGGGAGATACCGCGGCGATCCGATGGACGATGACCGGCATGTACAAGGGCAGGCCGCTCGTGATCTACCGCAAGATCGAGCGCGTCCATCGCGACGCCGGGCCACAGTTCGAGCAGCCGCTGCACAATGCAGAAGGCGGGTATCAAATCACCATCACGGGTTCGCCCAGCTTTCACACCGAGATGGCGATGAACCTTTATGATGGTTGCGCGATCACGGCGCTTCATCCAATCAACGCGATCGGCCGGATTTGCGACGCGGCACCGGGGATCTACGGCCAGCTTGATCTGCCGATTTTTTATTCCAAAAACGTCATTCGATGATGAAGCCGGTACGCATATTCTCAGCCGGCCATTATTGGCGGGGTGCGGCCCACACCCACGAGCGAGGAAATCGTCGATAGGGAACGAGCCATGTACAAGTCGATCTACCTCGCACAGCGCAACCCGGCGCTCACATCGGAACAATTTCACGAGCGATGGAAGGCGCATTCCGCGCTTACTGGCACGACACAGCACATCCGCCCCTATTTCACGCAGGTCGATCAATGCGCGCGCTTTGACGGTGTCGGGCCTGAGGACGCCTCCCAGGCGTTTGACGGCGCAAACCTTCTGGGGCTCGTAGAGCGCGCGGGCGGCTATGGTGTGTTCGATAAGCCCGAACGTCGCGACATCATGTTGCCTGACGAGCTCCTTACGTTCTCAGGCCCGATCCGCGATTGCTCGCTGGTGACGCGCGAGCATGTCTGCAAGTCGGGCAGATTTTCGCGCTATCTCATTTTGAGGTTTATGAACTTCGCGCGTCCGGCCGAGCCGGAGGAACTGTTCAGCCGCTGGTGCGACCAGCAAACCGCGCGCGACTGCAAGGGGACGCGGCG
Organism: Sphingomonas oligophenolica; assembly: GCF_039522915.1. Lineage (NCBI taxonomy): Bacteria > Pseudomonadati > Pseudomonadota > Alphaproteobacteria > Sphingomonadales > Sphingomonadaceae > Sphingomonas > Sphingomonas oligophenolica. The sequence goes on from NZ_BAAAEH010000055.1 coordinate 47,003, forward strand.
TCGTTGGTATCCCGTTCAGTCGCGAACCTCGTAGTGGAGCCCGCCCCGTCTGCGGTGAACTATGATTTGGTCACGGAGACCTGGTTCCGCGATGCGGCTGATCTGAAGCGACACTCGACCGAGGATCAGGCTGGCCGACCGCTTAACGAGGCAATCGGCGCACTGTGCGATTCGACCGGAAGCGTCACTTTTTATCGCGCGGGTGAACCATGCGCGACCTCCGATCGAAGATTGGACCGGGTCGTTCTGGTGGGAGACGATAGGCGATGACGTATCGTTTCTGGCCCTATCGAATGCGATCGACCTGATCATCACAAAGATGATTTTTGAGCGCTGACCTGATCGCGCGTAGTGCGGTGGGGAATGCTTCGATAACGAAGGCGAGATTAGTTCGGAGAAATTTTTGATGTTCCAATCTGCCACTGGACCTCTGTCCGGCCTCCGGGTCATAGACATGACCCGTGTTATCGCCGGTCCGCTATGTGGCCAGATATTGGGCGATCTCGGCGCTGACGTGGTGAAGATCGAACGCCCCGGGGAGGGCGATGACAGCCGACGTGTAGCCCCCCCCTGGTTTCGCGAGCCCACCGCCGAGGTGCCTGGAGATTCGACCTATTTTCTTGCGGTTAATCGCAACAAGCGCTCTCTCGCCGTCGATTTCGCGAAGCCGGAAGGGCAGGAGCTGATCAGACGCCTGGCAACGCAGTCCGATATCCTGATCGAAAATTATCGGACCGGGACGCTTGCTCGCTACGGATTGGGTTATGATGATTTGAGAGCCATCAATCCTCGCCTAATCTATTGCTCGGTCACTGGATTTGGCCAGACTGGCCCCTACAGCGGTCGTTCGGGCTACGATTTCCTCGTTCAGGGCATGGGCGGCCTAATGGCCGTTACCGGCATCGAAGACGGTGAGCCCGGCGCGGGCCCGATGCGCATCGGCGTTCCGCTTGCCGATACCTTTGCGGGAATGAACGCGGCCATTGCGGTCATGGCTGCGCTCGAAGCCCGGCACAAAACCGGCGAGGGGCAGCATATCGACATTTCGCTGTTCGAATCCGCGATTGCATCACTGCTCAATACCGCATCCGCCTGGCTGAATGCCGAGATAAACTTGGGACGTAGCGGTAATGATCATCCCAGTGCCGCGCCTTATGGCGTGTTCGCGGCTTCGGATGGTTACATCATCGTGGCGACGTTCAATGATCGCGAATTTGAGCGGCTCGCGAATGTTCTCAAGCACCCTGAATGGCTGGAAGACGACCGCTTCCGATGCAACAGTGACCGTGTTCGCAATCGGGTCGCGCTAAAGGAAGCGGTCTCCGCGGTCATCTCTCAGAAGACGCGGGCGGAGTGGGTCGACATCCTGAACAAGGCGACCGTATCCGCGGGCCCGATCAACGAGATGAGCGACCTCGAAAAGGACGAGCATGCCATCGCGCGCGATATGTTCGTGACCATGGAATCCAGTCGGGGCACGGTTAGGACAGTCGCCTCCCCTTATCGGCTGTCTTCAACGCCGCCTGATTATCGCCTCCCCCCGCCAGCCATCGGCCAGCATACGGACGAGATTCTCGAGCAGCTGGGCTATACGATCGACCAGCGGGAAGCCCTTCGCGCTACCGGCGTCCTTTGAACGACGCGGGCATGCAACGGTGATGCTCAAGAGGTCGGGCAGTTGGCATGTAGCGTCTGAAATTCGCCGCAGCATCGCGGCTTAGCATTAAGGAACGAAAGATGGAAAATATTGCGAATGCTAATCCCATGTCGCTGGCGGGCCGGACGATCATCGTTACCGGCGCCGCTCAGGGTATTGGGCGCGCCATTGCCAATCTTGTAGTGGCTCTCGACGGGAATGTCGTGGTTGCCGATATGAATGCTACGGCTCTCGCCGGTATCGAAAGCGAATTCCCCAAGGGTCGCTTTCTTGGCGTAACGGCGAACGTCTCCGATCCAACAGAGGTGCAAGCGCTCGTCGATCGCGCCGTCGAGACGTTCGGCGCCGTGAACGGCCTCGTCAACAATGCCGGATTCACCCGCCCGGGCATGATGGACAAGCTGTCCCTCGACCAATGGAACCAGGTGCTCAGCGTCCACCTGACCGGAGCCTTCCTTTGTTCACAGGCCGTTGGCAAGCATATGATCGAGCGCGCCAAGGCGGGCGAGGCAAATCCGGGGGCGATCGTGAACGTTTCATCGGATGCGGGCGTGCAGGGGACGATTGGTCAGGTCAATTATGCCACCGCGAAGGCTGGCGTTTTGGGCATGACCATGTCGACGGCGCGGGAATGGGCAAAATATAACATCCGCGCCAATTGTGTGGCCTTCGGCCTTGTTGAGACACCGATGACCGAAGTTATCCGCAGCGAAAGGTTCGCGGACACGTACCTTTCGCGCATACCGCTTGGCCGTTGGAGTTCCGCAGAGGAGGCCGCCAAGCCGGTTTGTTTCCTCCTTTCAGACGCAGCGTCCTTTATCACTGGACAGCGCATATCCGCCAATGGCGGCATGCAGATGGCGTGCTGACATGGGGTGGCGCGTAGACGATGAATTGCAGCAGATGCTGCGGGACAGTGCGGTTCACTTTCTAGGAGCGGCCGGTGGGCCGGATCATTTTCGCAAGGTCCGCGCGAGCGACAGCGGCTTTGATCCGGTGGTCTGGGCGCAGATGGGTGAACTCGGCTGGACCGGAATATTATTGCCAGAAGCCGCCGGCGGTTCCGAAATGGGGCTGGAAGGCGCTCTGACGTTGGCAGAAGAACTCGGCCGCGCGATCATGCCCGAGCCTTTCATCGCTTCGGCTGTCGTCGCTGCGACGGTGCTGGGCGCAAGCGAAACGCAGGCTGCGCTCACGCTCTCCCGCGCCCTTGCGGTTGGGGAGCGGAGTGTGACGTTGGCTTGGCAGGAGCAGCGCGGGACGATCGGCGTCCCCGCGTTCCAAACCCGCCTTGATGGAAGGAAGCTCACTGGGGCCAAGCGCTACGTTCCTGCGTGGCACGCTGATACGGGCGTTTTGGTGGCTGCGACCGACGGCACGGAAACGGTCGTCGTCGTGGTCGATCCTGCTTCGCCGGGGGTCGTACTACGGCCCGCGCGCCTGTCGGACGGAAGCTTTGGCGCGGATATTGACTTCAATGGCGTCGATGTCGGCGAAAGCGGGATAATTCTGAGAGGACAAGCGGCCGACCAGGCGCTGGACCTGGCGATCGCGCGCGGCACGGTTGCGTTGAGCGCCCAGCTTGAAGGACTTGCTGGAGCGCTTTGGCACATGACGCTGGATTATATGCGTCAGCGTTCTCAGTTCGGATCCAATCTGTCGGATTTTCAGGCGCTGCGCCACCGTATGGTCGATCTCTATAGTGAGGTCGAACTGGCGGGGGCGAGTTGGCGCCGGGCCTCGAAGCACCTCGCAGACGGTGCGACGTCGGGCATTGCCCTGCATGCCGCCAAGGCGCGGTGTTCTCAGGTCGCACAGGACATGGGCAAGTGGGCGATCCAATATCATGGTGCCTTCGGATATACCGACGAAGCCGACGTGGGGCTTTATGTCCATGCCGCGCTTCGCTGGTCCAGCTGGTTGGGCAATGCGGCAAGCCATCGGCGCGAGGCGCTCGTGGCACACCGCCGCGAAAGGGATTTCGATGCCTGAAGATCTTAATCTGCTGTCGAACGATGAGTTTCGTGGCCGCTGGAGGGCGTGGCTGGAGGCGAACTATCCGGAAGAATGGCGTATTCCGATCGTCTTTCGCCTCATGGGGGATGACGAACGGCGTTGGCACCGCATGACCTATCAAGCGGGTTGGCGTGCGCCGGCGTGGCCGAAAGAATATGGCGGGCTGGGTCTGAGCCTGGAAAAGCAGCTCATCATGCATCAGGAGATGGAACGGCATAAATGCGCCCGCGTGCTGGACAGCGGCGCGTTGTTGCTGGCCCCCGTGTTGATGAAATATGGTACGCAGGAACAGCGCGACCGTTATCTCAAGCCGATCCTGCGGGGTGACGAACTGTGGTGCCAGGGCTATTCCGAGCCGAATTCCGGTTCCGATCTGGCGAGTCTGCGGACCACTGCCGTCCCGGAAGGTGATGAGTTCGTCATTAACGGGCAGAAGATCTGGACGACCCTCGCAGCCCAGGCCGATCGCATATTCGTGCTGGTACGTACCAACAAGGACGTCAAGAAGCAGGCTGGAATCAGCTTTGTCCTAGCCGATATGGATACACCCGGGTTGACCGTGCGCCCGATCATGAACCTGGCGGACGAAGACGAGCTGTGCGAAATCTTCTTCGAAAATGTGCGCATACCGGCAGAAAACCTGGTGGGTGAGCTGAACCAAGGGTGGACGGTAGCCAAGGCACTTCTTGGGGACGAACGTATTGCGAATGGTGCGCCCACGTTATCGCGCCAAGCTTTCGAAGTGCTGGAGCAGTTGGTTCGGGGCGTGGGATTGCTGGACGATCTTGGCGAGACCGACCGCGTGGCGCAGCTATATTGTGATATTGAGGATCTCGCTGCCCTTCATTCGCAGGTCGCCGATGCGGCGATCCGGGGTGAGATCGACAATGCCGTGCTCGGTCTGATGAAGGTATTGGCTACCGATCTTTTCCAACGTGTGTCGGACGAACTGCTGCGCGTTGCCGGGGAAGATGCCGGGCTTCGAAAGCCGGTGGGTGTTGCCGGCGTGGAGCTTGACCTTCGCAAAATCTATATGATCGCGCGACCCTCAACGATCTATGCTGGCGCAAATGAAGTTCAGCGTAATATCGTCGCGACAATGCTAATGGGCCCGGCCGCCAAGTAAGAGGGAAGGGTGCGCGGCATCGCTCGCCGCGCACCACAATTGTTACCAGACGTTATCACCGCGCAGGATCGCTTCCGTGCCGCGATCGGCGAAAATGCACTGCCCAATCAGCAGGCTGTTTTCAGGAGATAATAGAAAACGGGCCAAGTCACCGATTTCGGTGGGCTGAGAGCGCACATCCTCAGCTTGCGGATGAGCCTCAAGCATCCAAGCCGCGGCCGCGGGATCGAGCATTCCGGTACGTGTCCTCGGGGTTTCAATAAAACCAGGCGCAAGTGCGTTGATGCGAATACCGTGCTCGTTCCACCGGCGCGATATGGCATTGCGCCGCATCCAGCGGGCAACCGCTGTCTTGGCGGCGATATAATAAGAAAGCTTCGTGGTTTCATTGCCGTAGCCTGCGACGATTTCCGCCTCTTTGTGCGCCAGCAGCAGATCGACCAATGTTTCGTCGCACGGCTCCAGCGTCATGCGGGAGCTGGTAACCAGCACCCGCGGTGCGGAGGATTTTGACAGGAACGGATGAAGCCCATCGACGATATCGACCGTACCGAAATAGTTGACCCGCAACATATCGACCGTTTCGCCGCCGCCGCCAGCCCAGGTGACCAGGGCATCGATCCGCTCGCCGGCCAGCTCGCTAATCTTTCGAACGGTCTCCTCCCGGCCCTCGGATGAAGACAGATCGGCATTGACATCGCAATTGGCAATATCGACGCGAATGACGCGGTCGCCATCCGCCTCCAAAGCGGCGCATGTCGCCGCACCCAGGCCGCTTGATGCCCCAGTGACTACTGCAACTCGATTCACGTGCTCGTCCTCTCTATCCGTTTCATGATCTGTTTCTGTTGGTCAACAAATGGCAAGGGCCGCCGTCGAATATCGACGACGGCCCCAGCATTGACGATAGCGAGGATTAAATACCCCAGAGTTTCGCAGCGTTCCCGCCGACGATCTTCTTGAAGCGCTCTTCACCGGCTTTATCATAGATCTGCTTGGCGATTTTCATCGACTCACCGAACACGCCTTCTGGGTGCGGATAGTCGATTGACCACATCAGCTTATCCTCGCCGATCCAGTCGATCAGGTCGAGCGCCACCGGATCGTCCATGAACGTCGTCCAGCAGTTCTTGTGCCAGTAATAGCTTGGCTTATGTTCGATTCGCGGACGAAGGGCCGAGATATAGTCACGATAGACCTTGTCCGCACCGGTGATGGCCGGGGCCACCCAACTCGCGCCGCCTTCGGTAAACACGATCTTGAGGTCCGGGAAGCGATCGAAAATGCCGGAGAAAACCAGCTGACCGAACAAAGCGTTGAACGGTTGCAGGTTGCGGTTGAGGTTGATGGCCAGCGCACCGGTGCCCGAGTATTCGATGGTGACACCAATGTGGATCGACAGCGGCATGCCGGCTTCGGCGATCGCCTCCCACATCGGGAGCATTTCCTTGCCGTTGTATCGCACGCCCCGCGGCGACATCGGAATTTCAACTGCCTTGAAGCCCAGATCCTTGACCTTTTGCATGTAGTCGCGGGTCATCTCCGGCTTGTAGAAGGTCGGCAGATAGGCAACGGGGAAGAGCCGATTAGGTGCGGCCATTCGCCATTCGGCCATCCACTCGTTGAAAACGTCGATGCATTTGAACCACAGTTCCTTGTCCTGCATGCGGATGAGCGAGGCTGCACGCGAATGGAAGGTGATCGACGCATCTATGCCCTCGGCATCCATGTCCTCAATGCGCTTCTGGGTATCCCAAAAGCCGGGACGCCCTTCCGGGAACGACAGATCGAAACCGGGCGTGTTGTAAGACACGCCATCCACTTCCAGGTGGAAGATACCCTGTTCGTCCTGCCAATATTTGGGAGCCCGGTCCTTGTCGGCGCCCGTCAGGCGGTCTTCCCACAGATGCTCGACTTCCATCAAATGATCGTCGGACGAAATGAAACGCGTGCCGGCGGGAGGCGTCCACTCGCCCTTTGAAAGAACCCGGTTTTTCGGCCAGAATGCAGTCAAGTCGTTCATGTCATTTTCCTCTTCTCAAAATTTAAGCCTTTTTCGAGAGGCGCTGGATCATTGCCGCAATAAGGTCCTTATGCTCGTCTCCCAGGAACAAAATGCTGTTCGAGAGACGCTCCACGTTGCGTGCCTGTTGTCGATCGAGGTCCGCAGCAAGTTCAATAGTTAGCTTGGACAACGCGACCGCCTCCGGTGGCAGTGAAGCAAGTTTAGCACAAAATTTCATCACGCGCTCATCGAACTCGTCGTCCGGATAAACATCATGCAGCAGACCCATGTTCAACGCCTGATTGGCGGAGGCAGTTTCTCCGGCCAGAACGAACCAGCGCGCCCAGTGCGGCCCGAGCAAGCGCGTCAGGCGGCTCGTTCCTCCCGATCCCGGGAGGCAACCGATGTCGATTTCAGGCATCCGGTATGTCGCGCTGGCAGCACCCAGCCTGAAGTCGCACGACAGGGACATCTCGAACGAGCCGCCGAAGCACGGCCCCTGATGGGCAACGACGATCGGCTTTTCCACAGCTTCCATCTCGTCAAACAGCGGGTGAAAGCTGCCCTCACCCTGCCGATACCAACTCCTTTCCGCCGACGAACTCCCGTGCGCATCGGGGCGGGTGATATCGGTCAGGTCTGCGCCCGCGGAAAAATATTTGCCATTCGCGCGAATGAGCATCACCCGCAGGTCACGGCGGTCGCGAAGTTCCGCTACCGCGCTGCTCAACCCGTTCCCGATGGCCCGGTTCATGGCATTATATTTTTTGGGACGGTTGAACACGACCTCAAGTATCGGCCCATGTTCAATTCTGAGGAGATCCGGTTCCATTCTGTCCTCCTAAGCCCGGGTTCGCGGAAGCTTGAGAGCCGACTCGGCGATGATGCTACGCTGAACTTCGCTTGTCCCGCCATAAATCGTGGCCTGTATGGACTTGCGACCTTCCAGCTCTACGACCCCCAGATCGTCATGGCTCTGCAGCAGCGACCACGGCGCGGCAAGATTGAGGAGGTCGGTCGAGCAGGATACCAATGCCTCGGAACCGAACAGTTTCGACATCGGGCCAAAGTGCTTTCCCGGAACATTGTTCACGAAGGCCCATTGGCAACGTCTGTCCAGCACATCGGCCACCAGAATATGGACGTGCGTGGCGGCCATTCGGGTCCTGACAGCGACCGAGTCGAAAGGCCTCTTTCCATCTGCTCCCGGAGTTCGTGCCCATTGCTCGGCATGCCGCAGCATGATGCGCAGGGCACTCACGAAATATTCCCCACCGCCCTGTTCCAGCTTGAGCGCCGTACCAAGCACCTTGGTTCCGCCATTTACCTCCCCGATCCGATACCGGTCGGACACCCGTACGTTCTCGTAATAGGTGATGTTGGTGCGTTCACCGCCCAAGGTCTTGATCTCATGAACCTCATAGCCCGCGGTTGGAATCGGTATGAGAAAGAGCGTGAGCCCGGCATGCTTGGGGCGGTCCGGATCAGTTCGCGCGATCAGGAGCACATAGTCCGCCAGGTGGCCCTGACTGGTGAACATCTTCTGGCCGTTGACGACCCAGTCGTCGCCCTCTCGCACCGCGCGGGTTGCGGCTGCGAAAATGTCGGAGCCGCAGGATGGTTCCGAATATCCCAAGGCAACGTGGGACCTGCCGGAAGCCAGGCGCGGCATCACTTCCTGCTGAATATCTTCACTGCCGAAATGCATCAGAATCTTGCCGACCATATGGGTCACCGTGCTGGGAACCCTCGGCCAGGAATATTCGGTATAGACGCCGCTCAACGCGGTCATTTCATAGGGAGAGCGGCCGCCACCGCCATAGGCTTCCGGCCAGTCGGCATAGAGATAGCCCGCGGCGGCCAATTCCGCGTTGAAGGGATGATTCCCATCGTCCGTGTCATGGGTAAAAGCGCGCATTTCCGGCGTCATGCGATCCGAGAAGAAAGCACGAACCTCAGCGCCAAAGGCTTCGGCCGCCGCGCCATACTCGAACGAGACGTCGTTCTCCCCGCGTACCGGCACAGGATCGTGACGGCCTCCCCAGAGCCTGTCCCCCAGAATTTCCAACTCAGCGGCGGGATCCCCGATCAGCAGGGACCACGCACGGCCCCGACGGAAATAAAGCTGAGCGTCATATTCCATCGACATGCCATAGCCGCCCAGCGTCCGCATCGCGCGGATCGTCGCTGTCGCGACAGTCCGGGCGGACCACCAATAGGCCGCCGAAATACAGGTTGAACGGGCGGCATCGTCTTGTTCGGTCGCTGCCCGCCAGCACAGCAGCGCGGCGCCGTCGACATCGGTCGCGGAATCGGCCAAGGGGTGCGCGAGACCCTGGTAGCTGCCGATCAGCTGGCCAAAAGCCTCACGCTCATTGGCGTAGGCAGCCGCTTCGGAAAGTGCCTTGTTCCCGATCGCCGCGACGCATGCCGCGACCAGCAGCTTCCACTCATCGATGCAGGCCGACCAGATGCTTAGCGCATCGGGCCCCTTGCCAAGGACAATCGCTCCCGACACATCGAGTTGGATCGAAGCGAGGGGCATTGTCCCGGTGTTAAGCAGCGTGCCGGCCTTCTCGCCGGCCTCTACAAGATATACCGCTTCATCGTCGGAGCAGATGACCCAGTCGGCCACGGCGGCCGCCGGCACCAGCTGCGCTACGCCCGGCTTCACAGGATGAAGCGCCAGCGTTACGATCTTCTCGCCCTCGAAAGCGGCGGCGAGATACGGTTCGGCACGTTCACCGCCAACCCTCGCAAGCATTTGACTGGCGACAATACTTTCGATCAGCGGGGCGGAAGCGAGGTAGCTGCCCGCCAATTCCGCAACGAGAACCGCATCGAGCAGGCTGAGGCCGGCCCCGCCCGCTTCTTCGGGCACTCGCAGCAGAGGGAGGCCAAGCGCCGTCAGTTCAGCCCAGAGCGCGCGATCGAAGCCAAGTGGTTCCACTGCCCGAATGCGCGCAGATGTAGAATCCCGCTGCAGCAAGCGTTCCAGGGTGTCGCGCAGCATAACCTGCTCTTGCGCCAACTCCAGGTTCAACGTCGTCTCCTCAAATCACGGCGGACTGTCTTGCGGGACACCCAACATAGTCACGCACCCGCGCAAAAGCTAATGGCTGATAGATTCAGTCAAGCGCGTCTGATCGAAATCAGCTACGTGTTGTCAAAGCCCTGCGCTTTGATCCAACTCACGGGCCAGCACAGGCACGTCGGCAAGCGCGCGCAGGACGTCATTCAGGTGCGTACAGCCTAACGTGCCGGGTAAAACATCCACCACGGCCTCCCGAAAATCCTCCACCTTGTGCCCGACCATGCGCGCAGCTTTTACCGACGCGCCTGGACATTCGGCGAAAGGAAGGATGAGAGGCAATGCCTGAAGGGTCAGCAGAATGCCGGTCTTCGCTTCGATTTCGGCATAGACCCGATACTCATGCACGCCACGCCGACCGCCTTTCGGGGAGGTTCCGCTATCCTGGAACGCGGCATCGACCATCAACAGATCGGCGTCGCGCCATACATCGATACGTCGGGCGCGCCGCATCGCGGGCCCGCTTTGAACGGGCATCGCGTGCCATCCATCGGGGTCTTCGCTATTCTCAAGCGAGCCGACCTGCGCTGGATCGTTAAAGCTTTGACCCCTTGTTCCGCCGGTTTCCAGCGCCGACGAACCTTGAGCAAAGCCGACGCAGATGTCGACCATATTGCCGTTGCGACCATGCGATTGCTGCTGCGCCGGATTTTTCGCGAACGTTTCCCAATCGTCCAGCCATTGAGACCAGATCCAGCGCGCTACCAGGCTGGCGCCGGCAAAATCGTCCAGGATCTGATACAGAGGCGTGCCGATCCGGTCACCGGCGATGGCCGCGATTTGGCGCCGGCTCTCGCCCCCCGCACGCACGCCGATAAGTCCGGCGGTCCGAGGGTCCGCAGGTGACGTTGTCAGTTCCAGAATTTCTCGCCGCGGCGACACCCGCAAGCGATAGCTGGCTTCGTCAAGAACCACGGGCGGCGAGCCGTCGGCAGGCGTCAGGATGTCGCGCCCGACAGCTTCCATGAGCCACGGGTCGGCTGCTCCGTCCGGCCAGGTCGAGTCGATCGAGGTCGTCCTGCGAACCGAGCCAGGGCGGCGCAACGGAGCGACGCCTGCCGATTGTCGTGCCATCGGAAATTGTGAGGGGGCGTTCATGCTGACATTTCCCATTGAGGTGCGACAGCGTCGATCCGCTTGCGCAAACGATCCGCCATAGCCGCGAGATCCTTGGCATCACCCGGCGTCTGACCATGCAGGCCCAATGCCTGCCCCGTCCAGCGTGGCACCAGATGGACGTGAATGTGGAAGACCGATTGTCCGCCATCACCGCCATTGAACTGCAGAAGCTGAACGCCGACCGGTTGCAACTCGGTCACGATCACGTTCATCAGCCTCTTGGCGCAGAGGAAAAGCGGCGAGATCGCCCGGTCGTCGAGTTCGAGGAGGTTGCGGGCCTGCCCCTTTTTGGGGATTATGAGCGTATGACCGGGCGCCTGCGGGAACGCGTCGAGAAACGCCAGCACCTCCTCGTTCTCATAGACCCTATGGCAAGATATCTCGCCGCGCAGGATCTTTGCGAAGACGTTATCCCGATCATAGTCTCCATACAGGCTCATGATACGAATTCCTCAACCGGTGCAGGTTTTTCGCCCGAGCATCGACTCAGACGATCTCGTAGAGAGATGCCGCGCCCATGCCGCCCGCGATGCACATGGTTACGACCACATATTTGGCGTTGCGGCGCTTGCCCTCGATGAGGACGTGGCCTAGCTGACGCGCGCCGGTCATTCCGAAGGGATGGCCGATCGAAATCGCACCGCCGTTTACGTTGAGCCGGTCGTCGGGCAAGCCAAGCTTGTCCCGGCAGTAAACCACCTGACATGCATAGGCCTCGTTCAATTCCCAAAGATCGATATCTTCGATCCCCAGCCCGTGCTGTTTGAGCAGTTTGGGAATGGCGTAGATCGGGCCGATGCCCATTTCGTCAGGCTCCAGACCGGCGACTGCGAAACCCCGATACAGGCCCATGACGGGCAGACCGCGCTGCGCCGCCAGCGTGCCGTTCATCAGCACGCAGGCGGATGCGCCGTCAGCGAGCTGGCTCGCGTTTCCCGCGGTCACAGTGCCGTTTTCGCGTACGACGGGCTTCAGCTTGGCCAGACTTTCCAACGTCGTGTCGGGGCGATTGGCTTCGTCGCGCTCGAGCAACGTATCGACTTCGCGCGTTTCGCCGGTAGCCTTGTCAGTCACCATCTTGCGAGATGCCATCGGCACGATCTCGTCGTCGAAAAATCCTGCCTGCTGGGCCCGCGCAGTACGCATCTGGCTGGAATAGGCGTAGGCGTCCTGAACCTCACGGCTGATGCCGTAGCGCTCGGCTACGACCTCGGCGGTCTCGTTCATGGAAAGCAGCATGCCGGGTTGATGCTCGCGTATCCAAGGCGCGCGTCCGGCCTTGGGAACATGTTGTGTCGAGGACACCATGCTGACCGACTCCACGCCGCCGGCCACCACGACGGGCGCCTTGTCGACGATGATGCGCTGTGCAGCGAAACTTGCCGCCTGGATGCCCGAACTGCAGGCGCGCGCTATGGTCACGCCACCGGCGGACAAGGGGACTCCGCCAACCAAAGCGGAATGTCGGGCGATGTTGTTTCCGCTGTCCCCTTCCGGAACGGCGCAACCGAATATTACGTCGTCAATCTCCGCCGGATCGATGCCGGCACGCGCCACAGCGTGCCGGATCGCATGCCCCCCCATCGTTCCGCTATGCGTGCTGTTGAACGCGCCGCGGAATGCCTTCGCGAGGGGTGTACGTGCCGTGGAAACGACGACGGCGTCTGTCATACGACTGTTCCTTGATATGGACATATATTGGTCCCCCAAGGGACGTCAGACCCACCGAAGACCGTTTTGATTGTTTCAGTCAAGCGGTAGTTTGAATTCGCTGAGGGTCGTGGATCCTACCGCAGCAAGGAGTTGACGACGCCTGCCATCAAGGGCTCGCCGCCTTGTCCCGGTCGCCAATCCTCCAGTCCCTGACGCGACATGGCACATGTACCGTCACGCATTACGCCACCGATATCTAATATGTGATCGACCATAGAAGGCGTTACTTTCGCCGTGTCGTTGATCGGCAGGTCGGCAGCCACCTGATTTTCGCGCTGCCGCTTGGCCATCGGCGCATAAGGGGCAAATTGCGCGGCCGCGGGCATGTGATGCAGAATGCCCCCCGCGGACAGGGCCGTGGCGACCGGTCCCGGAAATATCTCGGCGACACGGATGCCGAATGGCGCCAGTTCGCTTCGCAGGCTTTCTGAATAAGCTGCCATCGCACTCTTCGTTGCGCGGTAAGGAGCAAGAAATGGTAACGGGAAGAAGAGCGAGCTGGAATTGATGTTGCAAATGATGCCGCGTCCAGCTTTCCGCATGACGGGAATGGCCAGCTGGGTCAGCTCGACCATACCGAAAAAATTCACGTCGAAATACTCGCGCCACTCAGCGATCCCGATCTCCTCGATCGGGAGATAGTCGTAGCGTACGCCCGCATTGTTGATCAGGATTCCGACATCGTCTGGCATTTGAAAGCCGGCCGCGTTCCGGACATCCAACTGCCGGACTTCGATGCGATCCTCGAAGCCGGACAGTGCCTGATCCAATTCGGCCCGCTTCGTCGTGTCCCGAAGCAAAGCCATGACGCTGAAGCCTCGCCGGGCGAACTCAACCGCCAGGCCAAGCCCTATGCCGCCGCCCGCGCCTGTAATCAGAACCTTGCCGATCGCATCGCATGTCGACATCGATTTCGCCTTACACCGCGCGGAAGTTCGGCAGCACCCAACCGTCGCAAATGTCGGTCCACTCCACCGTGACTTTCATGCCGATTTTGACGTCCTCGGCATTACATCCGGTCAGGTTGCCGACCAGACGCACGCCCCCCGCTTCGTCGAGCTGGACCACGACCGGGACATACACATAGTCCTCGCCAGTTGCCGGATTCTTGTTGCAGATGGCGTAGCTAAAGACTTCGCCCGTGCCCGGCAGGGTCGGCCACTTCCGCTCCTTGCTGGAGCAATTGGGGCAATAGGGAGTGGGTGGCATGCGGAACTGGCCGCAGACGGCGCACTGGCACGCGGTCAGCCGACGTTCCTTGGCGGCCTCCCAGAAGGGCTCGGTGTCCGGGGTGGTGCTGATATGAATCTGCGCCCCAGGAAGAACACGCGCAGGGCCGTAAGCAATGGAGGTGGACATCATGCGCTCCTCAGGACCAGGCTGGAAATCGGCATGGGGGCCGGGCCGCCAGTCACCAGCGCGAAGTCGCAATCCGCAACCTGGTTGATGGCGGTACCCCGCAGTTGTTCGACCGCTTCGAGGATGTGGGTCATTCCGATGATGTAGGCTTCGCTCAACTGCCCGCCATGCGGATTGACCGGGATGCCGCCGTTGACGCCCTTGCCCGTTGCGGGATCATATCGCAGCTTGCCGGACAAGACATAGTCATTGCCCTCGCCACGCTCGCAGAAGCCGTAATCCTCGAGCTGGGCTAGAACCATCGAGCTGAAATGATCATAGATCAGGGCGACATCCATGTCCGACGCCCGCAGGCCCGATTGCGCCCATATCCTGTCCGCAACGAACTGGTGGCCCGAACTTGAGAATTCGGGATCGGGCATGCCCATCCAGCCGAACGCGCGGCCCCAGGACCGCGAGGCACCGTGAGCACATGCATGGATATACGCGGGCTTCTGGCGACAATCCTTAGCGCGGTCAGCGGTGGTGGTGATCACCGCGACAGCGCCGTCCGTCTCGAGACAGAAGTCGAGTCGTCTCAGCGGATCCGCCAGCATGACCGAGGATAAATATTCCTCCTTGGAGAGCGGCGTGCGCCGAATCGCCTTGGGTCGGTTGAGCGCATGCTGCCGAGACGCCATCACGACTTCGGCGAAAGCGTCCTCGGTCGAGCCATAAAGATGCATGTGGCGGCGAGCGAGAACGCTCATAAGATGGCCTGGGCCGATCAGTCCCGATGGCTGCAGGAAACTGTTTTCGGGATCCGGTTTCATGGAACCGAAGATGGAGCCCAATCGGGCGGTCGGCACCTGCTGAACCGCCATGACTGTCACGGCATAGCGACAGTCTTCGTTCATGAGGCCCGCAGTAGCGAGACCCATGGAGCCTGCGACACCGCCGCCGCCGGAGGTGAGGGCGGCAGTGAAAGAGACATGGGGCATGCCCAGCGTTTCCATCAGGGAGCCGCTGTCGAACTTGTCCACATAACCTGCGCTGGCGCCCGCGTAATACGCGAAACCGTCAATATCCTTGACGCTTATCCCCGCATCCTCGCAGGCTTTGAGGATCGCTTCGCCGGCCATGTCATTGATTGTACGAGGCCAGCTCTTGCCGCGCAGGTAATAGTCGGTCGCGCCTACCCCCACGATCGCGCACTTGTCTTGATGGCTCCAGGTCACGGCGTCTCCTCTTCCAGAAAACTGGCGCATTCAGGGTCTGGCTCGTTCTCCGATCCGGAAGATATCGTGAGACGAAGACCCCGACCGTTCTCCTCTCCTGCCTAACGACCGTTCGATTAATAACAAGAGATTTTTATCGGCAAATGTGCGCTCTCCGGATGTCCTGACCACGGGAGAAAGGGCTGCTGTGCAGCGGCGCAGCAGCGCTTCTACAAGGGCATTCGCCAGATCGACAGATTTCTTCCCGCCATCTGGATTCCTCCCCGGCGGGACAAAATCAGCTGTGTAATCCGTCGAAGAGAAGATGAGAGAAGGTCGATCCGATTTTCTCCGTGGTGCTACGGTCTTCGTCGTACCACTCTGCCACGAATGTCAGCGCGCCGACGATGATCATTGAGGCAACCGCGTCGGGGATATCCTTCCTGATTTCGCCAGTTCTCTTGCCCTCCAAAATAAGGTCGCGCCAGAATTGATTATAGGCCTGCCGATGGCGAACCTGCTCCGAATATTCCGGCTCCTGTAGGTGAGATAAGGTCTGTGCGGAAGCGACGGCCATGTCTCCGGCTTCCGATATGATCTTGACCGAGACCGCAACCGCGACGTCGAATTTCTGCCTCGCAGTGGCGCCCTCCGGCAGCGCCGCGATAGCCTCCCTCACCACCGCCAGGTGCGCGTCTATGTTGTCATTCAATATGGCCGCAAGCAACGCTTCCTTGGACTCATAATAATAATACAGGCTACCCGATTTCATGCCAACCGCCGTTGCGATATCCCGCATGGAGGTCGCTTGATAGCCTTTGCGCCGGAAAAGATCGGACGTTACTTCGAGAACGCGCATCCGAGTTGCGTCGCTTTTTTTCACCGCGACCTTCAATGTCGCGTCCTTGCGCTTCGCCGGTGCTTCCAGCTTGTTTAAAACCGGTTTCATTAATCTTACCCCACATATGCCATCCAGACCGGCCGCTCACGCTGAAATCACGTGTGGAAAAGCTACGGTCGGACCGTAACTATCAAGTAGCTGATTGCAGCGCAGCCTCAAAACTCTTTGAATCGAGCCGCACTGTCAGAACCTGTCGGCGAGGCGCCGAATGGCCGGCGCGGATGATGGGGCACGGCGCTCGTAGTTGGTCGGGGATCGGGCCTGTGTCCCGTTCGGTGACGGGTACCGGCAGCGTCGATGCCGCACGGTGCGTTCGGAAGCCAGGATTATGAATCGGCGTCGAAGAGCTTACGCAGCGCGGCACGATCAATCTTGTATGCGCTGTTGAGCGGCATGGTCTCGACGAACCGCCACTGCGCCGGAACATGGGGAGCGGGCAGGTGATGGCGGACATGCGCTTTGAGCGCATCGATACCTGGCGGCTCGACACCAGCCTTCAACTGGATGACGGCCACCGGCACCTGATGTAATATCGGATCGCTGATACCGACGACTCCGGCGTACGCCACGGCGGGATGCGTGCGCAGTACCTGCTCTGTGGATTCGGGGAGGATCTTGAAGCCTCCGCGCATTATCGCGCCATCAGCACGACCGATGCAGAAGAGAAAGCCGTCTTCATCGATCGTGACCAGATCGGATGTCGATATCCATTCCGGCCCCATTCGCGGCGAAACCACGTCGAGCAGGCCGGTTCCGGTGTCTCCCAGTATCTGTCCCGTGTCCGGATCGCGGACCCGCAGCTTCGCGCCAGGCACTGCACGTCCGGAGCTTCCTAGTTTGGCATCCCCCCATTCGGCATCAAGGGCCGGAGTCATCGCAGTCACGGGCCCGCCAAATTCCGTCGCGCCGTAAATCAGCAGCACTCGAACATTGTAAGTGTCCTGAAACCGCTTCTGGATGGTTACGTCCAGCGGCGCTGCGCCAGTCGTTATGTATTTGAGCGCGGCAAGATCCTCCGGCGGAATCCGAGCGTCCAGGATCATCGGGATCGCGGCAGACGGCAGGCCGCTGGCGGCGGGCCGATATTCGACGATGTAGTTTCTCCAGACCTCCAGGGAAAAGCGCTCCAGGAGCATGATCTGCTGACCCTTGAGGAAGGATCCCGCAAGCATGGAAAGACCGGCGATGTTCCCGAATGGAAATGCCATCATGAAGGGCGGAGCGGTGGGATCTTCCAGTACGGGGCTGCCCTGGTTGAGCATCATATGGGCAAACACGTCATGGCTGATCGGGAATTGCTTGGGCGGGCCGGTCGTGCCGCTGGTGAGGATGTCGATGGTAGGGGCTGGATCGGGCGGCGATTGCTCCGCTTGTCTCCCTGCCGCGGCCGTTCGCGCACCGTCCCCGCTCAATGTGATCGCGGTCATTCCGCGACGCTGGACGACCTCCAGTACTTCCGGGGCCAAGTCCCCTTCCATCAGCACGAGGGCTGGCGAATCCAGTTTCTCGATCGAAGCCGCCATGGCTGTCGGCGACTGGAATGCGTAAATCATCCTGACCGTGCGCGGTTGTGTCAGCAAGCCGACCAGACCCGCCAGCGCCGCCGGATGATTGCGGGCGACGAAGCTCACGGGTGCGCCGCCGATTGCCTCAAGCTGAGCGTGCACTTGCCGCGCGGTCGTTTGCACCCATCCCCAGCTGTGCCAATGTCCTTCGAATTCGACCGCATTGAGAGCAGGATCAATATCCAGCAGCCTTGCGCATAGCTCATGAAACTTAGCTGATGTCATAGCCTGCTTGCCAAGGTGGGATGGAACGCGTCCCACCCATGATGTTGAGATTGCATCATGTGCAGCCGACCGTTCATTTGGCAATGATCGTCGGACCAGTCCCGCCCTTCCTCATAAGGAAATCTGACTCGTGATATCCGACAACGGGAAGGCTTGCCCTTGGCGGTCGTAGGGCAGACTTCGGTGAAGTTGCCGCGGTCACAAACCCTTTGCCCGAAGAGGCGGTGGCTGGGGCGGCGTCGGCAAGGCCGCTTGCAGTCTCTCAGGCATCCAGCAAACGACCTAGCGCGTAGTCGCCGGCAATGCTTGTCCGGTGGACCTCACGATACATGCCATCCGGGATGCCACGCGCGCAGTGTAGCATGCGCCAATTGTCCCACAGGACGAGATCGCCAGGTTGCCATTCATGGTCGTAGGCCCGAACTTCATCCGTGATATGGAATGCGAGCGTCTGGAGCAACCCATCGCTTTCCGCAGCGTCCAGCCCCAGGATCGAATCAGCGAACATCGGTGAGAGATTGAGTACCTTGCGGCCGGTCCCTGGCTGCGCGAACACGAGCGGGTGCACGACCGGAGGGTAGCCGCCGGATTCGATTTTGGCGTCGATACTCGCCTGGAAGGGGTGAGGGCGCACCAATTTTATATGCTGACGAGGGAGGAACGTGAAATTGGGAATCGTTCCGGCCTTCAAACGGTACACCACTTCGAGCCCTTCAACCCTCTCCTTCAGGTCGACCGAGAGCGCGTCATAGGCTTCGATCTGGTCGACGAATCCCGTATTGCCGCCTGCTTCCGGCTGGTGCGCAACCCGCAATATCCCGCCATGATTGGTTGCGGCGGTGAACACCTGATCCGAATGCCAGGGGATATAACCGCCAAGCAGATCACCATTCACCTCGAACAGCGCGCCGCCGCCGCCCTTTGCGACGAACAGTTCATCCCGGTCGGGATGGACCATCTCAGCAACCGCATGCACCTGCAATTCCCCGAAGCATCGCGAAAGATCGACCTGAAAATCAGGATCGCACTGTCCAGCCCTGAAGACGATCAGGCCGCACTCGATCCACAAATTCCGCAATTGCTGCACGATATGCGGGTCGAGAATGTCTGCAGCCCGTAGGCCGATGACCATGCGACCAAAGCTCAGTGCGGGATCAAGAGGCGTTACATCCAAGGTGCACACTCCGTTACCGCCTGCCGATCATACCCCGGCTCACGCAAGGACGGCCTCCTGCGACGACCGGGGCCCGCGCAGCAGCCTGCCCGGCAGCGCGCCGGTATGTTCGCCATCGCGGTACGTTATCTGGCCCGAGACGATTGTCGCGACATAGCCGTCCGCGCGCTGGATGAGTCGGCGTGCACCCGTGGGGAGGTCGTAGACGGGCAGGGGGGCGTAGAGGTGCAATCGGTCGAGATCGATGATGTTGATATCCGCCTTCATCCCGACCTGGATCAGCCCCCGGTCAAGGAAGTTCATAGCGACGGCTGGTTGCCGCGTGAGCTGATGAACGGCCTCCGGCAACGGAACGCGCCGGTCTGCGGGGGCATCCCTGAACCAGTAGGTCAGGAAATAGGTTGGATATGCCGCGTCGCAGATCGAAGAATAATGGGCGCCCCCATCCCCAAGGCCGAGTACGGTATGGGCGCTCCGGAGCATGTTGCGCCCGCCGCTCTCGAACCGTTCGCCTTCCAGATTTCCCAAAGGCCGGAACAGGATCTCGCGGCCGTCCTTCTGCAGCAGCATGCTGTACGCGACATCGAGCGGATTGCGTCCTTCGCGTGCGGCGATCGCGCCGACGCTTTCATCGGCGGCCGGATGATAATTCGGCGGATCCCCCAGAGGGAAGAGCAGATTGTGCTCCGATACGATATTGCGAAAATGCGGATTCGGCTCTTCAGGCTCTTCTGACAGCAACTGCGCCCGAAGCGCCGGATCTCGGAGCCGGGCCACTTTCTCTTGCAGAGGAAGATTGGCGAGAGGCTTGAATGAGGGATGAAAGGCGAAGGGGTGGAACAGCAGCTCCAGCCCCATCATGATTGCCGGGGGGCGGGGGATTACCTGCCCCCTGATGGTCATTCCCTGCGCGTTCGCCGTATCGAGTTCATCGAGTGTCCAGCGCCACTGGCCAGGCTCGGCAGGCGACTGGGCAAAGGTGAAGGAAACCGGCCGGCCAGAGGTCAGCGCGATTCGCCGCAACATCTCGAACTGTTCTTCTTTGGAGATGTCGCTGTTGCCGATCAGCTGGAAAACGCCGGAACCGGCCTCGTGCAGGCCTTTCGCCAGTGCGAGGACCTCTTCGGTCGCCGTGCGCGTCGAAGGCGCTGGACGACCGTCGCGGAAGCGATGAACCATGTTGAGCGAGGTCGATACACCAACCGCCCCCTTGCGGATCGCTTCTGCGGTCAGCCGGGTCATTTCTGCCAGTTCGGCTTCGGTCGGCGCTTCCAAATCCGCGCCGCGCTTTCCCATGACGTACACCCTAAGCGGGGAGTGGGGTATCTGGGCCGCGAAATCAATATCGGCGTGCCGTTGGTCGATCGCGTCGAGATATTCCGGAAACGTCTCCCAATTGAATGGCACGCCGGCGGCCATGACGACTTCCGGTATATCTTCCACGCCCTCCATGAGCTTGATCGTCATTTCCCGCTCATCTTTTCGGACGGGCGCGAAGCCAACCCCGCAATTGCCCATCACCACGGTCGTTACGCCGTGGTTGGATGAGGGGATCATCCGGTGTTCCCAGGTGATCTGGCCATCATAATGGGTATGGATATCGACAAATCCCGGGGTGACCAGGCGGTCCGCTGCATCGATCTCCTCCCGGCCGCGCCCCGCAACGTCACCGATTGCAACGATCTTGTCGCCATAGATGGCGATATCGCCGACGAACGGATCCGCACCACTGCCATCGACGATAGTTCCACCGCGAAGGACCAGATCATATTCAATCGACATCATCGTCTCCCGAAATATCTATGGCCTTCTACCGTGTCCGGCCAAGATCGTGGCCGACGAAAACAAAAACAGCGATCCGTCCCGGTTGCCTGCGACAACGATACGTTCGGTCGTATAGGTCCGATCAGTCCACGGGAACTTCAGGCATGCCGCTTGCGAGACGATCCATCGCGCTTTTCAGCCACTGCCCTTCCCATGGCTCGAACTGTGCCAGCAGCGTAGCTTCCGCGTCCTTGCCGATGGCGAGGAGCCGCACCATCGTCTGGCGGCCCGCTGCAGTGAGCTTGAGGTCCGCGTCCAGTCGTTCGGTTTCCCCTTCGACAAGGCCGCGCTCCTCCAATTTCTCGACATCAGCCGGGCCGAAGGAACGATCATAGAAACTGCCGTGGCGGTGTATATCTTGCGCAGACATTGATTTCGCACCGAGAGCCGCCAGCGCGAAATACTGGTCGAGACTGATGTCGAGCCGCTCAAGTTCGGAGCGGACATCCTTGAAAACAGCGAATTGCGCGCGCGCCAGCAGAAAACCCAGCGAGGAGTCGGCGAATTCGGCACCGCTAACGCCCGCGAGCGCCGAATATTTGCCGCGATGGAACAAAAGAGGCTTCTTCTCGAAATGATCGAACTCAAGAACCTCGCCCACGATGATATCATGATCGCCGCCCTCGTATCTATAGGCCGTCCGGCATTTGAATCGCGCGGCGCATCCGCCAAGCAGGGGAATGTCTCCCGGGCCGCGCTCGAGATCGAGGCCGGCGAATTTGTCTTCACCGCGGCGCGCAAAGCGGTTTGACAATTCTTCTTGATCCGACGCCAGGATATGGACAGCGAAATGGTCGGCGGTTGCGAATGCCGGCTGGCTGAGCGCGTTTTTGCCAATGCTCCACAATACCATTGGGGGGTCCAGCGACACGGAGTTGAAGCTGTTGGCGGTCATTCCGACGTCTTTCCCGTCGGCCGCTCTGGTGGTGACGATGGTCACGCCGGTCGCGAACGATCCCAACGCGGCGCGAAAATCTCCACTACCATTTATTATTGTCATTGCGATCTCCGATTCATGTCTTGCCTGCGCCCGGCGCGATCTTGATGCCTTGGCCTGGTGTCTGGCCCGTTCGCGGGCAGCGTCTCGCCTATGCCGCCCGCGCGACCCGCGCTTCAGCCGGGGCATTCCCGATCCGGCCCACGACACCGGTTAGGTCGTACCCTCCCGCATCAGTCCCAGCTATATTCCACCATACCGTCCCCGAAAGCGGCATCGCGTTTACGTACCGCTTCCTTGAGGCCAAGTTCCTCGATAGATTGGCGGAACTGCATACGACCGGCCGACAGATGCCCGCGGGCGTCGATCTCGCTGGCGAGCCGCTGCAGCGTCTTCATCCCCATAAGTTCCAGACCAAGGTTCACGACGCGCTTGTTACAGGCGAGCAAGTCCGGCGCTACTGCGGCGATCCGCTTTGCCAGCGCCTCGACGTGCGAGTCCAGCTTCGCTGCCGGCACAGATTCGAGCGCGAGACCTAGGCGCGCCGCATCCTTGCCGCGCAGAAGATCGCCAGTCAGCAACATGCGCTTCGCCCACTGCGGGCCCATATAATACAACCACATGTGCGAGGGCGGCGAACCCTGGGCGCGCACGGGAGGATAGCCGATCCTGGCATCGCTGGCGACCACGATAAGGTCTGCCAGCATCGCGATATCGGTTCCGTTGGCGAGGCAATTGCCTTGTATCTTCGCGATAACCGGCTTGTGCATCTCGAACATCACCAGGCGTAGTTCGTTCATCCGCTGCAACTGCCAGGTGTCGTCGTCCAGCGTCGCGGTCGCGCTGCGATACTCCGATTGCGGGTTTTGCGCGATCGATTGCTGTTCCTTGACAGGGCTCGATTCCCCGCCAGTCAAATCCCACCCGGCACAGAAATCCCGGCCGTTTCCGCCAAGGACGATACAATGGACACTTGTCAGATCGTCCGCTTCCAGCAAGGCGTCGCGGATTTCCTGCAATCCCTTCCAGCTCAAAGCGTTGCGCTTTTCCGGCCGGTTCATCGTGATCCAGGCGATGCGATCGCGCACTTCAAACGTGATCGTGTCGGTTGTTTTCAGCCATTTTGCCATATGTGCTATGCTTTCTGTCAACGAATTGGAGACCACGGCATCGGCGCCAGCAGCCGGTTGCGCTGGTGGACGGGCGCGGGGCACCTAGCGGCGAAATCGAGCCATTCCGGGTCTTTCCACAAGGCCGCACGCCGCGCCGCGCGGTCGTTGAGATCGGCAAATCCCCACAGATGTACGACCTCGTTCAGGTCCGGGCCGACTTCCGTGCGGAAATAGCCGATCAGATTTCCGAGCAGCCGGGTCGCGATAACCACGCCCTCCTTCTCGTAGATTTCCAGGAACCGCGCCATGTCGGTTGGCGCGAAAGCGTAATTGCGTTCCTCGACGATCACCTTTCAAATCCCCCTGAATGCCGGCGCCCGCTTTTCCTTGAACGCCAGTATGGCTTCCTTGGAATCCTCGGTCTGGAAGCATCGCATCATATTGCGCGCCTCCTGATCGAGATAAGCGTCCATATTGAATGCCTCCGCGGCGACGAGGTTGGCCTTGATATAGCGCAGGGCGATCGGCGGACCGTCGGCCAGGCGCCGGGCAAAAGCCATCGTTTCGGTGAGCAGGTCCGCGTCCGCGAATACCTTGCTGACAAGACCGATCCGCAATGCCTCGGCCGCATCGATCTTATCAGAGAGCATCAGTATCTCGCGCGCCTTCGTCGGACCCACGAGTTGCTGAAGATAATAAGCGCAGCCGAGGTCGCCGGAAGCGCCGATGCGGCTGAAGGCGGCGGTGAAAAACGCCGTTTGCGATGCAAATCGGAAATCGCAGGCTATTGCCATCGACAGGCCCGCGCCTGCGGCCGGACCCCGCACCATCGCGATTGTCGGCTTGCCCATAGTGTGCAGCAACGTCGCTGTCTCGCCATTGCCCTTGATGCGCATGCTGCGCTGCTCCATCCCGCTCATGATCGGGTCGTCCGCCCATTTCGCAGAGACCTTGTCGTTGGGATCGAGCACGCCCAATTTGCTGACGTCCGCGCCAGCGCAAAACGCTTCTCCGACACCGGACAGGACGACGACCCGCACGCCCGGGTCGCTGGCCGCGTCTCGCAATTCCCGTTGCAATTGCGCGCCCATGGGTTGGCTGAGCGCGTTCCGGACCTCGGGGTTGTTGAGCTGAAGGGTCAGGATGCCATCGGCAAGGCTGGATAGGATAGGAGACGTCATCTTTCTCTGCAGACTCCGCGATTTCGTGTCGATTCCGTGAGCCTACACTGCCCATTGAACATTCGCACGGTTGAGCGACATAAATCAGCGGGCTGGCGTCTGGCGACCGAATTGGGACCGAGACCCAATCCCGACCCGAATTTTGGCGCCTGGTGTGAGGCTCAAGCCATCGCGGCGACACATCGGCGGGCCCAGTCAAACGCTTGCTAGACATTAGCGGCATTCTGGCCATTTATACCCGACGCTTTCGGGAGAGGTTTTACGTGACGGACATACTTGGCCAGCCGCAGCCGGCTTTCATGCAGGATGAGGACGTCCAGCTTTTCGCTGACGCTGTAGACAAATTCTATCGCAAGCACGCGACACCTGAGCTCTGCGCGAAATGGCGCGAGCAGGGGTATGTCGACCGCGCGTTGTGGGAGCAGGCCGCGAAGGATGGTCTTTTGTGCGCCTCGATGCCACTGGAATATGGCGGCGGCGGCGGCGATTATCGGCACGAGACGATCCTGTCGATGGCGGCGATTCGCCTGGGGGTGGACGGCTTCGCCGTGACGCTGCACAACAATATCGTCGCGCCTTACATCCTTGCCTATGGGACCGCGGAGCAGAAGGAGCGATGGCTGCCTAGAATGGCGTCGGGCGAGTTGATAGCCGCCATTGCGATGACGGAGCCGGGCACGGGGTCGGATCTCGCCGCGATCAGGACGACGGCGCGTGCGCAGGGAAATGTTTATGTCGTCAACGGCGCGAAAACGTTCATTTCCAATGGCCAGCTCGCCAACCTGATCTGCGTCGTCGCCAAGACCGATCCGGGCGCGGGTGCTCGCGGCATTTCCCTCCTCATGGTGGAAACAGAGGACGCGGAAGGCTTCCGCCGGGGTCGCAATCTCGACAAGGTGGGGTGCGAAGCGCAGGATACGTCCGAGCTGTTCTTCGACGATGTAAGAGTGCCCGCTACCAATCTGTTGGGTTTGGTCGAAGGAAAGGGTTTCCGCCAGCTCACCGCTGAGTTGGCCAAGGAACGCCTTACCATTGCGCTGCAGGCCGTTGCTTCGATGGAACGCGCGCTCGAGGAGACCATTCCCTATGTCAAGGAGCGTGAAGTCTTCGGTCAGAAGCTGATCGAGTTTCAGAATACGCAGTTCAAGCTGGCCGAATGTAAGACAACGGCCGTCATTGCCAAGGTATTCTGTGATTATTGTATGGGTCTTTTGCTTGAAGGCAAGCTCGATGCTGACACTGCTGCCATGGCGAAATACTGGGCGACCGAGGCTCAAGGTAAAGTGGTCGATGAATGCGTCCAGCTTTTTGGCGGCTATGGATATATGAATGAGTACCCGATCGCTCGTCTGTATCGCGATGCCAGGATTTCCCGTATTTTCGGCGGAACGAACGAAATCATGAAGATGCTGATCGCTCGCTCACTCTAAGTGGCGGGAACCGAGCTGCGTGTCGATGGCGGCTCGATCGCGGTCGAGCGTTTGCGCGACGAATAATGATCGCTCGGTCGAAATCCGCATGCCGGCAGCACGTAAAAAAGCCGGGCGGTCACATGACCGTCCGGTTTTCCAACGTCGACCGCTCGCTGCGCCTCAATAGAATGTCTTGCCTTCCGCGGCCATGGTCCGCAGCATCTGGCCAGGGCGGAAACGTTCGCCATGGCGATCGGCCAACTTATCACATTCCGCCACGAACTTGGCGATCCCGACTTGCTCGATCAGCGAAATGGGGCCTCCCGTCCATTTAGGAAAGCCAAAGCCCATGGTAGCGCCTACGTCTGCCTCACGCGGGTCGGTGATGATCCCTTCTTCCATGCATTTGGCCGCCTCAAGCGACATTCGGTAGAGAACGCGCTTCTTGAGTTCGTCCTTCACGTCGTCCCGGGATGCATCCGTGATGACCGGGGCCGCGAGCTCGGCAAGCCCAGGCCAGAGGGTCTTGACCTTGCCGTCCGCCGAATAATCGTAGAACCCCTTGCCGTTGCGACGGCCGTGGCGGCCGTGCTTTTCGACGAGAAAGTTCAGAACCGTATCGCTCGCGGTCGCTTTATAGGCATCGCCCAAGTCGCGTTTCGTCTGGGCAAGGACATGGTAGGGCAGTTCGAGCCCGATGGCATCGGGCAGGGATAGCGGGCCGACGGGCATACCGGTCATAAGGCCGATATTCTCGACGATTGCCGGCGCAATGCCTTCGACCAGCATTTCGCTAGGCTCTTCCAGGTAACACGTGATCGTGCGCGACGTGTAGAAGCCTCGCGAATCCTTCACCGAGATGGGGGTTTTGCCAATCGCCGCGATATAATCATAGGCGGCCGCAAGCGCACCATCCGTCGTCTTTTCGCCGCGAATGATCTCGACGAGATCCATGCGCTCCACCGGCGAAAAGAAATGAAGGCCGATGAAATTTTCGGGACGAACGGACGCCTGCGCCAGACCGGTGATCGGAAGCGTTGAGGTGTTCGTCGCCATAATGGCGTCGGCGGCCAGTTCCGCTTCGGCAAGGCGGGTGACGTCCGCCTTGACATCGCGATCCTCGAACACCGCCTCTATCACGATGTCCGATCCGCGCACGTTGGCATAATCGGTGGTGGCCAGGATGTGCGCCAGGATAGCGTCGGCCTTGTCCTGCGTCATGCGCCCGCGGGCAATCTGCTTGCCGAGATACGTCGCGGTGTACGCCTTGCCGCGATCCGCCGCTTCCTGCGTTCTGTCGATCAGGACGGTTTCAATCCCGGCCTGCGCCTGCACGCATGCAATGCCAGCACCCATCAGGCCTGCCCCGAGCACAGATGCCTTCTTGAACGTCTTGACGGGGTGACCAGCAGGGCGGTTTGCGCCGCTCTTGATCTCGCGCGGGGACAGGAAGAGCGTGCGGATCATCGCTAGCGCCTGCGGCGTGCGAACCGTTTTGATGAATTCCCGCATCTCGATGCGAAGGCCGATTTCGAACGGCACCTGGATGCCTTCATAGAGTGCCGTCAGAATATGAGCTTGCGCAGGATAATTGCCGTAGAATTTCTGGCGGGACATGGCGACGTGCATGGCGATGGCTTCGGCATTGGCCTGTACATAGGGTCCGCCACCGGGCACCGTGAACTTGGGTTTGTCCCAAGGCTGCACCGGATCGCCCGTTTCGAGCACCCACTTGCGCGCCCTGTCGATGACTTGGCCGACGGGCGCGATCTCGCCGATCAACCCGATCGCGAGTGCTTCGGCTGCGGTCTTCGTGACGCCTTGCAACAGGATGGGAAGAGATTCCCGAATGCCGACCAGGCGCGGCAGGCGTTGGGTGCCGCCACCGCCCGGCAGGAGGCCGAGGCCACCTTCGGGCAAGCCGAGGACGACCTGTTCACTGTCGGCCGCCACCCGGTAATGGCATGCCATGGCGAACTCCGCACCCCCGCCCAGGGCGGTGCCTTCGATCGCGCAAGCGACCGGTTTTCCACAGGTTTCGAGGCCGCGAAAAACCGCCATGTCTTTTGTCATGCGGGCAATGTCGCCCGCCAGGGTTTCCGCCTCTTTCCCCGGTTCGCCGGGACCGGCGAAGGATTTGATATGTGACAAATCCCCGCCGGCGCAGAACGATCCAGGCTTGGCCGACGTGACGACTACGCCCTTGATGGCATCGTCCGTCCGGATTCGTTCGATTATCTCAGTGAGTTCGGCGATAGTATCCGCACTCAGGGTGTTGACCTTCTTTCCGGCCATATCGAACGTGACGAGTGCGACGCCGTCATTATCTACATCAACGCGCCAATGGTTCATTATATCTGCCCTATTTTTTGTAGATGACCGTCAGACGCGCTGAATGAGCGCCGCTGTACCCATGCCCCCGCCAACGCAGAGCGCGACGACCCCGAATTCCTTGCCGGTCCGCTCAAGCTCGTCGAGAACGGTGCCCACGAGCATCGCGCCCGTCGCGCCGAGGGGATGGCCCATGGCGATGGCGCCACCGTTGACGTTCATTTTCTCATGCGGAATGTTCAGCGAGGACATCATGCGCAGCACGACTGCGGCGAAGGCTTCGTTCAGTTCGAAAAGATCGATATCCGACGGGGTCATACCCTGCGCGCGCAGAAGTTTTTCGACCACGGGCGTCGGCCCGGAGAGCATCAGTGCCGGTTCCGAACCGATGGAAGCCGCCCCTCGGAGGATGCCGCGCGGCTTCAGACCGGCGCGCGTACCTGCTTCGGCCGATCCGATCAGCACCGCAGCCGCACCGTCGACGATGCCAGCCGAATTACCGGCGTGATGAATATGGCTGATCTTGTCGACCTGCGGGTAACGCTGGCGGGCGACGCTGTCGAAAAGCATCTCGCCCATCTGCGCGAAAGCGGGTTTGAGCTTGCCGAGGGTTTCGACCGTCGTGTCGCCCCGCACATGCTCGTCACGGTCGAGCGCGACCATGCCGAGCTGGTCCTTCACCGGAACGATCGACCGTGCGAACCGCCCTTCAGTCCACGCAGTCGCTGCACGGCGCTGACTTTCGGCAGCGTAGGCATCTACGTCGTCGCGCGAAAGTCCATCCAACGTCGCCAGCAAGTCAGCGGCCACGCCCTGGGGAAGCGTATAGTTCGCGAACATGGATGTCGGATCGGTGGCGATCGCTCCGCCTTCGATACCCATCTGCACCCGACTCATCGACGCAACACCGCCACCTATGGCCATTTCCGCTTCGCCCGATATGACCTTGGCGGCGGCGCTGCTGCACGCTTCGAGCCCCGAGCCACAGAAGCGATTGACCTGAACGCCTGCAACACTCGTGTCATAACCGGCGCGCAGGATCGCGGTGCGCGTGATGACGCCGCCTTGCTCGCCCACGGCATCGACACAGCCGAAGACCACGTCGTCCACCAGCGCGGTATCCAGCTCGTTCCGGTCTCGTACCGCTTCAAGCATCTGTGCCCCGAGTGATACAGCGGTAACGGGATGGAGGCCGCCGTCCGGCTTTCCGCGTCCACGCGGGCTTCGCACCGCGTCATAGATAAATGCCTGTCGCGCCATTACCGTGATCTCCAAAGGCGTTTTTTTTGACCTAGCATTTGATCAAATGCGATTGCAACCGCGACGGAAACAATCTTGACGCGTACTCCCGGCGGCCCTGTTGCGCTGATCGACGAACGCGCTTTCTTGCGGCCGCTTGCGGGGTGGCGTTGCTGCCGCGATAGGGAGTGATAGGCTTTGGAAGCGCGCCTTGGCGTTGCCGTCGATGACTATTGGAGCAGGCAAATGCTGAAAAACGAAAAGATCCTCCTGACAGGCGCGACGGGAACCCTTGGAAAAATGATCGCGTGTGCTCTGGCACCCTACAACGAATTGTGGGGCCTGGCGCGCTACAGCGGCTCGGCCAGTCTCCGCGTCGCGCAAGAGTTGGGGATGAGGCCGGTTGCGATCGATCTGGAGCGGCCAAGTTTTGACCAACTGCCGGGCGACTTCACGTATCTGCTTCATTTCGCGCACACCAGAAGGGGAGCGGACGCCTTTCCTGAGTCTATTCAGGTCAATGCCGTTGGCCCTGGTCTGCTGATGCAGCATTGTCGCGCCGTGAAGGCGGCGTTGATCGTTTCGTCGTCGGCTGTTTACACACCGCCTCAAGATGTATGGCATCCGCTGAACGAACGTGACCCGACAGGGGGCGCTTTTGCTCCTTGGGCGCCGACCAGCCCGGTCTCCAAGGTTAGTCTAGAAGCGACTGCAAGGCTGGCTGCCGAGGCGTTTGGCATCCGGACCACGATCGCGCGGCTCAACGCGACATATGGGTCCGGCCGGGGGATGAGCGGCGGTGGAATGCCGATTGCCGATATGGAGGCAGTCGCCAAAGGTGAGCCTGTGCGGACTTTTGCCGACCCCTATCCACATTCGCCAATTCACTTCGACGACATGATTGATCACATAGAGCCGCTTCTGGCGGCCGCGTCGGTTCCAGCCACCACGGTCAATTGGTGCGGCGACGAGGTGGTGACTCAACGGCAATGGTGCGAGCTTGCAGGGTCATTGTCCACGCGAACGCCGAAACTGATCGTCGGCCATGTTCCTGGCGCCCCCTGCGGCAATATAGCCGATGCCACGCTTCGAAGGTCGATCACCGGCCCTTGCAAGCGCCAATTCACGGAATCGTTCACTGCGCTATATGCGGCGTTCGTGTCTGAACAGTCCGCGACCGAGCCGGGCTGACGAACCCGATTCTTGCTCAGCGCACATAGCGGTCGTTGTAAAACGCAAAACTGGCACGAAGCTGCTCGAGCGGAATACCAAGCTCGGCAAAATCGATTTTGGCCGCAGATCGGCGTTCGGCCTCCTGGGCCAACCACCAAGCCCGCATATGCTCTTCTGCGATGTCCGTCAGCGGTTCCCCAAGCCATTCATAAAGGCGTCGGATTTCGCGCAAGGGGTCGTTCTGGAAATCGGTGAAAGCGATATCGAAGAAGCGATGGTCGTTGCCCGCTTCGCGGAATGCGACGAGACGTTGTAGCGCCTGCTCCCAGAAATGTACCATGTTCCGGGCCATCGCCTTCAGGTCGCGCTGGTCGGTGAAAGCTGCCGTCAAAGCGAGGACGAAAGTCATGTTCGACGGAATAACCTTGCTGACATCCCGATGGGTCATGACGAATCTTGCGTCAGGATAGACCGCGTCCAAGGCCGGCAGGAACGGTGTATGCGCCGGGGTCCGCAGAAACCAGCGGTTCGGTGGACACCGCCACTGCAGAAGCTGGAGGACCCGCTTGTGGAAGCGGTAGGTCGGTTCCATGTCGCAGTCGAGAAACCAATCGTGGTAACTGTCGATCCGGCCGAAGGCGGCGAACTCCTTTGAACGAAAGTCCATGGATGTAAGGATCAGACATTCGGTTGCAGCATCGGCCGACATTGGTATCATCGCGCCAAGCGAGGGATCGGTTGCGATGAGAGCGTCCAGCTCGGCCTGTGCCGACTTGATTCTAGGGTCGGTCGTTTCCGTTGCGGTTTCGGGGGGAGGGCAGGGATGACGCGCTTCCCAAGTCCTCAGCACGCGGCGGGCCGGATCCTGACCCATGATGACCCCGAGCGCCGTGGAGCCCGTGCGAGGAAGGCCCAACCCGAAGACAGGACGATCGATCTGCTGATCTGCGATCTCGGGATGGCGCGCATGCCAATCTTCGATTTCAATTCTGGAGGCGAGTTTTCCAGCGAGCATGGAGGCAATATGCTGTTCGCCGACTGTATTGAGCGCCGCTTCGCTGTTGAATGCGGCTACCAGCCGATCCAGACCTTCGCGCCACGTCCCGGAAGTATCCGCAAGGTCGCGATGCGACGTTGCCCGAGCGATGATTTCAGCAGATGATAGCATGTTCATGCGCCCGCCCGTTATAAATCCGCGTGGCGATGGCAGGATTTGCGGCGCTCATCGTAACGCAATGGGTAGCATGTGGCAATAAATGCCGGGTGGCGAGAAGCCACCCGGCATTTTATTGTCATTTCTTGAGGTCAAAACCACCGGCTTCAGCCGGTAAGAGGCTTTAGCCGTCCGACGG
>NZ_BAAAEH010000056.1:0-24191 GCF_039522915.1 Sphingomonas oligophenolica
TCGGGACATACTGGGTCTCCTTCTTACCCATTATGCCCGCCCACACACGGAAATCACGACAGTCCCATAATGGACGTGCCATCAACCTGACAGATAACAATTTGAACACGGTGACGTTCACGTACACCGGCAATCTCGTCACGCGGATAACATCTGCCGATGGCGACTACACGAACCTTGTTTATTCCGGCACGCAGCTGGTTCAGCTGGACACATTTGCGCCGGGCTCCGGCTCGACGCCGACGCTCACCCGCACCTACTATACATATGATACTTCGGGCCGTCTCTCCAAAGTCGTGACCGATCTCACGCCGGAAGATCACGTCAAGATCGACGGCAATGTCTACACTACCACCTATACATATGATGGCACCAGCAATCGGGTAGCGTCGATCGCGCAGACCGACGGCTCGCTGGTGTCGTTTGCCTACACGCTGGCTGGATCGGATTACCGCGTAACGTCTGTCACCCAGACCGTCGCGAGCGGCGTCACCCGCCTGACCACGTTCAGCTATGACACCACGGCGCGGAAAACGACGATCACGGACCCGCTCCTCCAGAATACCGTCCTCTCCTATGATGCGAACGGAAATCTGACGCAGATTGTAGCGCCGCCTGCGAACGCATCCACCGCATCGCAGATCCGGCAGTTCACCTATGACGCGAACGGCAATGTCACCTCGGTCAACGAAGGGGACGGTAACGTCGTCACCTACACCTATGATGCCTATGGCAACTGGATCAGCCGTGTTGACTCGCTGGGGAACACCACGGAACGCACCTATGTACCTGGGCTTTCGCTGCTGCAGGCCGAGACGCACTATATTGCGCCAGATCCAGATGGTGCCGGCAGCGGCACGGCTAGTACGCCCCAGACCACCCGCTATGTCTATACCGCTACGAGGAACCTCGCTTATTCGGTGTCCGCCGAAGGTACGGTGACCGCGTACACTTATGATACGGCCGGCAAACAGCTGAGCGCCATCGAGTATGTAGGGTCGAAGTACGACACCTCCGCATTGACGACCACCCAGATGCCTACGGCCACCGCCCTCAGCACCTGGATCGGGACGATCGATCAAAGCGCAGCCCGGCGTACCGAAAACATCTATGATACGCGCGAGAATCTTGCCTCGACACTCAGCTACTCGAAGCTCCTGTCGACGGGCGCTTTCGACACCTCGTCAGAACTGACCAAGACAAGCTATACCTACAATCAGGCTGGCCTGCTCCTTAACCGTCAGACTGTGGTGGAAGGTGTTACCAAGACAGAGAGCTATACCTATGATGGACTCGGCAGGACCAAGAGCACCAGCGATTATAACAGCATATCGACCACGGTTCTGTTTGCGGATTCGAGCCGGACAACCACGGTTACGCTGGCGAACGGATCAACTGAGATTTCCGTCTACGATCTCGCCGGAGAGCTGATCAGCTTCACCAAAACCGGCACCGGCGTTACTTCACAGACCACGACGTACAAATATGATGCGCTTGGCCGCTTGAAACTGACGACCGACCCGCTCGGCAATCACACCTATTTTTTCTATGACGGCGCGGGGCGCAAGACCGCCGCTGTCGACGAATCCGGCTCGATCACCGAGTATCGTTATGACGCCGAGAACAACGTCACCAGCACGACGCGTTATTCGACGCGGCTCGCCTATAGCCAGCTGATCGATGGCAGCGGCAATCTCCTCGCGGTCACCCTGGATGCCGTACGTCCAAGCGCCACCAGCGACGATCGCTGGGCCTTCAATATCTATGACCTGTCCGAGCGGCTGGTACAAACGATCGACGGCACGGGCGCGACCACGGTCTATACCTATGACGGCCTGTCGCAGCTCGTCTCGACGACCCAATATGCAAGCCTGGTCTCCCCCGCAAACATCGCTGCGCTGAAGGCATCCGAGACCACCAATCTGTTCCCCGGCAACCCCTCCTCCTGGACGATCTTCGGCGCCTCGCAAGCGGGCTCCGCGATCGAAGGGGCAAGCGCCTACAAGTTCACCCAGACGGCGACAGGGGCGGCTGGCGGCTTCGCGCTCTATGCACCCATGGCGAGCGCGGGGCAGGCATCGACCTTTCAAGTCACGCTCATGGGCTATGGCTCAACCACATCCGCCCTGCTTGCACTTTACGGACCGAGCGGCGGCTGGGGCGATACCACCAACACAAAAGCGACGATCCTGTCAGGCCCCGGTTCGCTCACCAATGGTACGGGCGGCAGCGTCAACATCACTGGCCTCAGCACCTCGGTTGGCACGACGATCGAGATCACCCGCGTCTATACGGCCACGGACAGCCAGGTTCAGCCTGTCGTCTATATAAATGGAACGACCGCGACTGCGGGCAGCGCGATCATCGTTGCCCCACCCGTGCTGAACTCCCGCCTGCACTCGCCGACCTATCTGCCGAATGCAGACGCGAACAACGATCGTGTCAGCCGGATGTTCTACGACAAGGACGGTAACCTCATCGGCGCCCTCGATGCCGAGGGATATCTGACTCAGAACATCTATGACGCAGGGGGCCTGAAGACCCAGACGATCGCCTACGCGACCCAAACGAACACGGCTTACTGGGCGAGCGGGACATTCGCGCAGCTACTGCCCGCCACCAACGCGAGCGATATCCATCACTGGATGCTTTATGACGCGCGCGGGCTTATGGCTGCGTCGATCGACGGCGAGGGCGACCTCACGCGCTACAGCTATACCGCGCAGGGCGATCTGGCGCAGATCGTCAGCGGTCAGAAGCTCAATCCATCGACCCTGATTTCGACGCCCCCGACGCTCGCGACCTTGCCAAGCGCGCCGACCGGGACCGTGCTCGACACCACCGCCTACACGCGCGACGCCTATGGTCATGTGCTGACGGCAACGCGAACGCTCACCACGACGCCTTCGTCGGTCACGACGGTCACCTCCTACGCTTATGATTCGCTATACAATGTCACCTCGACCACGACGCAATATGAAAGCAGCGACCCGCACGTCTTCAATCAAACCTATGATCTGCACGGGCGTCTCACCAGCTCGACGAACGCCGAGAATACTCTAACCACAAATTACACCTATGACGTTGACGATCACCTGATCGCGACGAACGCGGCGGGCGCGAAATCACTCAATTATTACAATGCTGACGGCACGCTTGCCTACGCGATCGACCCGCTTGGCCAGGTCACCGAATATCGTTACAACGCCTTCGATCAGGTCGCCGACACGATCCTGTACGCCAAGCGCATCGCAACTGCGACGCTTGCCACGATGACCGGGGGCGCCGCCAGCAGCGTCGCCAGCACGATCTCGGCACTCGCCACCAGCGGCGCCGATTCCGACGTTCATGCCGATTACAATGTCGATGGCACAGTCAAGGATAGGATCGACGCGCTCGGCGCGACAACCGCCTACAGCTATGACGCCTTTGGCGATCTCATCACCGAGGTGGACCCGCTCGACGCGACGGTTCCGTCGACGATCCAGACGACGAAGACCTATGATCGGCGCGGGCTGCTGAAGACACAGGTCGTGGATTCGGCGAGCGGCGGCAAGGCGATCACCACCAGCTATGGCTATGACGCCTTCGGGCGGGCGGTCACGCTCACTGATCCGGCCAGCCACGCGATGTCCAAGACCTATGATCGCGCCGGCAGGCTTCTGACCGCGACCGACGCGCTCGGCCACATGACGACCTACAATTATGACGGCCGCGGCAATCTCGCTGCGGTCCAGGACGTGCTCGGCAACGTCACCCGCTATGTCTATGACAATGCCGAACGCCTGATCTACACGGTCGACGCGCTCGGCGGCGTCACGCAGCGCAGCTATGACAATGAAGGCCGAGTCGTCGTCACCCAGGCGTATTCGACGGCGATCTCTCTGAGCGGTCTCGCAACCATTGCCAGCGCCAGCGACATCGCGTCGCGTGTCACGGCGTCCTCGGGCAAGGACGAGATCACGCACTCGGTGTACGACCGCGACGGCAAGCTGCGCTACAGTGTGGATGCGCTGAACTTCCTGACCGAATATGATTATGACGCGACCGGTAATGCGATCCGCAGCATTGCCTATTCGACCGCGATCTCCGCGGGCGCGACCTACACCGTCGCTGGAATCCAGGCCCAGATTAGCGTTATGACCTCGGGCGCAATCTCGGCATCGCCGATCACCCGCAACGTCTATAATGCCGATCATCAGCGTACCTGGACGATCGACGCGCTCGGCTATGTCACCGCCTATAGCTACGACACCCGCGGCAATGTCATCAAGCAGCAGCGCGTTGCGGTGGCCTATACGGCGACCGGTGACCCGAGCGACGCGACCATGGCGACCTGGCTGACGACCAATGGCAGCGCAACCAACGACCGCATTTCACGGGCGATTTACGACCAGGATGGCCGCCTCCGCTTCAGCATCGATGCCGAAAACTATATCACCCAATATACCTACAACGCGGCAGGCAGCGTGCGCTACACCACCCGCTTTGGTGACCGCTTCGACAGCAGCGGCGCCTACACCGCGTTCACCGACAGTACGACGCTGGCGCAAGCCATAAGCTATGTCGCGGTGCCCCCGAGCCCAACCAAACCACCTGCCACCACCGAGTTCATCTACGACACTGCAGGCCGGCTCAAGGAAACGGTCGACCCCACTCTCGTCCACACGGTCCTCACTCTCAATCAGCTTGGTCAGGCGACCACCACCGTCATCGCTCCCGGGACGACCGACGAAGTCACTACCTTCCAGAGCTACGACGCGCTCGGCCGTGTCACCGCGACGACCCGCGCCTTCGGCCAGGCCGAAGCGACCACCACCAGCTACCGGTACGACGCGCTCGGCCGGGTAACCGACAAGCTCGACGGCAATGGCAACGCGGCGATCGCCGCACTGGTTGGGACCCCGACCCAGACACAGATCGACGCCGTCTGGGCGGCCTATGCCACCCATTACACCTATGATGCCAATGGCAATGTCCTGACGACCTCGGTCCCGCTCGACGCCACGCACCCCAACGCGGTGACGACCAACAGCTATGACGCGTTCGGCAACCTGGTGCAGGTCGTCGATCCGCGGAACAATGTCGGCTATTTCTACTACAACGCGCTCAACCAGCTGACCCTGCAGGTCGATCCAGAAGGCTATGCGACCCGCACCACCTATACCTTCACCGGCAAGACCGAGACGGTCACTCATTATGCTACGCGCGTAAGCTGGACCGGCACGCCGGGTCCGGCAAATCTGCCGAATGTTACCGCCGCCAGCGCCAAGGACGCGGTCTCGAGCTTCACTTACGACAAGCTCGACCGCGTCAAATCGACTGCGCAGGTGACCGACACCAACGCCGCCGACAACATCACCGAATCCTACACCTATAATGCCTTTGGTGACCGCGACACCGTCGTCAACAAGCTCGGTGGGCTCACCACCAACAGCTTTGACAAGCGTGGCCTGCTGACCAGCGAAATCGTCCAGGTCACCGCGGCCGGCGCGACGGTCACCAACACCTATGCCTATGATGCACGTGGCAACCGGATCCAGATGGTCGAGGCAAGCGGGGCGTCAGAGCATCGCACCACCACCTATGCCTATGATAAGCTCGACCGGCTGGTGACCACCACGCACGATCGCGTCAACGTGGTCGGCCAGAACCTGGTGGACCAGCCATCTGTCGTCCCCACCGAAACAATCGTCTATGATCGCCGTGGCGACGTCATCGCCCGCACCGACGCGGCGGGCAACCTGACGCTCAGCTATTACGATCGTCTCGGACGGAAAACCGCCGAGATCAGCCCGGTCGGCACCTATTCCGCCTGGACATATGACAAAAACGGCAATGTTCAGACCGCAACCGTCTATGGCAGCGCGATCACCGCTTTGCCGCTCGATCCCAACAGCGCGGTGGCGCAAATCTATCGTCTCTACGATCTGACTCTGGGTCGCATGCCGACAACGCAGGAGGTGACTGACTGGCTTTGGCGAATGGCCAATCTCTATCCGAACGCCGTCCAGCCAGCTGCCGAAGGCTGGCCGAGCGTCGACCCCAATGGGGAGAAGATGGGGACGCTTGAGGCGATCTGCGCCGAGATCCTCGGCGATGCCGGGGTGCAGGCGCGCCTTGGCGCAGCCGATAACAGCGCCTTCATCAGCCAGCTGTATCAATGCGCGTTTCGTCGGGCCCCGACATCGACCGAGACAAGCGTCTGGCTGGCCAACATAAGCGCCGGATGGACGCGCGCCGGCATGCTCGCCTTTTTCAACGAGCATGGTGATCATCGCACCCTGACCGCCGGCCTGATCGCGGCAAGCGCCGCCGACAGCCCGAAGCCGGATCCTGTCAATCCGAGCGACTGCCGCACCACGACCTACACCTATGATCGCAACAATCGCCTGAAGACGACGAGCGGTGCCGCAATAACCACGGGCCAGTTCGTCAACGGCACTTATGTCACCGCGACGACCGCGCCGGTGGCAACCAACGACTATGATGCCAATGGCAACATCGTCAGGACAACCGACGCCAACGGAAACTCGGTCTATACATATTTTGACCGGCTCGGGCGCAAAACCGGTCAGGTCGACGCGGCAGGCTATCTGACTACCTGGCTGCCCGACGCGAATGGCAATGTGCTCCTGGAAGTCCGCTACGCGCAGAAACCCACAGCGGCGGTCGGCCTCGATTCTGATCCTCTAACGCTGTCCCGTAGCGTGTCGGTCAGTGCTGATGATCGTATCACGCTGTTCAGCTATGACAGCAGCGGGCGCCGCCTGACCGAACGACGCCTCGGCCTGCAGGGCTATACGATCGATACAAACGGCAACCTTATCACACAGACAACCCGGCTCAGCGACCAGCGCAACGTCGACCTGGATGGCCCCGCGATGCAGGTCTATCGCATGTATGATGTCGTGCTGGG
The DNA here is from genome assembly GCF_039522915.1 of Sphingomonas oligophenolica. NCBI lineage: Bacteria > Pseudomonadati > Pseudomonadota > Alphaproteobacteria > Sphingomonadales > Sphingomonadaceae > Sphingomonas > Sphingomonas oligophenolica. Next base: position 6,920 of record NZ_BAAAEH010000056.1, read on the forward strand.
CCGGGCACCCAATAGCGGTGAGATTGCCGAATGGAGCGCCTATCTGATCCAGCATCAGAACGACACGTCACCCGAAAACATCAATCAATATGGAAATATATTGCTTGATAACAATGCGAACGCATTGGAGGCAATGGCAACCTATATTCTGACTGACAGCGGCGTCCAGGCGCACATGGGCGGTGCGGCGAGCACCAATACGGTATTTGTTGCCACATTATATCAAAATGCCTTTCGCCGCCAGGCCACGCAGAGTGAGATCGACGTCTGGACAGCCAATCTGGCCAATGGCTGGACCCGCGGCGGGGTTCTCGCCTTCTTCTCGGAATATCCCGAACATCGCGCGTTGATTGATGGCCAGAGCTCGCTCGTGAGCTACACCTATAACGCACTGGGCGAGGCGCTGACTAAGACCGAGGCCAATGGTGACACGACGACCTATACCTACGACGCCATCGGCCGCACGCTGTCCGAAACCGACCCCAGCCACACCAACCAGAACGCCCAGTCGGTCGCCCGGCTGACGACCTATACCTATGACGGCCTGAACAACGTCTTGACCACCACTGTCAGCGATGCACTTGGCAATTCAGGCGGCGAACAGCACGTCACGACGAATGTCTATGGTGCCGGCGGGCGCCTGATGTCTTCGACGGACGCGGCGAACTTCACTCATAACTACGCCTATGACGCCCAGGGAAATGTCATTCGCGACAGCTATTCGCGGCTGAAAGCCGATGGGACCAGCATCACCGAGGCGGTGGTCTATAATTACGATGCCGCCCGGCGGGCTACCAGCCACACCACTGCGCGGCTCAGCGGCGCGACCTGGGTGTTCACCGATGCCGCCGGCGTTGCCTACGACAAGAATTGGGTCCGGTACGACGGCTATGGCGAGATGACCGGGCAGGGCATCACGGCGGCGACAGCCGGGACACCCACTTATCAGCAGACCTATAGTTATAACGCTGCCGGCCAGGTCTGGTCATCGAACAGCGGCGACGGTGTCCAGAAATTCTATGTGTATGATAAAGCCGGCAACCAGACACTCCAGCTGGCCTCAGCCGGTGCCGATCTCTCGGCACTGACCCTCGCCAACTATGCCACCTCGATTACCAGCACCGGCGGGACCAGCATTTCGAACGCAGTGACCACCATCACCCTCTACGACGAGCGCGGCGAACAGATCGGAACCCGCCAGCCGGACCGGCTCCTCGCCACCGGCGGCAGCGCCACCACGATCACCGGCGCCAAGACCTATAACGCGTTCGGCGAGGTCGCGTCGGAAACCGATGCGCGCGCCTACACGACCAACTACACGTACAACAGTATGGGCCGCCTGCTGTCGAAGGTCCTGCCGCAGGTCAGCGTGACGGCTGAGAATGGCCGCCTGTCGAACGTCAACCCCACTGAATATTATCGGTATGATCAGTCGGGCCGCCTCATCTCGGTGCTCGATGCCAATGGGCACCGGAACACACGCCAGATCCTTGCCGGCACCGGCCATGGTGACGACGAGGCGCTGATCATCAAGGAATTTCATCCCGACACGGGGATCGCCGAGACGCGCTACGACGTCTTTGGTAACGCCCGCATGACGATCAACGAGGTCGGCAGCGTCGAGGGGCGGGACTATGACAAGCTCGGCCGCCTGATCACCCAGACCCACGCGGCGAGGCCCGTCGGCAGCGTCGGCAACCCGACCGGCAACGTGGTCCAGCTCGTCGACCATTTCGACTATGACGGGCTCGGCCACCGCATTGATCACTGGAACTCACAGTTCGGCTCGGGCTATCTCGAAAAGACCTATTTCGATGCACAGGGCCGCGTCACCTCCACCGTCAACTTTGCCGGTGAGGCGACCAATTACACCTATAGCTGGGACGCCGGCCTCGCGACCGCCGGCCTCGGTACCTTCGGCGGGTGGACCAAGACCACCAGCAATATCGGTACGAGCCAGCTGGCCACCGAAAGTCAGGATTATTTCGGGCGCACTGTCGACCAGATCGACTTCGGCAACCATAATTACGACTTCACCTTCGACAAGGCCGGCCGGCTGACCGCGCGTACCAATGGTCAGGGCGAGAGCCTTGGGTTCAGCTACTACAACACCGGCGCGGTTGCTGCGCAAACAGGCACCCAGGGCAGCGCCACCTACCAATATGACGCCGCCGGCAACCGCACGCTGGAGACCTTCGCCAAGGGTGGCGTGACCTATCGCAACGATATCGCCAGCTATGACGCGCTGGGCCGCATGACCTCATGGACCGACCGCGACACGAGTAACGCGACGATCAACACCACAGCATGGGAATATGACGCGGTCGGCAATGTCCGCCGCTCCAACGCGAGCTATCGCGCGCTCAATTCCGACGGCACGCTGGCGACCACCAGTTCGACCCAGGATTACTGGTATCTGTATGACTCGATGAACCGGTTCACGCTCACCAAGGGTTCGCTCTCGGCCACCAACAGCTCCGGCGACGTTGTGACCGGCGATGCGGCGCGGGGGGTGGGCACGATCGACCGCGGCACCCAAGGAACCGCGATCACCTATTATTTCGACGGCAACCGGCGGAGCGCGTTATATACTGCTGGCGTGCTCGGTCAGCGCTGGGAATATCTCAGCCCTGGTCCCCATGGCCAGCAGATCATCCCGGATGGTACGGGAACCGACGGCAGCTGGACGCTGGTCACCTACACGTTCAGCGGCGATCGGCGTGAAGACTATGTCTATACTGCGGACGGATATCTCGCGAAGACCACCAAGGCCGATGCCTTCATGGATCCGGGCGCGCAGCCTGGCCAATATGACGAGTTCGCCCCAGAGCCAACCCTTGTCGCGCCGCCGGCGACGGGCGGTGGACTTTCCACGATCACGCGCGATGCGCTCGGGCGGATCACCGCCTATACCGAGCTGGGCGGGTTCGACGGTTCGTTTGACCGGTCGAACATCGTCTATGACATGGCGGGTCGCGAGCTGTCCGAGACCAGCACGACGATCCGGCGCGACACCACCGGCGGGCCGTCACAGACTTATGTCACCTATATCACCAACAGCTACACGAACGGGCTGCTGACCCAGCAATTGCAGATCGCCTTCAAGAACGGCGTCGACAGCGGCAGCAACGGCGCGCCCGACAGCAGGCAGACCTATGGCTATGTCTGGTGGGACGGTGCGCTGCAGTCGACCATCGGCAACGACAATGACAATAATGGCACCACCGACTGGACCACGACTTACAGCTATGACAGCTCGGGCCACGTCACCCAGGCGCACATCGCCGACGGCCAGCCGCGCGATGCCAACTTCGTCACAGACCAGAACGGGCAGATCATCGACCGGCTCGAGGTGAAGCTATCGGGCAACACGACCAGCGCCGGCAACCCGCATGCGGTGCACTATAATTTCGGCGGGCTGCAAATGGGCGAGGTCGGCAACAACGGCACCGACAATGTTTCTTATGCCGCCTCGATCGCCAACCGGCTCAGGCCGAAGCAGGGGCTGACCGGCCCGTTCGCGGGCGGCCTGGCCTATGCGACCCCGATGGCCGATTTCGAGCAGAGCTACGACGCGATCAACGGCACCAGCACGGCGAGCACCGGGTCGAACTACACCGTCAACAGCGGCGACACGCTCACCAGCATCGCCCAGGCCGTGTGGGGCGACGGCTCGCTCTGGTATCTGATCGCCGAGGCCAATGGGCTGACCGGATCGGAGTCACTGGCCGACGGCCGGGTGCTCAACATCCCCAACAAGGTCCATAACAGCCGTAACGCTGCCGACACCTGGCGGCCTTACGATCCCAACGAAGCGCTCGGCGACACCAGCCCGACGACAGCCAAGCCGCCGAAGAAGGCGCCGTGCGGCGTGCTTGGCGTCATTTTGCTATTGGTGATAGCGATTGCGGTCACCGCCATCACCGCTGGCGGTGCGGTAGCAGCGTTGGCACCAGCAAGCTCGGGCGTCACCGGTGTGCTTAGCGGGCTCAGCGCAATCGCGGCCGGAACCACAGGACTATCCGCCGTGGCAGTTGTTGGTATCGGCGCGGTCGCTGGCGCTCTCGGGTCGATCGTGAGCCAAGGTGTGGGCGTGGTTACTCACATCCAAGACAAGTTCAGCTGGAAGGGGGTTGCTCTTAGCGCCCTGTCAGGCGCGATCGGCGCTGGGATTGGGCCTAGTGGGGTATTTGGTAAGGCCGGCTTCGCTGGCAGTATTGGCGTGGGTAGCAAGGTGTTGCAAGCTGGTCTTAACGGCGCTGCCGCAAGCGCCGTCACGCAAGGGATTGGCGTTGCCACGCAGCTTCAATCAAGGTTTGATTTCACAGGCGTCGCAGCGGCTGGTGTCGGGGCCATGGCCGGAAGCGCTTTGGGAAGCCAGTTCGGCCAAGCTTACACGCCCGGTGAGGTGTTTGCACAAAGGCTTGCCACGAGCGCAGCGGGTGGACTTGCTGATGCTGCGACGCGAAGTCTCGTGAACGGCACTGACTTCGGTGACAATATCATGGCGGCACTCCCCGATATCGTCGCGCAGACTGCTGGGGGCTTTCTGGTTGATGCTATCACCGGGGGTCTCCCGAAAGGGGCGCAGAGCAGGACAATCGACGCGGAGCCTCAGGTAGCGCACGAGGGGCTACATTATGCGGACAATGGTCCGCTGAGTGGGGCCTATTCAGCCGACGCCTTGGGCGTTTCGAATACGGCAGATCTTCTCAAGCAGATTGCCGAGATGCCGCTGCCAACGATTTCGTCATCCGATGGCGACCCTCTCCCCGGCGAAATTGTCGTCACTGCCAAGCGCCGTCCCGTAACAGATCAAGAAGTGGCGGCGAGTAAAGCCCTCGCTGATCAGGATACCCAGGCGATTTATGAAAGAGATCGTCAGGTATCTCTCGCTAATCCGGGAACCGTAGTTCCAACGTTAAACTCAAATGAATTTACTAATGGAAACCTTTACGGTCCCAATGGGACGATGACAGATACGTTGTTGAATCCTGATATACCCGTACTTGATGCCCTCTCTATATTGAATGCGTCTCCCGATGTCGGAAAAACTATCGCCACTGAGACCTATGGAAACTTAACTCGAGGCGCCCTCGCCTTGGGGGCCCTTGAAAAGGGCATAGCAGATCATCCTGAATATTCGGATCGCTTCTCGGCTGATGTACAATATCTCAAAGATTCCATTGATAAATTTAAGGAGCAGGGAGACACAAAATTCAATAATATTGTTCTCAAGCAATCATATGATGGCTTTACGCAGGTCGGAGAAGACTCCGGCATTCCGGTAATTTCACAACTGTCTACCGTTGCGCGAGTTGCTACGGGCTATGAGACATGGCAGCAAGGTGCGGTCAATATCGGGGTGAGCATTGTCGCTCCCAAGATCATCACCGGCGGCGTAAAAGTGGTCGGGGCAGTCGGCGGAAAGGTCCTGACAGTCGGCGGAAAGGTTGCCATTCGTGGCTTGGCCGCCGCAGAGAGGGGACTGGCGGGCGGGACCTTTGACCTTGGTGTGAGCGGATCACAGTATACGCTGTCCGCTCCACGTATCGGTGGATTTGACGGTACTGTTGGAACGATTGGCGCCCGTACGCGGCTCGTCCAAGGTATAGAGTTTGAGAATGCTGCTGCGGCCGACGCGGCAGCGAATGTGTTTGGGCAGGGTCAGTCCGTGCGAGGGCTCGCGGTGCGCGCCTTCGACGATGCCGGAAATCTGCTTCCAGGCCGGGCCGTTCTCGATCAAGCGGGCTATCTTCCCGAAGGCGGATCGTTACTTGCACGCGAATACAAGCTTGACCAATACGTCTCCTTGAGCGCTCGTCAGTCGGAGCATTTTCCCTATCTGGCTAGGAATGGTGGTGTGATCGTCGGCAACAATGGTAGGGCACTTGGGTTGCGCGCTGGTACGCCAGTCGGCCCACTTGATGTTCAACGAATTAATGGTCCTTCGATTCTCCAAGGGGGATGGTGGGGACAATGAAGCAACCCGACCGCACTCTCGTTAGTGTCCTTGATCCGTTCATGACGGAACATGGATTCAAGTATGTAAAATCAAGAGATGTCTATATTAGAAAAACTGATTCGGGATTAGATGATTTTAGCTGGAGCTCATTCCCATTGGCCACTGGTCCCAAGTGGAGAGCTGGCTATTACGAGGGACAATATGGCCTGGGGTTGCGAAATGATGCCGTTGAGGAAATAACGCGCGTTGCGATGCCGATCTATGGAGCGGATAACCAGCGTTATGCCTTCACTGTCTATCGTTCCGTTGGCGGTTATTTTGCTTTCGATCGAGAGCGCGATCGAGAACTGTGCCTGCGGTTTGATCACTTAGAAGAAGACGTTAAGGAAACGGTGCAGCGCATTGAAGCGATGCTCAGCGTCGACGGGTTTGCTTGGTACAAACGCTACGCCGATCCCGTCACCCTGTCTCGCGACCTGAACGATCCGATTGCAACCAGCGAGGCGCACCCATTGCAGAATAACCCGGGATCTAGGCCGCTGGTGGGCGTTGCGGCGGCGTGTGTGGCGGAGCCTGGCCGAGTACCGGAACTGATAGAGGCCTATCTCAACTTCACGAGTGAGCGGGACAAACTCCACGCGCATAAACGGCCGCCCGAGGCGCCGGACATGGAAAAGAAGCTGCTGATGATCGTCGAAAGGGCTCGCGAACTCGGCTACGAGGCGAAAGCAAGATAAAAGCAGTGGCTCCCCCTGCGGGGTAAGCCATTGTCTGCACATCGTTTTTAGCGAGATAGCTGGCACTGGTGGGGAGACTCCCGGTGCCCTTGTCGTACCAAGCTGTTGAATATCTTCCACAAATATCGGCACCATCGCGAGACCGGCCTGTCTTCGCGTGCGGTTCTGGATCGTCGCGGGTTGTGGTGCCGTGGGTGCGCTGGGGTACGATCGGAATCATGGCGAGATAAAAGAGGCGCCGGCTACGCGGGTGTCAACCGGCGCGGGATATTGACCCCCGATCGGCGCCCAACATTGACCCCGCCATAGTGAGCCTGCGTGTTTCGGGAAGTCCCGGACACCGATTTCGGTAAGTCGCGGACAGTGATTTCACAAAGTCGCGGACAGTCAATTCGGAAAGTCCCGGACAGTTCGGCGCGGTTGGTCAGTGGGTGCGCCGGTTTGGCATGATCGTCCCAGCGAAGGAGCTGGGAGACGGACATGCCGAGGCGGAAGCAGCCGAGACGAACGGACGTGAAGGATATCAGATCGATATTGCGCCTGACCTACGAGAGTGGGCTATCGGTGCGCGAGGTGTCGGAACGGCTCGGGCTGAGCAAGTCGACCGTTTCGCCCTATTTGCTGCGGGCGCGCGAGGCCGGGCTGAGCGCCTGGCCGATGCCTGCCGGGCACGAAGATGACGCTGCGCTTGAGCGCAGCCTGTTCCGGCAGATGGGGCGTCCGCCGCGTGACATGACCGAACCGGACTGGCAGCTGGTCTCACGCGAGATGAAGCACAAAGGCGTGACGCTTCTGCTGCTGTGGCAGGAATATCGCGAAGCCCACCCCGGCGGGTTCGGCTACACCTGGTTTTGCGACAAGTTCGGTCAGCACGCGAAGCGCGCCAACCCGACCTACCGGCACCGCCATGCCGCCGGCGCGGTGACGCAGACCGATTACGCAGGTCAGACCATCCCGCTGATCGATCCCGACACCGGAGAGGTCCACGAGGCCCAGCTGTTCGTCGCCGTGCTCGGAGCGTCGAGTTATACCTTCGCGACGGCAAGCTTGTACCAGCGGTTACCGGACTGGATCGAGGGTCAGGTTCGTGCGCTGGAGTATTTTGGCGGCGTTCCTGCCTCGATCGTCTGCGACAATCTGAAGGCGGGGGTCGCCAAGGCACTGTGGTTCGAGCCCACCCTGACCGCGACCTTCGCCGCGATGGCAGAACATTACGACACGACAATCCTGCCGACACGGCCGTTCAAGCCGCGTGACAAGGGCAAGGTCGAGGGGGCGGTCCTGATCGCGGAAAGGTGGATCATCGCCCGGCTGCGCAATCGGCGGTTCTTCGATCTGGCCGCCCTCAATGCCGAGATCGCCGGGCTGCTCGAACTGATCAACGGCAAGACGATGCGGCATGTTGGACGCTCGCGCCGCGAGATGTTCGAGGAGATCGAGCGCGTCGCGCTCAAGCCGCTCCCGGTCGGACGGTTCGAATACGCGGAATGGAAGATCGCCAAGGTCCACCCCGATTACCACGTCGCGGTCGACCGCAACTTCTACTCCGTTCCGCATGGCCTGATCGGCCGCCAGGTAGATGTGCGTCTGACCCAACGGGTGGTCGAGATCTTCCACAATCACAAACGGATCGCCAGCCATGTGCGCAACTCGCAGCGCGGGTTCCACATCACCGTCAGCGCCCACATGCCCAAGGCGCACCAGCGTTACGCCGACCGGACGCCGGCATCGCTGATCGAACGCGCGACCAAAATGGGCGCCAATGTGACTGTCATGGTCGAGCGGATGATGAACGATCGGCGCCATCCCGAGCAGGGCTATCGCTCGGCGATGGGCATCCTCTCGCTTGGACGCGGATACGGTCATGCCCGTCTCGATGCGGCCTGTGACCGCGCGCTGGCGATCGAGGCCACCACTTACGCCTCGGTTCTCTCCATCCTCAAATCCGGGCTGGACCAGGCCAGTCCGGCCAGTGAGCCAGTCAGCTCAACGCCGCCGCACGGCAACATCCGCGGTGCGGTCTACTATCAATGAAAGGAATGACGATCATGCTGACACATCCCATGGTGGACCAGATGCAGACGCTGGGGCTCGCCGGAATGGCGGGGGCTTATCGCGATCTTGCCGAACAGGCCGGTAGCGATGGGCTGAGCCGCGACGAATGGCTCGGGCTGATGCTCGATCGGGAGATGGCTACGCGTAGCGACAAGCGGCTCGCCAACCGGCTTGCCGCCGCGCGGCTGCGGTTCGGCGAGGCTTGCATCGAGAACATCGACTTTGCCGCCCACCGCAAGCTCGACCGCCGCAGCGTCCTCGCGCTAGCGCAGGGCGACTGGCTCAAGGCGCACGAGCACCTCATCATCACCGGCCCGACCGGCACGGGCAAAACCTGGTTGGGGTGTGCGTTCGGGCGCCAGGCAGCCCGGCTCGACTACTCGGTTCTTTACGTTCGCATGCCGCGCATGTTCGAAGACCTGGGAATGGCGCGGCTCGACGGCCGCTTCCCGCGACTGATCGACAAGCTGACCCGGGTCCAGCTCCTGATACTCGACGACTGGGGAAGCCATGGCCTGACGGAACAACAGCGCGGCGACCTGCTGGAAATCTTCGAAGAGCGCTACAAGCGGAAATCCACGCTGATCACCGCGCAGCTGCCGGTCGCGCAGTGGCACGAAATGATCGGTCAGCCGACGATCGCCGACGCCATCCTTGATCGCCTCGTCCACAATGCGCACCGGATCACGCTCGAGGGCGACAGCATGCGCAAAACCCGCACGCCGTCCCTCTTGACCGAACCGGACAAAGCCGAAATCATCGTAGCGTGAAAATCAACAAGGCACCCAACAGCGAACCACGCCGACTATCCGGGACTTAGCGAAATGCTCGTCCGCGATTTTGCGAAACGCCTGTCCAGGACTTCTGAAATACGCAGGGTTTCGGTCAACCGAAACCGAGGTCAGCCAGGCCGAACAGGGTGTCACCGTCAGCGTCCAGCTCGGTCGCAAGCCATGTCGCGGCACCGACCGGATTGAAGAATTTGACGACCGGGATCGGGTCATGGGCGGAACCGCCAGCGCCGCGCGCGGCGGCCTCGCCATTCGCCAGCGGCACAGCCCGCAGGTCAGGGGTAAGCAGATCCATCATCAGCCTCCAGCACCGCCCCCAAAACCAGCATGGCTTCCCCGCAGAAGCGGGGATGGGCGGCAGAAGCGACCGAAGAGGCCCGCCTGGAGCGGGCGCTGCACCTGAAAGGCCGGAACGAAGGGAAGGAGCCGGGCGCAGCCCGGCTTGCCGCGCCCGCGGGCGGGCTAGCAGGAAGCGCCGCCCATCCGCGCTTGCCCGGGAGAGGCTACAAATACGCCGCCGCGCGAGCGGCGACCGCAGCGATCGGCGGCATCAGCCGCCCCCAACAAAGGACGGGCTCCCCGGCGGCAGCGCCGGATCAGCGGCGCGCAGGGGTCCTGGCGGCGAAGCCGCCGGACCGGGCGTACCGCCCAGTGCCGAGCCGGAGCGCCCGCGGGGCCGCGATCAGGCTTCGCACCCTGTCCGGGCAAAGGCGCAGCCGGCGCCCGGCAGAGAGCGTCAATGCCCCGCTCCCTATATCAGGACTGGTTCACCGGTCCGCCCCCGGCCGATCGTTACCGGCCGGCCGAGACCCGAAACGGACTCGGCAGCGCAGCTGCCCAAGACGGCCTGCGCTGCAGAGCGGCGGTCGCGCGGGCAGCTCGCGCGAGGCGCCGCTTCCTCGAACGTGCCACGGACCGCCTTTCTCCGCCACACACCGCCACCTGCGTCCCAGAGTGTCTCGCCCCCTGTTCCTGCGGGCCTAACTCGCGAATTTCGCGGCCGGGAGCTTGGTGACCAGCATGGAGACATCACATGACGACGAAGAAGCCGGAACGATTGTTGAGAATGAAACCCGTGCTGGAGCGAACCGGCCCGAGCCGATCGGGGTTGTACCGCAGGATGGAGGAGGGGACGTTTCCGAAGAGTATCAAGATCAGCGAGCGCTGTGTCGCGTGGCGCGAATCTGAAATCGTCAAATGGGAGAAGCGCAAGCCTCCCCGGCGCGCCGACACCGGGACTACTCTTTGACGTGCAATCGCGGTTGAGGCCGCTGGCGGCGAGGAAAGCTCGCGCCGGCGGCCTCCTCGCCCCCTCACACAGCGTGACAGAAAGCGTCCCAGTCCTCCATCAGCCGCCGCCGCTTTTCGAGTAGCGTTCCGCGTCGATAGGCAGCCTCGGTCTTGTCCTTGACCGCGTGCGCCAAAGCGGCTTCCGCCAGCTCGCCCTGATGATCGGTAGCTTCGCTGACCCAATCCCGAAACGACGACCTGAACCCGTGGACGGTTGCCGTAATCTTCATATCCCGAAGAACTTTCATGAGCGTCATATCGGACAGGGCCTGGCCCGGTTTCGGTGACGGAAACACGAGCGAAGACCCGGTTCCGCGCGACGCTTCGCACCGGTCCAGAACTCGCATTGCAGCCGGCGCGAGCGGGACGACATGCTCCCGACCGGACTTCATCCGCTCGCCCGGGATCGTCCAGAGCTTGCGCTTCAGGTCGAATTCGGACCACTCTGCCTTTCTCACCTCGCCCGAGCGCGCCGCGGTCAGGATCGCGAATTCAAGCGCAAGTCGCCCGAGCGTCTCCCGCTCCCGCAGCTTGGCGAGGAAGCCGGCCATCTCCGAATATGGCAGGGCGACGTAGTGCCCGGCAGCGCGTGGCTGTCGCGGCAGGCCCTTGGTAATCGAGCGCATGGGGGCCTCGGTTTCCCGATAACCGCTGGCATAGGCCCAATCCAGAACAGCGCCGATCCGCTGCCGCACCCGGCGTGCCGTCTCCGGCTTGCTGAGCCATATCTCGGCCAGGACATTGCGCACCATGGGTCCGGTGACCTCGGCCACGCTCACATTACCGATGGTCGGATAGACGAACTGCTCGAGGGTGCGCCCCCACTGCCATTCGTGCTTTTGGTTTCGCCACGTCTTGTGGGTCGCGGCATAGACCTTCGCCGCGGCTTCCTTGAACGTCGGGATGCCACGTGCCTTGCGCTTCTCGAAGACCGGATCGAGGCCCATCTCCATCCAACCGCGAACCTCGTCGGCGCGCTTGCGAGCCTGCGCCAGAGGCACCTTGGCGGCACTGCCAAGACCGATGTCCCGCCGCCGCCCGTTTTTCTGCACGCGACAGACCCAGCTTTTTGCGCCCGTCGCGCTCACCATCAGGAAGAGGCCGTCACCATCGCCATGCCGGCCGGGCCGGCTTTCCGCTTTCACAGCTGTCGCTGAGGGCTTTCCCATCGCGAAATATTCCCACATTTCTTCCCACAGGCCAAATCGGTCACCGGCGGAAAGCAGTGGATGAGTGCGGATGCGAATCACCGCGAAGTAGCGGAAAACCTTGGGTTTTCCGCACACCTGCGGATGCGTGAGAATGTAGAAATGGTGGACAGGGCTGGGTTCGAACCAGCGTAGGGGAAACCCCGGCAGATTTACAGTCTGCTGCCTTTAACCACTCGGCCACCTGTCCATCCGGGCCGCCCAAAAGCGAGGCGGTCCCATGCCGAGCGCAGGCGCTGCTGTCAACGGCTCGCGGCCCTTGCGCGCCGCCGCGGTGACGAATAGGCCGTGCGCAACATTGTTTCTCGGCCATCATCGGAGGACCCATGCGCCGTTCGTTGTTGCTCGCCACCGCCCTGCTCGCCGTTTCCGCTCCCGCTCTGTCGCAATCGGTCGATCGCGGCCAGGTGAACCGAATCATCGACGAGGGCACGACGCGCAGCCAGGTGATGCCGATCGCCGAGCACCTCGCCGACGTGATCGGCCCGCGCCTGACCAATTCTCCCCAGATGCGGCAGGCCGAGGCCTGGACCCAGGCCAAGTTCAGCGAATGGGGGCTGAAGAACGTCCACAAGGAAGGCTTCGATTTCGGCCGCGGCTGGTGGATCGAAAGCTCGAGCGTGAAGATGATCACGCCACGTGCCGTCGAGCTGGTCGCGATCCCGATCGCCTGGACGCCCTCGACAGAAGGCACGATCACCGCGCCGGTGATCGTCGCGCCGATCAAGCGCGAGCGCGATTTCGACAAATGGCGCGGGCAGTTGAAGGGCAGGATCGTGATGGTCACCTTGCCCGACACCGGCTCCGAGCCCGGCGAGGCCGCCTTCAAGCGCTATACGAACGAGGATCTCGGCAAGCTCGATCAGTATCAGCAGCCGACATACGATCCCGCCGCCACTGACCGCCGCATCAAGCGGCTCGATTTCGCCAGGAAACTCGACGCCTTCCTGAAGAGCGAGGGCGCGCTCGCCTATGCGACCGAATCGCGCAGCGACGGCAAGCTGATCCATGGCGAGGGCTATCTGTTCGGTGTCGGCGACACGCCTGTAGTGCCGGGCGTCGAGATCGCGGCTGAGGACTATCGCCGCCTTGCCCGCCTCGCCAAGGTGGGTCCGGCGCCGACGATCGCCATCAACAGCGACGTCCGTTTCGACGACAGCGATCGCAATGCCTATGACATCATCGCCGAGATTCCGGGCACCGACCCCAAGGCCGGCTATGTCATGGCCGGCGGTCATCTCGATAGTTGGGTCGCGGGAGACGGGGCCGGCGACAATGGCGCCGGTTCGGCGATGGTGATGGAGGCGGCACGCATCCTCGCCGCTACGGGCGTGCGGCCCAAGCGGACGATCCGCTTCGCGCTCTGGGCGGGCGAGGAACAGGGCCTGCTCGGCAGCCTCGCTTATGTCGAGAATCACCTGGCGACGCGCGGTTCACCGAACGATCCGCCGCAGACCGGCCTGGCGCGCTATTATGGCTGGTCGAACCGCTGGCCGATCACGCCCAGGCCCGGCTGGGGCGAGCTCGCTGCGTATTTCAACCTCGACAATGGCTCGGGCAAGGTCCGCGGCATCTATGTCGAGAACAACCAGGCAGTCGTGCCGATCTTCCGCGAGTGGCTCGCGCCCTTCGCGCCGATGGGCGCGACCAATGTCGTGATCCGCAAGACCGGCGGCACCGACCATGTCTTCATGCAGGCGGTCGGCGTGCCCGGCTTCCAGTTCATCCAGGACCCGCTCGACTATGACAGTCGCGTCCACCACACCAATATCGACACCTTCGATCACCTGAAGGGCGCCGATATGCGCCAGGCGTCGGTGATCCTCGCTTCCTTCCTGCTGAACGCGGCAAATGCCGACCATGTCCTCCCGCGACCGCCGCTGCCGACCCGGCCGGTGGTGACTGACCCTTACGCTTATTCGGATGATGACGACTGATGGCACGCAAAGGACACCGCCCTTCCCAGGCTCCCGCCGGCCGCCCCCGCTTCTGGGGCCGCCACGCAGTCACGGCCGCGCTCGCGAACCCCGAACGGGTCGTGCGCAAGCTCTGGGCGACGCGCGAGGCGCTTGCCGCGCTCGATATCCCGCCGGTCATCCCGATCACCTTTGCCGAGGTGACCGATCTCGCCCGGCTCGTGCCCGGCGATGCCCCGCACCAGGGGCTGGTGGCCGAGGTTGATCCGCTCGAGGATATCTGGCTGGGCGACCTGCTCGAACAGGGCCGTGACGACCGGCGCCCGCTGATCGTGCTCGATCAGGTGACCGATCCGCACAATGTCGGCGCGATCCTGCGCTCGGCCGCCGCCTTCGATGCGCTCGGCATCGTCACGCCCGATCGCCACGCGCCGCCCGAATCGGGGACGATCGCACGCTCCGCCTCGGGTGCGCTCGAGATCGTGCCCTGGGTCAGGGTGGTGAATCTCGCGCGTGCGCTCGAGGAAATCGCCGAGGCCGGCTTCTGGCGGATCGGCCTCACCGGCGAGGCGACCCAGACGCTTGCCCAGGCAATGGGCCAGCAGCGAATCGCCTTGGTGCTCGGTGCGGAGGGCGAGGGCATGCGCCAGAATACCGCCGCGCATTGCGACGAGCTTGCGCGGCTGCCGATCTCGCCTAAAGTGGAGAGCCTGAACGTGTCCAACGCGGCGGCAATCGCGCTCTACGCGGTGACGACACGCTGAACCGGGGGGTTCGTCATGACCGCACGCCTTTCCCGCCTCGCCTTCGTCCTGCTGCTGCCGTTCGTGCTCGCAAGCTGCGTGCTCACCCCGGGCAAGTTCGTGTCGACGCTGAAGATCGACGCCGACCGGCATTTCACCTTCACCTATGTCGGGGAGGTCATTGCGCTCCAGGACGATGACATGACCAAGGGCCTTGGCGATATGGCCACGCCGAGCCCGACCGATCCGGCAAGCACGGACGATGACGGCACGCCGACGCTCCAGCAGATTGCGCTGCAAAAGGGCGATTCGGCCGACAATCCCGCCGCCAAGAAAGCCGCCGCTGACGCCAAGAACCGGGCGATTGCCACGGCGCTGTCGAAGGAAGCCGGCTATCGCAAGGTCACCTATCTCGGCGACGGCAAGTTCAGCATCGATTACGCCATTTCCGGCACCCTCGATCACGGCTTCGTCTATCCGTACAATATCGATGCCGAGGCGGTCTTCCCGTTCATCGCGGTCGAGCTGCGCGCCAACAACACGGTGCGCATGAAAGCGCCGGGCTATGCCAATGCGAATGATTCGAAGGGAATGAGCGCGCCCGGCATGGACAAGTCGGCGAGCCAGCTCGACGGCGTCTTCACGCTCGACACCAATGCCGAGATCGTCAGCCAGAACAACGAGGAAGGCCCGGTGACGACGGCGGGGCGCAAGACGGTGACATGGAAAGTGTCGCCGCTGACCAAGGATGCGCCGTCGGCGGTACTGCGGATGGCGGCGAAGTAAAAGGCGATTGCGCACAGTAGCGGACATTCTCCTTCTGATCCGGAGTGCGGGAATGCGCAGTCACCTTGTTCTGTTGATCAGTGCCGTCCTGCTATCCGGCTGCGGGCAGCCGGACGCGCAAATTCCGGCAGGGTGCTACCGCTTCGACGACGGCCAACCGTTCCTGAGGATTGTAGGAAGCAGGGGTGAGTTCACCTCTGGGACCAGCGTGAAGTCATTTCAGATTGGGCATTGGAGCGACGCAGAGCGACGATCAGTCCAGGTTACGCCTGCCTTCATCCTCCACGATGGCATGAACAGCCCACCAGCCGGACCGGGAAGAATGGCAGAACCAGTGCCAAGCCTGGCAGCTGGGGCCATCAGCTACATAAGGCAGGGCGACCGGGACGTGCTGCTGATACCCGTCGAAGCCTATGGCGCTGTTCGGCTGGTGCGGGGCAGCAACTGCTGAAGCTCCGTCACCACGGACTTGTTCCATAGGCGCTGAGTTAAGAAATGATCGTGTTAGTTCAATATCTTACCGTCATCCCGGACTTGTTCCGGGATCCACTGGGCCACATTCTCCACGTTTCGACTGGTCGAGACGCCGGCTCAGTAGATGCCGGAACAAGTCCGGCATGACGTTTTGGAAGAAGATTCGTATCTAAAATGTGACGGCGGTGCCTCAATCCTCGGCGGCGATCGTCACCCTCAAGCCATCGAGGGCATCCGAGAATTCGATCTGGCACGACAGCCGCGAGCGGTCGTCGCGATCGGACGAGGAATCGAGCAGGTCATTCTCGTCCTCGCTCATTTTCGGCATTTTGGACGCAAATTCCGGGTCGACATGGACATGGCAGGTAGCGCAGCTGCAGCAGCCGCCGCACAGCGCCAGGATCTCGTCGATCCCCGCGTCACGAATGACCTCCATCACGGACAGCCCGGATTCGCCCATGATCTCGCGTTCTTCCCCTTCACGGGTCACGACGATAAGCTTGGGCATCAATTCCTCCTATGGGGTTCCGGGTCGCCATGCCGCCCCGCGTGCCGCTAATCAAGGGAACATCACATGGGCCTGAGCGCCGACCAGTTGCGTAGCGGGCTCGATGCGCTCGCTGCGCGCGAACCCGCTTTCGCTGCCGCGATCGAGCGCGCGGGATATCCGGAACCGCGGATTCGCGCCCGCGGCTATGCGACACTGCTTCGCACAATTATCGGCCAGCAGGTCAGCACCAAGGCGGCCGAGTCGGTCTGGCGCAAGCTCGAAGCGATCGTCGGCAGTCTCGACGACCCGGGCAATATCGCCCGGGCGAACGACGAACAGCTCCGTGAAGCTGGCCTGTCGCGGCAGAAAGCGGGTTATGCGCGCAGCCTGGCCCAAGAAGTCACCAGCGGGCGACTCGACCTGGCGAATCTGCCCGCCGACGATGAGGCGGCGACGGCAGCCTTGGTCAGCATCAAGGGGATCGGCCGCTGGTCGGCCGAGGTCTATCTGCTGTTCGCTGAAGGGCGCCCCGATATCTGGCCCGCCGGCGACCTTGCGGTGCAGATCGAGATCGGCCGAATCCTCGGCCATGAGGCCCGGCCGAGCGAGAAGCTGACTCGCGCGCTGGCCGAAGACTGGCGGCCGCATCGCGGCGCGGCGGCGATCTTCGCCTGGCATCATTATGCGAACGGCATGAAGGTGATCTGAGGCTGCCGATTCAACCTCAGGGGAGATTGCCGCAATAGCGCCCTGCAGCGCGACATTCAGGATGAGAGTCGCGCGACAATCAAGATGAGAATCGGTAGTGGGGTGTGGC
>NZ_BAAAEH010000057.1:0-65580 GCF_039522915.1 Sphingomonas oligophenolica
TGGCGCATCATGTCCATCGGCATGCGCGGCTGGGCTAAGGAGTTCTGACTAATGGGACTTGGTATAATCCCCGGTCCCATCTATCGCGAAGCCGAGCTCGTGGATTCCGTCCGACGCCCGCACCAGCCGTATCGCCTTCTCGCCGTGCTGGGCGATATGGTGGACCAGCGACTTGGACGTCCCGTGCGGCAGATAGGGCTGACCATCCGCCATGAACCTGCCGGCGGATACAAAATCCGCCATCGTCGGGGTCGGGTCGTCAAAATGTTCGGGCGGAAGTTGGGTCGCGAGGGTGCTGGCCAAGTCGAGCATGCGCCCGCATCGTTCAATCAGCTCGGCGGGCGGCGGCAGCGGCGGGCGCTCCGCCTCCGCCGCGAGACCGAGCGCCGTGTTGATGTCAGCCTCCTCGGTCGGAACCCAACGCTCTCCGACGCGGAGCGCCGGCAGCGCGCGAAGCCCCGCACCAGCGATCGCTTCCAGGGCTGCGGGCTCGGCCTGGACGTTGACGGCGCGATACGCGACGCCCCTTCTGGTGAGATATCCCTTGAGTCGGGTGCAGTTGGCGCATCCGGGTACCCAGTAGAAGACAATTTCTGGATCAACGTCCGGCATGGTCACCTCGAACTGTCGTACTGCGGCGAGGGTCCGCAGCCGATCCGGCCTGCGAACCGCAATGCTTCCGTCAATCCAGCCGGGGAAACTCGACCAGATAGACCTCGAGGCCATCTTCGCCGCCGATCTGCCCTTCCTCGCCGCGTGGGCTGTAGACCATCGCCGCGCTCGGGCAGACGCGGTCGCCAGCCTTCAGCCCTTTGCCCAGGGTCCAGGCAATCTGCGGTCGGTCAGCGCTCAGATCCAGAGTACCGCCCTTGAAGCAGGCGATCGCGATGCTGACATCGCCGTTCGGGCCGGGCTGATCGAAGAAGCGTCCAAGTTGCTTCAGCTCCACGCCAGGTGCCGCTTGGTAATAATGCGCATTGCCTGGGTGAAGGATGACCGGCGCATCGTAGACCGGCTCCGGGATCTTGAGCGAGGCGCCCTGATTCACCATCTGATAGCGTTCGTCATACAGCGCATCGACCGCATCGCGCGTCCTGGTCTCGCCGCTGACGGGATCCTGTTCGATGAAAAGGCCGTGTTCAATCCGGCCCCGCGCCTTGAGCCGCGCGAGCGCTTCAGCTCTCCGCGAGGTCCAGTACTCGCCACGCTGGTGCTCGCCATTGAACCCGTATTGACAGGTGATCGTGGTAAGCCCCCTCTCCCGCCGCTGCGGCCCATAATAGGCCCCCTTCGGGAAGTAGCCCAAATCGCCCTCGTGGATATAGAGATCCGGGGTGACGTCGAGTTCCCCCCTTTCGACGAATTTGATCTGCTGGAACGTGTGCCTGTGGCGCGGGCTCACAAAGGCATCATCGCCTTCGTCGTTATGAACCGTCCGCCCGATCCAGAAGTTGAAACCGTCAGGCTCATCCTCCTCAAACATCACGCGAAAATCGCGATTGGCGCCGCCGTCCCGGACCTGCATGCCGTTATTCGCGTCTTTCGACTTGATTTCATCAACGATGGCGATCTGCATCCGAGCCTCCTGTGGATTTTATGTCTCAGCATGGAACTCAACAGGTAGCCTGTCAAGATCGGAGATGGGCATTCGATGCCGAATTGCCCGGGCAATATGCCATCCCGACACGTCGTGCGGCCGGACAACACCGATAAGCTGGTTTCAAGCAGCGGTTCGGCACACCCTTCCGTCGATCGAAAACCAGAGGATAATCAGCGTATCAGGCGTGGTGGCCGGCCGCCTTCGAATCTGGAGAAGGCAGGCCCGGCGATCCGAACAATCGCCCGGGATTGTCCACCAGGATCGCCTGCAACAGAGCGCGATCAGGGATCAGCTCTGCCATGGCATCGAGCTGCGCACCGGTCTCCGGGACCTTGTCAGGGTCGAAGAGCGCAACATTCGGCCAATCGGATCCCCAGATGACGCGATCAGGGGCAGCTGAACAACAAGCCTGCACGAGCGGGATCATGTCGCGATAGGGAGAAGACTCCGCACTCAGGCGATAGAGGCCTGACAGCTTTATCCAGCAATTCTCATTGCGCGCGAGCGCGATCACCGCCGCATTGTCGGGATGCGCTATACCGCCGCCTGGCAAGCACGTGCCCAGATGGTCGAGCACGAATGGCAAATCGAGGCGGCGCAGATCGTCCGCGGTGGCACGCAAACGGCCTGCCGTCAGACCAAGGTCGAGGTGCCAACCGAGACGGCGGCAAATTTCTGCGATCGGCGAAAGGCTTTCAGCGGAAACGCCGCCCGCAAAATGCTCGTTCAGACGAATGCCGCGGACACCGAGGGCGTGAAGTTCCTCGAGTTCCTCTTCCGGTTCGTCACCTGCGATCGAAGCGACGCCGCGCAGGCGGTCGGGATAGCGACGCAAAGCCGCCTTCAAAATGCGATTGTCCGAGCCGTGGACGCTGATCTGTACGACGACGCCGTAATCCACCCCGACAGTATCCAGCATGGCGATGAACGCGTCCACGGTCGCGACCGGTGGGGTATAGCTGCGGTTCTCCAGGAACGGCGCGTCAATCCCACCGCCGATGAGATGCACGTGCGTGTCCCATGCGTGCCTCGGGACGCGAAACCGCGTCGGCGGACAGGGCTTACGCGGCGGCAGACACACCGGCGCCAACGAAGCGGCGCCGCCGCTCAAATCACTTCCCGCAACGGGAGGCTGGCAAATGGGGATCGCAGCCCGGATGAGCGCAGCCAGCGCAATTCAAGTCCAGCCGCCAGGCGCTGCAAAACTTCCGCACAAATTTGGTACGGTCGCTTCCGGTCCGTTGTCATCCTTCGCCCTTTCAGTATCAAGCCTGCGGAGCGACGAACGCGTTCAGAATTTGGATGATCTCGGAATCCGGCCCGGCCCGGTGGGCCGCGGCGATGCTGCGGAAAAGCGCCCCCGCACCGGACAGCATTTCCGCGGCACCCTCTTCCGGTTCCAGGAAGCGCGAGATCTCCAACATCTCGTCGTCCCAGCGATATGCCTTCGCATACATGGAGGGCAGCATTTTGGCGAGGAAGTCATAGAGCGATGGCAACGTCTCGCGGACCTCGGTCAGGAAGAGAGTCGCCGCACCGCCGCGCGCGGCGCCGATCGCCATCGCGGCGCCGAGGGCCTGGAAGCCTTTGGTGATTCCCGCGAAAGCCATCTTCAGCGCCGATGCGTCTCCGAGATCAGAGGAGACCAGGCGAGCATCCAGTCCAAGACCCTTCAACGTCTCAGCGGTGCCGGCGCCGTCGCCCGAGAGGTAGAGCTTGGGGCTGTAGCCGGGCCTTGGCGGGATCCCGATGATCGAGCCGTCCAGAATAGGAAGCTTGTGCGGCACGAACGCCCCGGCAATCTCTTTCAAGGTTTGCGGCGCGATCGCATTGCAGTCGACATAGACGGGTGGCCGCTCGAGCGGCGCGATCAGAGCCGCAAAGCGGGTGGCAGTCGCAACCGCCGCGGCGGGAGGCACGATTGATAGAATAATCTCGGCTTGCTGAACGAGCTCGGCGTCGTTGACCATCTCGACCCCGGCTTCGTGCGCGCGCTCGGCGCTGGCGCCGCTACGCCCGTCCAGCGACGTGACGACTCGCGCGCCCTGCTCGACCAGCCGTTTGGCCACTCCGGAACCCATTTCGCCCATGGCGATGACAGCGATGGTGACCAACTCGGCAGCTCCCCTGTTCGCTCCCTGCGGGAGGCAATGTTCCATATATATAAACTATTCATTCACATCTACGCAAGCATGCTCGATCGTTGCAAAGCCCTGATCTGGTTTCATGGATCGACAACCTTGCCTGGAGCCTCGCTTCAGATAAGCAAGGCGCCGCCATCGACCGGCACAGTCAACCCCGTCAGATATGAGCCGGCGTCCGAGGCAAGGAACGCCACAACTTCACCGATGTCGTCCGCGCTCGCTATGCGGCGGAGCGGGAGCTTCTGCATGAAGGCGGCCCTTGCGTCCGCCCGCGCTTGGGGCGCGTGATGCGAACCGCCGAACGGAGTATCGACCGCGCCGGGGCAGATCACGTTGACGCGGATTCCGGACGGCCCAAGGTCTCGTGCCATAGTCTGTGCCATCATGACGAGCGCTGACTTCGTGATCGCGTAGAGCGGCGAGCGGCCTGCATAACGCAGCCCGCCGGCCGATGACATCAGGCTTACAGAGGCCCTCGGCGCGCGTGACCGTAACAGGGGCAAGGCTTCAACAACCGTGAAGTAATGCACCTTGACGTTCAGATCGAATGCCTCGTCGTAGGACGCCTCGTCGACCTCGAGTCCGTCAGGTCCATGGGATCCAAGGGTATTGAACAGGACGTTGAGACCGCCAAAGGTGGATTCGACGAACTGGAACAGGGCGGCGCGTTCGGTTGCGGAGCGTGCATCCAGCCCGCGCGCGATGACGCAAAGGCCTTGCTCGACCAGTGTCCGTGCTTCGCGCTGGGCCGCGGCTTCATCCCGATCAGCGATGATCACTTGAGCGCCGCGCCCGGCAAGGATGCGGGCCGCCGCATGGCCCATTCCGGACGCTCCGCCGATCACGAGCGCCACCTGTCCCTCGAAGTCCATCCTCATACCCTCTATTGTTTGTCGACCTGATCGGATGTCTGGGATCAAGGGACGCCCGCCGGGGACGCGACGCGGCTTGCACCGTCGAGCGCGTTGATTTCCGCCGGTGCCAGTGAGAGCTCAACGGCGCCAACCAGTTCGTCGAGCTGCTGGGTTGTGTCGACCGCCGCAATGGCGGCGGTCACGCCCGGCTGTGCGACCACCCAGGCGATCGCGACGGCCGCGACGGTCGTGCGATGCACGTCAGCGACCATCTCCAGGGCACGCACGATCCCGTGCCCGCGCTCATTCATGTTGGGCCGCAGGAAATCGGCATAGACTTTCCCGTCGATATCGGCCTGGGACCGATATTTGCCGGTCAGAAATCCCTTGGCCAGAACGCCATAGCAGAGCACGCCGATCTGCTCGCGCACGCACAGCGTCTGCAGGTCGCCCTCGAACTCGCTTCGCGCCACCAGGCTGTAGCGTGGCTGCATGGTATCGAACCGAACCAGAGAGCGTTCGCGGCTGACCTCGTGAGCGTTTGCCAGGCGATCGGGGGTGAAATGCGAGGCCCCGACAGCGCGCACCTTGCCCGTGCGGATCAGCCGATCGAGCGCCTCCAGGGTTTCGTCGAGCGGCGTGTTCGTGTCGTCGCCGTGCGCCTGGTAAAGATCGATATAATCCGTCCGCAGCCGCGCGAGCGACCCCTCGACCGAGCGGACGATGTGATCTGCAGAGAGAAGCCAAGGTCCATTGGCCGGCGTCGGCGCGCTGCCGACCTTGGTCGCGATCACCACCCGGTCCCGGCCGCCGCGCTGACTGAGCCATTCGCCAATGACGGTTTCCGATTCCCCGCCGACATTGCCGGGCGCCCAGGATGAGTAGACATCGGCGGTGTCGATGGCGTTGAGGCCGGCATCTACGAACCGATCGAGCACGGCGAATGACGCCTCACGATCGGCCGTCCAGCCGAATACATTGCCGCCCAGCATCAACGGCGCGATCGCAATGTCCGATCGTCCCAAGGGTCGGCGGATCATCTTCGGTCCTTCCTCTCAAATGCACGCACCCTTGGATCTCCTCTGCGTTGCGACAATGGCTAGCGCGCGACTGTCGGCCGCGCCCGCGACCTCCCGCCATGCGCACCGTCGTCATGAGCGTTTGCTGGCGCCGCACGCCCCCAGGAAGCACCCCCGCGTCGCAAGGAGTTCTCGCATGACTGGAGCAAGGGCCACTGCTGAGAGGATGGAGACAACATGAAGCTTCATAAATAATGACAGGCCACCTGACAAGCTTGTCTGCCGTTTCATCGACAAATATCCCGGAAGCGCCGAAGCGGGACAGGCTGCCGCCTTCATCTGCGCCTCGTGCGATACCGGATAGCGACTGCCGTCGCGGCGAATCCGGCAGCGGCGCCGACGCCCAGCGCCCAGCGCGGACCGAATGTGTCGGCAACCCAGCCTGCGATCGGGGCGCCGATCGGCGTCCCGCCAACACCGATCGCCAGACGCAGCGCCATGACCCGCCCCCGCATGACCGGAGGGGTCGACAATTGCATCAGGCTGCTCGTGGCATTGGAGAAAGTGAGCGACGAAATGCCGATGAGGACGAGCGCCGCGCCGAACAACCAGGCGTTTGGCGTGATCGCCGCGAGCACGAAACCGATCCCGAACGTTGCCGCCGCCAAGGGAATAAGTCGGAAATTCGGCTTTTTCCGGCGCGCGGCGATGAGCGCGCCGCCGATCGTTCCGAGCGCCATTACCGAGTAGAGGAGGCCGTACAGAGACGCGCCGCCATGAAAGATTCTGGTCGCCATGGTCGAGATGAAAATCGGAAAATTGAGGCCGAATGTGCCGATGAGCGCGATCATCCACAGGATGGCGCCGATATCCGGGCGAGACCGGACGTAGCGCAGCCCTTCCACTAGACTACCCCGGGCGCGACCGGCCCGGACGCTCGGATGAAGTTCGCTCTTGCGCAAGAAGAATAGCGAACCAAGCACGGCAATGAACGATGCCCCGTTGATCAGGATCGCCCACCCTGAACCAACTGCGGCGATAACGATGCCTGCCACGGACGGGCCAACCAAAAGCGCGGAGTTCATGGACGTCGAATTCAGCGCCACAGCGTTGGCGAGATGTTCTTCCCCGACCAGATCGGAGACGAAGGTCTGGCGCGCAGGCCCGTCGATCGCGGTGACGCACCCCGACAGGAAGGCAAGGATGTAGACCTGCCAGAGATGGACAAGCCCGGTGACGACGAGCAAGCCCAGCGCGAGCGAGAGCATGCCCATCGCTGCCTGCGTCACCATGAGGAGCCGACGCCGGTCGAATCGGTCAGCCGCGTAGCCGGCCCAGGGCAGCAACAGCAATTGGGGGCCAAATTGCAGGCCCATCACGACGCCGACGGCCGTCGCGCTATGGTGGGTGAGCTGGGTCAGGACCAGCCAGTCCTGGGCCGTGCGCTGCATCCACGTGCCTATGTTTGAGATCAGCCCGCCGCCGAACCAAAGGCGGTAATTATATTTTCTCAAGGAGCGGAACGTGCCGGAGCCTGGGCTGTCTGGAACCGACCGGCGGATTTCTGCCGTGACCGGTTCGGGAGACAGAGATTGGCCAGGGCTCGTGTTCATGCACCTGCTTTATATATAATCAGGTAAACTGGCCAGTTATTCTTGTGATATCGATGGGGATCATAAACCCGGCGAGGGTGCCGGACGAGATCGGCGCGACCTCGCTCGATCCGGCAGCGCGGCGTCCCGCCGACGGCGAGCCTGCTAAAGGCTCAGTTCTCCGGTGCTATTGTCACTGCGAGTCCATCGATCGTACGGTCGAACGGAAGCTGGCAGGAAAGGCGGGACCTGTTGGTGCGATGATCCGAACCATCCAGCAGATCATTCTCATCCTCGCTCATCGGCGGGAGCCTGTCGACGAAAGACGGATCGACATAGACATGGCACGTGGCGCAAGAACAGCAGCCACCGCAAAGGGCCAGCAGCTGATCGAAGCCCGCGGCGCGGATTACCTCCATCACGCTCAGCCCGTCTTCGCCATCGACGCTCGTCACATGTCCTTCGCACGTCTCGACGATCAATTTCGGCATTCGTTCCTCCGGATGATGGGTGCGACCAGCGAACCGGTGCGCGGCGCGGCCACGTCAGACTGACGCTGCCGTGCGGTGGCGTGGGTCCATGGATCGGGTCGGGCTGAGAGCATCACAGGCGTGACGGTATCACCACCTGCATGTTGTCGAATCCATGCACGAAGGAGGAGTGGGTACGCACCGGGTCGCCGATCAGTTTGATCTCCGGGAAGCGCTTGAAGATCTCTTCCCAGATGATGGTCAGCTGCATCTCCGCGACGCGATTGCCGACGCAGTGATGCACGCCGGTGCCGAACGCCAGATGGTTGCGTGCCCGCTTGCGGTCGATGATGAAGTCGTTCGGATTCTCGATGACCGCGTCGTCACGGTTGGCCGAGATGTACCACATGACCACCCGTTCGCCCTGCCGGATGGTCTTGCCGCCGAGCTCGATATCACGAGTTGTCACGCGACTCATGTAGGAGATGGGCGTGTGCCAGCGAAGTGTCTCGGAGACCATCGATAGGATGAGGTCCGGATTGGCCCGCAGCTTGGCATATTGGTCCGGATGCCGGTTGAGCGCGTAGATGCTTCCGGAGATTGTGTTGCGGGTGGTGTCATTGCCGCCGATAAGCAGCAGGCCCACGGTGCTGCGATATTGCTGGCGCGACATTTCGCGCGTCGCGGGATTGTGGGCAAGCATCGAGATGAGATCGCCGGCGGGCTCGCTGTCGATCCGCTCGTCCCAGAGCTTCTGGAAAGCAGTCACGCACTCTACCAGCGCCTGGTCCCGTTGTTCCCAGCTCTTCACCGGACCATAGCCGGGTTGGTTGATGATCATGTCCGTCCAGTACGGAAGCTTGCGGCGTTCCTCGAACGGGAAGTCGAAGAGCGTCGCGAGCGTCATCGTCGTCAGCTCCTTTGAGACCAGATCGACCCAGTCGAAGGGTTCGCCGATCGGCAGAGAGTCGAGAATGGCACTGGCACGCTCTCGCACCAGCGATGCCATCTTGGCGATGTTGGGCGGCGCCATTGCCGGGCTGACCGCCTTGCGGTGCACGCGGTGCTCGGGTTCGTCCATGCCGATGAAGCTGTTATCGGTCGCGGCCTCGCCACGCGCGACGGGTCGGCCAGCGGCTTGCGCCATTTTCATCTGCTCTTGCTCGGCGGCCAAATTGGGAAGGCCAATTCCCCGGGCCGAAGAGAAGACCTTGTTGTTGGTATCGACTGCCGTGACATCGGCCCAGCGAGTGACCGACCAATAGGGTCCGAACTCGCTCTCGGGCGTAAAATGAACCGGATCTTCTCGACGCAGCCGTTCAAAAACCGGCCAGATGGTGTCCGCGGTAAAGCGGTCGACGCGCCCCGGATTGAGCTCGACAAGCGGGATCGCCTGGACGTCTTCGATTTCGACGGTCGAATTGGCCATGACGCTCTCGCCCATCACATTCTCCTTGGTTTCATCGTGCCCGCATGCGCGAGCGCAGTCCGTTTGGTGCGACCGGGGACAGCAGCTTGAAATCAGCCTCTAGCCGGGAGCGACCTGATGGTCGGCGAGCCGCTCGAGCGCCTGGACCATCGCCGAGTGATCGCAGTCTCCGAGACCGATCGCCTGACAGGCGTTGAAGAGCGCCTGCGCGGTTGCGGTATTCGGCAGCGCCAGGCCCAGCTCGCGTGCGCCCGAAAGGGCGAGGTCCAAATCCTTCTGGTGCAGGGCGACGCGGAATCCCGGATCGAACTTGCGCTCGATCATGCGGGCGCCGTGGACCTCGAGCACCCGGGAAGCCGCAAAACCGTTGAGCAAGGCTTCGCGGACCAGGGCGGGGTCTGCACCCGCCTTGGAGGCGAACAATAGACCCTCCGCCACGGCTTCGATCGTCAGCGCGACGATGATCTGATTTGCGACCTTCGCCGTCTGGCCCGCACCCGCATCGCCGATGCGCGTGATGCTGCGGCCCATCAGCGAGAGAAGCGGCGTTACCTTCGCAAAAGCGGTTTCATCGCCGCCGACCATGATTGTAAGCGAAGCGGCCCTCGCGCCGACCTCCCCACCTGAAACCGGCGCATCCAGATAGTCACAGCCCAATGCGGCGATCTTCGCGGCAAAGCACTTGGTCGACAGCGGACTGATGGAGCTCATATCGATGACGGTCTTGCCCGGGGAGAGACCGGCAGCGACCCCGTCCGGACCAAAGAGCACTGCCTCGACGTCAGGTGTATCCGGAAGCATGAGAATGATGACGTCGGCATTGCGCGCCACCACGCTCGCGGTTTCCAGAACCGTCGCGCCGGTCGAGACAAGCTCTGCCGGAGGCGGCGACGATCGCTGGATGATCAGAAGGTCATGCCCGCCTGCCTGAAGATGACCTGCCATGGGGCGCCCCATGACGCCAAGACCGATGAAGCCGATTTTCATATACACATGTCCTCGGACCCCGAAGATCCTGGTTCGATCAGTTCATCACATCGCACGGCGCGGTATCCACCGCTCTGCGGTCAGCGCGCGCACACCTGGCCGCCACAGCGACGGTAGGCGCGCCCCGCCCGTGACGATCCCGCATGTCGACGATTCCCGGACCAACCGCGCTTCGGCGCTGGCCCAGGAGAAAGTCGCGTCCGTGAAACCATCCGCCTGCCGCTGCCCGGTGGCAGGCAGCGATGAAACCGCCGCCCGCGCCGGCCGAGGTGGCCTGGCTGGCAACCTCGATCAGGCGCCACTTGCCAGGAGCGCGAGCACGTCATCCGTGGTCCCCGTCTCGGCGATGCGTGGAAACACCTTCGTGATGCTCGCCATATGAGTTTCCGGGTTTCCGTCGGTCATCGCATCGGTCGGAAGGGTGACGTTGTAGCCGAGCTCATAAGCCTGACGCGCTGTGGAATCGACGCCACTGCTCGTGGCGACACCGGTGATGACAACCTGCGTGACACCGAGGTCATCAAGTTGATGCTTCAGCCCGGTGTTGGCGAAGGCCCCAGGGGTCTTCTTCACGATCAGGATGTCAGTCGCTTCGTGGCTGAGTTCCGGCATCAGATCGGTAAATCCTGCCGGCAGTTGAGCCAGTCCGCGAGGGGGCGCATCGGTCCGCCCTGGCGCTGTTCCCGCGACTGTGACCAGAACCACCGGAAGACCCTTTTCACGAAAAGCCACAGCCAGCCGATTGGTGTTCTCGATCACCGGCGTCAACGCCTGGGAGCCGGGGAACATGCCCGCGATACCCTTCTGCAAATCGATGACGATCAGGGCCGATTTTGGATCGATTGCGGTAACAGGCAAGGTGAAACTCCTTCACGTAGAATCAAGCGATGTATGCCGTGGTGCGCCTTGCATCCGAAGATCCCGGCACGGCACAACCCGACAGGTAACCTTATAATTATCGACAGATCACCTGACAAGGCTTTCTGTCTTCCTAACCATGATCATTCCCGACCTTCCAAGGCGGCGAGCTTCACGAGTCACCCAGAGGCTTTCGCAACGACGGTTTCCAGGCGCTTGATGGATGCCGCATGCCAATTCCCGGTTGACGCTTGAGCGCGGCAAGCGGCCCCTATTGACCAGTATGAGCCGTCACGCGAGATGCCGGCGTTGCTGACGAGAATGTCGATAGGGCCGAGTGCTGCCTCGACCTGCGCAGCGCCCGCGACGCAGCCGTCATAATCCGTGACCGACCAGCGGAAGGTTGGAATGCCGGTCTCGGCAGCGAAGCTGGCGCTGCGCGCACCCTCCGCCGGATAGGTCGCGGCGACGGCGATCCGTCGGCCTTGAGCGCGCGACAGGTCGCCGCGCCGATGCCAGTGGTGCCGCCGGTGACGAGCGCGACGCGGCGCGCGAGCCGGGTGGCCATGATCGGTTTTCTGGGGTGTCAGGCCATGGTGTTGATGGACTTGCGGAACTGGGCGAGCGCGATGGCGTAGAACACCGCGCCGATGGCGATGATCGCGAGCAGCTGGGGCCAGACCACGCCGAGGTCGGCGCCGCGATAGAGGATGCCCTGCGCGAGCTTGACGAAATGCGTCGTCGGCGCGGCCAGCATCACGTCCTGCACGATCACTGGCATGCTCTCGCGCGGCGTGCTGCCGCCCGAAAGCAACTGGAGCGGAACGATCGTCAGGATCACGAGCAGGCCGAACTGCGGCATCGACCGCGCGAAGGTGCCGAGGAAGATGCCCATCGACGTCGTTGCGAACAGATGCGCGGCGGTACCAACGAGGAACAGCGCGATCGAGCCCTGGATCGGTACCCGCATCGCCCCCTCGACGACGAAAATGAGCGACAGCCAGGTCGCAACCAGCACCACCGACCCCATCGACCAGACCTTGGCCGCCATGATTTCGAACGGCGTCACGGGCATCACCAGCAGATGCTCGACAGTGCCGTGCTCGCGCTCGCGGATCAGCGCGGCGCCGGTCAGGATGATCGAGAGCAGGGTGACGTGGTTGATGATCTGCATCACCGCACCGAACCACAACGCGGTCAGGTTCGGATTGAAGCGGGAACGCACCACGAGGTCGATCGGCAGCGCAGCGCCCGGCTGGTCGCGGCCGACGAAGCGGCTCACTTCGCTGCTGACGATCCGCTGGATATAGCCATTACCCGAAAAGGCCTGCGCCATGCGCGTCGCATCGACGTCGAGCTGGATCGCCGGGTTGCGGCCGGCGAGCAGATCGCGCTGGAAATTGGGCGGGATGTCCAGGACGAAGGTGAAGGTCCCCTGATCCATTGCCGAGTCGATCTGCTTCTGCGAGATCAACGCGGGCGGCATGAAATAGGGCGGGTAGAAGGCGCTGGTGATCCGCTGTGAAAGCGATGACTGATCCTCGTCGACGATCGCGATCGGCGCCTTGTTGAGCGTTTCCGGAACGCCGCTGGCGGCGACATAGACCGAAGCGGTGAAGGCCCAGAGGATCAGCACCACCATCATCCGGTCGCGCCACAGGCTCCGCAGTTCCTTGATGCCAAGCCGGAAGATGTTGGCGACGCGCATCGCTCAATGCTCCTGCTTGCGCACCAGCGCGATCGCCGCGGCGGTGAGCACCGGTGCCGCGATCGCGAGCGCGAGGAAGGCCTGGGGCAGGTCCGCGAAACCCAGCCCCTTGGAGAAAACGCCGCGGCAGATCGTGACGAAATGGCTTGCCGGAAAGATCTCGCCGATCAGCTTGCTCGTCCCTTCCAGCGACGAGACCGGTGTCAGCATGCCCGAGAACTGGATCGCGGGGATCATCGTGCCGATCGCGGTGCCGAAGATCGCGGCGATCTGGCTGCGCGTAAAGCTCGAGAAGATGAGCCCGATCGCCGTCGCGCTCATGACGTAGAGCAGCGCCGCGGCGGAGAGCGCGAGCAAGCTGCCCTTGACCGGCACGCCGAAGATGGTGACGGCCATCCCCAGCAGCAGCGCGAAATTGAACATACCGATCGCGATATAGGGGAGCTGCTTGCCGACCAGGAATTCGGACCGCGTGACCGGCGTGACGTAAAGGTTGACGATCGAGCCCAGCTCCTTCTCGCGAACCACGCTCAAGGCTGTCAGCATTGCCGGAATGAACAGCAGCAGCATCGGGATCACGGCGGGAACGATCGCCACGAGGCTCGCGACATCGGGGTTGTAGCGATAACGGGTCTCGATGTTGACCGGGCCAAGCGCCGGCCGCACGCCCAATTGCTCCATCGAGAATTGCGAGAGCCATGTGACATGCATCGCCTGGACATAGGAGAGCACCGTCTCCGCCCGGCTCGGCATCGCGCCGTCGACCCACATCCCGATCGCGACCGGCGTGCCGCGGCGGATGTCGCGCGCGAAATGCGGCGGAATCTCGATGACGACGCTCAGCTCGCCGTCGCGCATGCGCCGATCGAGCTCGGCATAGCTGTGCACCGGCGCCCGCTCGACGAAGTAGCGCGAGCCGGCGAGATTGAGCTCATAATTGCGGCTGGTGCTGCTACCATCGCGGTCGAGCACGGCGAAGGGCAGATTCTGGACGTCGAGGCTGATGCCATAGCCGATGATCAGCATCAG
This sequence comes from Sphingomonas oligophenolica, assembly GCF_039522915.1. Lineage (NCBI taxonomy): Bacteria > Pseudomonadati > Pseudomonadota > Alphaproteobacteria > Sphingomonadales > Sphingomonadaceae > Sphingomonas > Sphingomonas oligophenolica. The sequence goes on from NZ_BAAAEH010000057.1 coordinate 13,691, forward strand.
CAGGATGCTGCCGACGAGCGCGAGCGTGGCCCGTACCGGATCGCGGCGCAGCTCCAGTGCTTCGCGCCGCGTGTAGCTCAGCAGGCGTTGCACGCTGAAGCGGCTCGGCACCCCGGGCGGCGGATCGGGCGGGATCGGGCCCGGTTCGGCCGCGTCGGCCAGCTTCGTCGGCTCGACCTTGCGGCCCCCCTCGGCGAGCGCCAGACGCAGATCGCCCCGCGGCGCTTCGTCGCCTTCGAGCTTGCGGAGCAAGCGGATAAACGCGTCTTCCAGGTTCGCCGCACCGGCGTCCGCCACTACCTTCCCCGGCGTATCCATCGCCAGCACCTTGCCGGCATGCATCAGCGCGATGCGATCGCAGCGCTCGGCCTCGTTCATGAAATGGGTCGAGATGAAGATGGTGACGCCATCGTTGCGTGCGAGGTCGACCATCATCTGCCAGAAGGTGTCGCGCGCGATCGGGTCGACGCCCGAGGTCGGCTCGTCGAGGATCAATATCTCGGGCGCGTGGATGATCGACACGGCGAGACTGAGCCGCTGGCGCTGGCCCAGTGGCAGGCTCTCGGGATAGGCGTCCATCAGCCCGGCGAGATCGAACCGATCCGCCATCCCGGCAACACGCGCGGCAAGCTGGTCCGCTGGCACCTGGAAGAGCTCAGCGTGCAGCTCGAGATTCTGCCGCACTGTCAGCTCGGTGTAGAGCGAGAAGCTCTGCGACATATATCCGACGCGCTTGCGGGTCGCGATGTCGTTGGAGTCGACCGGGCGGCCGAGCAGCAGCGCCTCGCCTTCGCTGGCGGGGAGCAGCCCCGTCAGCATCTTCATCGTCGTCGTCTTGCCGCAGCCGTTCGAGCCGATGAAGCCGAAGATCTCGCCGCGCTCGATGCGGAAATCGACATGGTCGACCGCAGTGAAGGCGCCGAAACGCTTGGTCAGACCGCGCGCCTCGATCACCGGCGTGCCGTCGGTCGTGGCCACCCGCGGCGGGACGGTGACCATGTGGTGCTCCAGTCGCCGCGCTTCGGGCAGTAGCGCGATGAATGCCTCTTCGAGTGTCGCGGCACCGGCGCGCGCGCGCAACTCCTGCGCTGTGCCGGTCGCCAGCACGCGGCCGCCGTCCATCGCCACGAGCCAGTCGAACCGCTCGGCCTCCTCCATATAGGCCGTCGCGACCAGCACGCTCATGCCCGGCCGACCGGCGCGGATGCGGTCGATCAACTCCCAGAACTGCACGCGCGACAGCGGATCGACGCCGGTGGTCGGCTCATCGAGCAGCAGCAGATCGGGATCATGGATCAGTGCGCAGCACAGGCCGAGCTTCTGCTTCATGCCGCCCGAGAGCTTACCCGCGGGCCGGTCGCGGAACGGCGTGAGACCGGTCGCGTCCATCAGCTCGTCGATCCGCCGCACGCGCTCGGCCTCAGCCTGGCCGAACAGCCGGGCGAAGAAATCGATATTCTCGAATATCGAGAGTGTGGCGTAGAGGTTCTTGCCCAGTCCCTGTGGCATATAGGCTACGCGCGGACAGACGCGACGGCGATGCGCCGCGTCGGCCATGTCGCCACCGAGCACTTCCACGGTGCCGTCCTGGATCGCGCGGGCGCCCGCGACCAGCGCGAACAGGCTCGACTTGCCGACACCGTCCGGCCCGATCAGCGCGACCGCCTGCCCCTGCGGCAGCTCGAGATCGACGCCTTCGAGCGCGATCGTGCCACCATAGTCCAGCCCGACGCCGGAGAGGTGGATCGCGGAATCGCTCACGGCTTGAGCGCGAGCTTGGCCGGCCACGGCTTGGAGGCATCGATGCGGACATACGCCATGCCCGGCATGCCCGACTTCACTTGCGCGGAGAGCTGTGCCAACAGCTTCGGCGGGATCGAAGCGCGCACGCGGAACATCAGCTTCTGGCGCTCGTCCCTGGTCTCGACCGTCTTGGGCGTGAACTGCGCGACATCGGCCACGAACGAGATGCGCGCGCGGATCACGCGGCCGGGCATGGCGTCGAGCACGATGCGCGCCTCGTCGCCCATGCCGACGCGGCCCACTGCCTGTTCAGGCAGGAAGAAGGTCATGTAGACGTCGCTCAGGTCGATCATGTTGAGCACCTTGCCCCCCGCAGCGACGACTTCGCCCGGCTCGGCGATGCGATACTGGATGCGGCCCGAGCGCGGCGCGCGCAGCACGGCGTCGGCGATATCGGCGTCGATGCGGTGGATCGCCGCCTGCCCGGCCTCGACATTGGCGCGCGCGCCGGCGACTTGCGCACGGGCAGTCGCCACCGCCGCGTCGATCGCGCCGACCTGCGCGCGCGCGGCTTCGACGCCCGACTCTGCGCTCCGCAGGCGCGAACGATCGTCTTCCTGCTCCTGCCGCGGCGTGGCGCCCTCGGAAGCTAGCGTGGTCGACCTGGCAAGATGTTCGCCCGCCGAGCTCAGGTCCGCCTCGCGCTGACGTTGCTGCGCGAGCGTTGCGATGCGTTGGCTAAGCGCCTGTGTGACCTGCGCCTCCGCCGACTGCACCGATGTCAGCGCCGCCTGCAGCTGGGCCACGGCTTGCGCGCGCTGCGCCAGGAGCGAGTCGACGTCGATCGTCGCGAGAATTTGGCCGGCCCGCACGACATCGCCCTCGTCGACCAGCACCGTGCGGATGCGCCCCGGCGCCTTCGCGGCGATATCGATTTCAGTCGCCTCGACTCGGCCGTTGCCGTCGGCGACGGCGTCGCCTAGCCCGTCGTGGTTCAACAGCCGCCAGCCGACATAGCTGGCCATCAGCACGGCGATCACGATCGCGCCGCGCACGGCCCATTTCTTCCAGTCGTTCATGGATGTTGCCCCTGGCTTGGCGTTTCGGAAAAGCCCCCGCCGAGCGCTGCGTAGAGCGCGACGCCGCTCGTCAACCAGGCGCGCCGCAGCTGCACCAGTGTCTGACGGGCCGAGAACAGGTCGCGCTCGGCATCGAGCACGTCGAGATAGGCGGAGCGACCAGCCTCATAGCGGATCTGCGCAAGATGCGACCGCTCGGCGAGCGCAGCGATCGACTGGTTCGCCGTGTCGATCTGCGCGGCAAGCCATCGGCGTTGCGCCAGTGCGTCGGCCACGTCGCGGAACGCGCCCTGGATGGTCTTCTCGTAGTTGGCGACCATCTCGTCGCGTTGCGCCTCGGATGCCCGGAGATTCGCGTGCAGCTTGCCGCCGGTGAAGATCGGCAGCGACACGCTGGGGCGGAACAGCCAGAGGCCGGTGCCCGCGGCGAACAAATGACCAAGGTCGTCGGTGGTGGATCCTATCCCCGCGGTCAGGCTGATGTTGGGGAAAAAGGCCGCGCGGGCGGCGCCGATATCGGCCTCCGCACCGCGCAGCTGGTGCTCGGCGGCGGCGATGTCCGGCCGATAGACGAGCAGTTCCGAAGGCAGACCGGCGGGGATCGGCTGATCGAGCCCGATCTGGGCGAGCGAGCGCGTCATCGCGCCCTCCCCTACCGGTTCGCCGACCAGCACCGCCAGCGCGTCGAGATTCTGCGCGCGCGCCAACTCGATCGACTGCGCTGCGCCCAGCGCCTGGGTACGCAGCGTCTCGGCCTGAGTCACTTCGACCTTCGAGCCCGAGCCGACCTCGAAGCGCCGCGTGAGCAGACGCAACGACGCCTCGCGATTGGCGAGCGTGTCGCGGGCCAGCGCCAGGCGCTCGGCATATTCGCGATCGGTGAGATAGCCAGTGACCACTTGGGCAACCAGGCTGGTGGCAACGCCGCGCCGCGCCGCTTCGCTCGCCAGATAGTGCTGGAGCGCAACGGCGCGCAGGTTGCGCAGCTGGCCGAAGAGGTCGATCTCCCAGCTTGTCTGGAGCAATCCGTCGTAGCTTGTCAGCGTGTCCTTGCCCAGCAGCTGCGAAAACTGGTCGGGCACACCGATCTTGGCCATGCTGGCCGAGCCGCTGAGCTGGGGCAGTAGATCGCCGCCACGCAGGCGCAGCGTCGCACGCGCCTGCTCGATGCGCGCGGCGGCGGCACGCAGGTCGCGATTGTTGTCGAGCGCACGCGCAATCAGCGCCTGCAGTTCGGGCTCGGCGAAGAATGCCTGCCAGCCCAGCCGTGCGGCGGACGGTGCATCAACCGCCTCGGCCGCCGGCGGGTAGCGCGCCGGAGTCGGTAGTTCGGGATGCAGCGGACGCGGCGCAAGCGAGCAACCGCTCGCGAGCGCGAATGACGCGACGATCCAGATTCGGATATTTTTCTGGTTTGCCAATTCTTTGGTTCCGCACGTGGCGAGAGAGAGGTAAATTACCGCAGTGCAGCATAGGAAGAGATTGGGGATGTTACGTACTGGGCTGCGTTCAATCTGAAACCTCTTTGCGCGTACCAGCCCGTCCGTTGGAAGGTCCGCGATCGCGCCGCTCGGCTCCGCCGAAGTCCCGAGCCTTGCCGCAGCACAGCGCATCGTCGAACCGCCAAGGAAACCGAACGGCTTGCCCGCCATGTCCTGGTAATGGGTGGTCAGGCACTCTGCGCCAGGATCGCGAGAACGTCATCCGTCGTCCCGGTTTCGGCGATACGCGGAAAGGCCTTCGTGACGCTCGCATTGTGAGCCTCCGGATTCCCGTCGGTCATCGCATCGGTCGGAAGCGTGACGTTGTAGCCAAGCTCATATGCCTGCCGTGCCGTCGAATCGACGCCGCTGCTGGTGGCAACACCGGTGATCACGACCTGTGTCACGCCCAGATCGTCAAGCTTGTGCTTCAATCCGGTATTGGCAAAGGCTCCGGGGGTCTTCTTCACGATCAGGATGTCGGTCGCGTCATGGCTCAGCTCGGACAAGAGATCGGTAAAGCCGGGCGGCAGCTCCTTCAGCCCCCGCGGCGGCGCGTCGGTCCGCCCCGGCGCCGTTCCGGCAACCACGACCATCACGACGGGCAGTCCCTTCTCCCGAAACGCCTGCACAAGCCGGTTCGTATTTCCCACCACCGCCTGCAACACCTCGGCACCGGGGAACATGCCAGCGATACCCTTCTGCAAGTCTATGACAATAAGGGCCGAGTTGGGGTCGATTACGGTAACAGCCAAGGTGAAATCCTTCCAACGGAATCAGGCGTTGCTCGCCGTCATGGGCCTTCATCCGGTGATGATCCGGAACGGGCGAGACCACACCCCGCCGTTTAAATATTGACAGATCACCTGACAAGGCTTTCTGTCTTCCTGCGTTCAAGCATAATGGCGCGCAAGCCCGGGCAACGAGCAAAGAAACTCCATCAAATGAATTCCGACGAACTGACCGCAAATATCGATGCGTTTATGGTGACGGAAGCGCTGCCAACGTCCTTCCGCGCCGCGATCGAACATATCTATGCGCCGCTGGCGGACCGCATCGCAGCTCATGTGCGTCAGGGGAGCGGGCCCCGCGTCGTGGGACTGTGCGGGCCTCAGGGGAGCGGCAAGTCGACCGGCGCCGAGGCGATACGCCTATTGCTGCAGGCCGTAGGCTTGCGGGTCGCGATCCTTTCGCTGGACGATCTCTATCTTACCCGCGCGGAGCGAACCCGCTTGGCATCGACGACGCATCCTCTGCTCGCCACCCGCGGCCCGCCGGGCTCTCATGATCTGGCGCTCGGAAACGAACTTATGGATCGGCTCCTGACCGGGCCAAGTACCGCCCTGCCCTCATTCGACAAGGCGACGGATGATCGACGGTCCCTGGAGCAGGGCAAGGTTATCGACGGCCGTGCCGATATCGTCCTGTTCGAGGGTTGGTGCGTGGGCGCGAGACCGGAATTGCCCGAGGCGCTCGCGGAGCCGATCAATGATCTGGAGCGCGATCTGGACCCGGACGGAATCTGGCGCGGGTTCGTCAACGCGGAACTGGCGCGGTATCAGTCGCTGTTTTCGCGCATCGATTTCCTGATCTTCCTGAAGCCACCCGGTTTCGAGGTGGTGGCTGGCTGGCGCCGCGAGCAGGAAGCCAAGCTACGGGATCGAAGCAGGGAAGAACGGCACGATCTGCGCGTCATGACGGACGATGAAGTGACCCGCTTCGTCCAATATTATGAACGCCTCACGCGTCATATCATCCGGGAAATGCCGGACCGCGCCGACGCTGTGGTCGAGCTGGGCACCGAACGCGACCTACGGCGCCTCGTCTTTGCGCAGGTGCGCTCCGCGCTATAACCGCCATTCGGCGGAGGCCCACCCCATGTCGATGAAGAGTTCGCCTTCCTGCATGCGCATAGATCATTCATATCTTTGAAAGAGTCGTGGGCGATATGGCATTGGCGTGAAGGAGATTTCGCCCGGGTGGTGGCTAGCCCTGTCTTGATGCCCGGCCTGATCGGGCCGGTGCTGGGGTTTGCCGCGCTGGGCCTGATGCGGCGGCGCCTCTCCCGCGAGCGACGGCTCAAGCTGGCGCGTCAATGGGGCCTGCTCGGCCTTTCCCTTTCGATCACCGCGCTCGCCTTCTGCCTTGCACGACCACTGCCTCTCATTTGGCTGTGGTCCGTGCCCGCGACAGCAGCCGGCGCCCTGCTTGGAGGCGTGCGAGCCCGCACGATCATTCTGTCGCTGGACGACACGGGACGAGTGATGCAGCGGCTGCCGGCAAACGCCTTCGGGTTGCTCCTCCTCATCCTGTCGATCCGCCCGGTCGTGCGGTGGATGTTCACCCAGGAGATTGGCGCAAACGTCGCGCATTCCGATCTCGTGGTGCTCGCTTTCGCCTTGGGCACCGTCGCGGGCGGCCGGATCGAATTGACGGCCCGCGCTTTGCGCTTGCGTCGGCAGGTCGCGCCGGCCTCATATCGAATGTCCGATGCGTGAAACCCGACGTGCCCGGTTTCGGCGTCGCGCTCAGGTCACCGAAGTTCCGCTTCCGGCATCCTCGAGCGAGGCGGGGACCGGGATATGCTCCGCCCGCAGGCGGGTCACCAGCCAGCCAGGGCCGAGCCGCTCGATCAGCTGGAAAGGCCCCTGTTGCCATCCATATCCCTCGCGCATCGCTTGATCGATGTGGTCGGGCGTATCGGCGATCTCCGGGATCAGCGAGGCCGCGTAGGCAAGTGTCCGACTCATGACCACCGACATGAAGCGGCCACCCGCGCTTTCGTGGCTCATCAAGAGACGCAGGTCTCCCTCTGTCGCGGCAAGTGCGGGCGACGAGGCAGGACGGCGCGCACGATATGTTCGATCGCGAAGGTCGAGCACCTGCAACGTTCCTTCGTGATCCTTGCGGAAGAAGCCCGCGCCCGCCTTTCTGCCGACGCGCCCTTCCGCGATCATCGCCGTGATCAACGGCGGTTCCGCCGGATAAGCCTGCAAGGGATCATCATCCGCCAAGGCTGATCGCAGGCTGCGCGACGCGGTCGGCACAAGGTCGATGCCGACCAGATCGAGCAGGCCGAAGATTCCGGCAGCGGACCCGAACGCATATCCGATAAGGGCGTCGGCTTCCTCGACATCGAGGTTTTGCGCAATCGCCGCATCGAGCGCCACTGCGGTCCAGAAATTACCGATCCGATTGGCGATGAAGCCCGGCGTGTCACGGCACGGCACCACGCACCGTCCAAGACTTTCCTCTGAAAATGCGGTGACCAGGGCTGTAGCCTCTAGGCGCGTCTGCGGTCCCGCAACCAGTTCAAGGAGCTTCATCGTGCGCGGAGGATTGAAGAAATGCGCGATCAGGTAATCCCGAGCATCGAGCGGGTCCATGCCCCCGACGAGTTGCGAAAGACGAATGGTCGATGTGTTCGAGGAGACGATCGACCCGCGCTTCCTGACTGCGTTGAGCGCGGTGAAGATTTGATGCTTGGTGTCGAGACTCTCGGCCGCGGCCTCAACGATCCAGTCTGCGTCTGCGACCATATCGAGATCGGTTATGCTCGATCCCGTCCGGATGCGATCGGCAAAGGCAGGATCCGTGAAGCCGCCTGCCTTGATCTGACGGGAAACCGCAGCCGCCGACAGTGCCGGATCGATGTCCAGAAGTGCGACACAAAGCCCGGCGTTCGCGAACAACGCTGCGATTCCCGCGCCCATCACGCCGGCGCCGATCACCGCGGTTTTTCTGATCTCATGCACGGCGTTTACCTCGGCGCCGTACCGCATTTTGATCAGGCTGCCGCCACCGGCGAAGGGCGCAGTCGACGCGGTGCGGACGCTCATTTTTCCAAGCCGTCCTAATCACCCGAAAATTGTGGCACGCGGCGTTCCCCCATCGCCCGCACACCTTCCTTGAAGTCCGCCGTGCGGAAATGGACGTCCTGCTCGCGCAACTCATGCTCGATCGCATTCGCGACATCATCGGCAAGGCCGCGCCGCAGCGTGCGGCGTGTCGATGTCACGGCAAGTGGAGCCGACAGGGCAATCTGCCCGGCCAGCTTCAGGCCGGCATTCCGAAGGTCGGATTCTTCGGCGAGCACGTCCACCAGGCCCATCATATGTGCTTCTATGCCCGTGAAGCGCTGGCCCGTGTAGAAGAGCATGGCGGCCCGTTGTACGCCCACCACGCGGGGCAAGGTCACCGACAGTCCGAAACCGGGATGGATGCCCAGCCGGTTGAAGTTGGCAGCGAAGCGAGTCTCGGCGCTTGCTACGCGGAAGTCGGCCGTGAGAGCCAGGCCCAGGCCTCCACCGATCGCGCCGCCCTGGACGACCGCGACGACCGGCTTGTTGACCCGAAACAGGCGCAACGCTTCCGTATAGATCGGGCTCGCATCAATGGCGGAGCCATCGCCGACCGCCGGTGCAAAATTCGCCCCGGCGCAGAAGTTTTTCCCCTCCGCGCACAAAACGATGCAGCGGATCGCCTTGTCAGCGTCGAAATCGTCGAAAGCGTCTGCAATCTCCCTGAGCAGGTCGACGTCGAAGAAGTTGTTGGGAGGCCTGCAGATCTCGACGATAGCGATCGCACCCCGCCGCTCGATCCGGATATCGCTCACGACAGGCTCTGGACCGCAATGACGGCTTGATCGCCAAGCAACCGGCGCTGAACTTTGCCGACCCCGGTGTCGCGCGGGATGACGTCGATCCGAATGATTTTGGTCGGATGCATGTAACGCGGCAAGTCCGCGAAGACCGCGCGAACCTCATCGACGTTTACATCCTCAGAAACCGTATAGATGACGGCTTCGTGACCGCGGCTCTGCGAGTCCAGCCGCCAAAGGGCGAACTCCTTCAGGGATGGGGCGCGCCTGAGCCGATCCTCGACGAAATCGATCGGGACATATTCCGCGTTGACGCGAATCGATTCGCTCATCCGCTCGATGAAGATAAGATTTCCGTATGCGTCCAGCCTGCCCCGGTCTCCCGTATGGAACCACCCGTCTTCGTCCAGGGCGGAAACGACCGCGCCTGACTTATAGTAGCCGGAGAACAGGACTTGCGGCGCTTTTCCGCGCACCAGGATCTCGCCGCCGTCAGCCAGATGCCACTCTATGTCGTACCGCGATTGGCCCGCCAGATGAGACGCTCCCTCCGGCGGCGGGTCGCTGTCGTCGGGACGAAACTTCCAGCTGTGGCAATAGCCTCCGGCTTCGGTGGAGCCATAGCCGCCGACACCGAGCGGCACCCCGAATTGTTGAAGAAAGCCGGGCTCGCAGGCGAAGCCGACCCGAACCCGGTGGCCGATCGCCTCCTCGGCTGTCGTTTTCGCCTTTAACAGGCTGACTGGAGGACCGTGCAGAATCAAGGCCGTCACGCCGTGCTGCTTCACCATGGGCCAGAATTCCGGTGCGGAGAATTTTTCGGTCGAGAGGAACCCCGCCCTCCCCGTAAGCGCACCGACGACGCCGTTGCCGATCGGGTTGATGTGAAAGAGGGGCAATGGATTGAAGACGACATCATGCCGGGTAAAGGACATCGTATCCGCGAAATAGCGCCCCAGCCGTAGGAAATAGCCATGGCTCAAGGCACAGAATTTCGGGTTGCCCGACGTGCCCGACGTATGGAGATAGGCGGCAATCTCGTCGCGGGAACAGTCGGCACCCGACCCCGATCCGGCAGCGTTGCGAATGCCTTCGTTCAGCGTCGCAATCTCGCCCAGCCACGCCCTGGAGGCATCGATTTGACACATTGGGCGATGGATGACGGTGCCGGGGCTCCTGGATACCCAGACGAGCGCCTTTGGCGCAATATCGTCCAGCATGGTTTCCAGGAATTCGTCCGGATAGCCCGGGTTGATCTGCGCCGTCTGAATTCCGAGCAATTGGGCGGCCATCCAGGTGATGATGTAGCTCGCACAGTTCGTCCCGATGATCGCCACGACGTCGCCGCGTTGCAGTCCGTTGTGCCGCAGGCTGTCGGCGACCAGAGTGGCACGCTCCAGGACCCGGTCAAGCCGGTCGTTCTCCTGAAAAGTGCCAAAGGGCGCCGAGGGACTTTCCAACGCCGCAGTAGCGATGAGTTGCACCAGATTGATCATCACAACCCTCGCAGGTCAGGACTCTTGAGCAGCTGCTGCGCGACATAGTTGCGCAACACTTCAAGCGACCCTCCGCCGATGCGGAGCGTCTTTATGTCGAACAGGATCTGGCCGTAAGGCTGCTCGTGATAGAGGCCATGGCCGCCAACAAGCGCGAAGACGTCGTTGATCACCTTTTCCGCGGCATCGATCGCGACCTTCTTTGCAAGTGTGGCCTCGAACGCGTGTTCCTTGCCCGCGGCCACAAGGTTCGCCGCGCGATCCCGCACCAGCGACGCTGAGTAGAGGAGCCCGTAGGAATCGGCCAGGATCCACTGGATGCCCTGAAAATCGGTCACATGGTTGGTTCCCACCTGCCGTTCGCGGGCATAAGCAGTAGCGTCCGCCAGCGCGCGCTGCGCGGCGCCGAGCAGTTCGGACGCATTGCCCAGCCGGCTGACGTTGAATGTGCTCAGGAAGGTGGCGAAACCCTTGCCCGGTTCTCCCAACACGGCGGAGCCAGGTATGCGGACGTCTTCGAAATACATGTCGGCGGTTGGCATCAGCCGCCCGCCGAGTGGATTGCTGTGTTCGCGACGAATCCCGGGAAGATGGGTGTCGACGAGAAACGCGGTCAATCCTTCCTCGGCCATCGCGTAAACAAGGCTGACGTCCGACTCCTTGCCCAGATTGATATGGATCTTCTCGGCATTGATGATCCAGTCGTCACCATCGCGCCGGCCGGTCGCCTTGAGCTGCTTGAGCGACGACGCGGCACCCCGCTCGGAGATCGATTCAGAGAAAACGAGCGTACCAGCCACAAGGCCCGGCAGATATTTCTGCTTCTGCTCGTCGGTGCCCCAATCCACCAGCCAACGTTGACCTTGAATCTGGATCTGCGACGAGACGAGATTGTACCGCGCCATCGCCTCCGTCGTGAGGCAGTATTCCGGTGCGTCCCCCCCATAGCCGCCAAAGGCCGTCGGGGTCACGACCCCAAGCAGGCCCCGTCGCCCCATCTCCCGGAACGCTTCCTTTGGAAATAGGCCGCGCCGTTCGCATTCGACGATTTCGTCACGGTAGCTCAGCGAAATTTCCTTGACGGACTGGACTGCCGCCGCACCCCAGAGCGGATCCTTGAGCATCAGGTCGATATTCATACTCTCTCCACGATCAGCCCAGACAGGGTCGGCATTCCCGACGAGCCCGTTTCTTCTTTGGGTTCGCCTCGACTAGCGGCCCTTGGCGCCGGGTAGCGCACGGCTATGTGCGCGATCTTGCCTGCTCACGCGACGATCTCGGGCGCTGCCGGCTCAGCAAGCTTCGGCTTTGTCGGTACGACTTCCGTGATATCCTGGCGGAAGGTCAGCAAGGCCGGCCGACCCGAATTGGCTGCCCGCTCGAAAGCGGCGGCGAAATCCTCTGTCGCCTCGACCCGCTCGGCATAGGCACCATAGGCCTCAGCCAGGGCTACGAAATCGGGGCTGACCAAGTCCGTCGCGACAACCCGGCCCGGGAAATATTTTTCCTGATGATGCCGAATGGAGCCGTAGCTCGAATTGTCAATCACGACGACGATGAGGTTGAGGTTGAACATCACGGCAGTCGCAAGTTCTTGCGACGCCATCATGAAGCATCCATCCCCGGCAAAGCAGACGGCGGGCCGATCAGGGTACACGACTTTGGCCGCTATGGCCGCCGGCAGGCCGTACCCCATCGCACCGGTGGTCGGAGCGAGCTGGCTTCCATAATCGCGAAACTGGTAAAATCGGTGCACGAAAGCCGTGTACAAGCCGGCGCCGTTACTGATGACCGCATTGGACGGCAACCGATCGCTCAGTTCCTTGATGATTCGCGCCACGTCGATCCTGGGGTGGCCCGAAGTCGGCGGAACCGAGAAGTGCTCGTAAGCCGCTCGTCCGCCCGTGACCCATGTTCCGCGGTCGATCCCGCCGCGCGGCACCAGACGAGCAACGGCGCTGGAGAATTCCCGGGCCGTCGCGTTGATCAGCAGATCTGCCTCGTACAGAGCACCGAGCTCCTCGGCACCGGGGTGGACATGGATCAGCGTCTGGGCCGGCCTGGGGATTTGGAACGTCGTATAAGAAGCACTGGTAGCGTCGCCGAGCCGCTCGCCCACCACCAGCAGAAGATCGGAACTGCCGACCAGCTCGATGAGCTTCTTGTCCGGAGCGATGCCCAGATCGCCGACATAGTTGGGATGACTGTTGTCGAAGAGATCCTGACGTCGGAACCCTGTGGCAACCGGGAGTCCAAAGACTTCCGCAAAGGAACGGATATCGGCAACCGATTCAGCCGACCATCCGCTGCCGCCAAGCACGAGAATCGGGCGTTCCGCAGCCTCGACAAGAGACTGCAATTGCTCCAGCGACTCCGTGCTGGGTGCGGCACCTGCCAGCTTGTAGTGCGCAGGCGTCGCTGGCGCACAGAGCTGGTTCTGCATGTCCTCGGGAATCGACACGACGACCGGACCGGGCTTGCCGTTGACCGCGGTGTGGAAGGCCCTGCTGATCAGTTCGGGAATGCGGTTCGGGTCAGCTATCTCGGTGACCCATTTCGCCGTATGATCGAAGAGGCCGTGATAATCCATTTCCTGAAACGCATCGCGGCCGAGTTGGTCGCGACCGACCTGGCCGATGAACAGGATCAACGGCGTCGCGTCGTGATGCGCGGTGTGCACTGCTATTGACGCGTGACAGCTCCCCGGCCCGCGCGTCACGAAGCAAATCCCCGGCTTGCCGGTCAGCTTTCCATAGGCTTCCGCCATCTGGCCGACGCTGGCCTCGTGCCTGCCCACAATGATGCGGATTCGATCCTGTACGTCGTGCAACGCATCGAGGACGGTGAGGTAGCTTTCACCCGGCACGCAAAAGATAGTGTCCACGCCATGTGCGAGCAGACAGTCGACGAGCACCCTGCCCCCCGACCGTTGGGCAACAGCAGCGCCTTCACGATGAGCCGTGTGCAGCATTCATCTCTCCGAGTGGCCGGCCACGCCGGCGGCTTCGCGTCAGCATCGCTGCTCGCAGAGCGGACTCGTATAGAGCCACTCCCGGAGGGTCAACACACTTCTGCTATGTGCATGCAGAATTTACGGATATGAATTTCTTGTGTCTTTCTTCAGGGCATTGTCGGCGGGATCGCGCCGTTGCCAGAACGAGAAAGCGGTGAGACATCTGCTCGAAGCCCTGTTCGCCAGTCGTTTTCGGCAGCCCGCCTCAGTCTCGCGCGGCAATACATCTATCCTGCATCGCCATCGCCTCGGTTTGCCTGCACGGATCCTTTGGGCACCTCTTTGCGCGCAGCTGCCTGGCGCCGCTACATATCCGCCATCGGCCGACGACCAGGCCGGTGAAACAGGATCATTGATCAGTCCCCAGCGGGGGCCGGCGATTTTCCTGGGTGTTGCGCCCAGGAGACGGCGTGTTCCATATTGCGCGAGAAGCGATGGATTGATCGGAAGTGAGCTGCTGTCGACACCAGGTTACCCGGCTCCTATTGTTTGGATGTTGTCGTCACACTCTCGATAAATTCCTGCACCGACTTGCTAAGCTTCACCAGTTCGCAATCAATCTCTTCGAACTCGCATTTCATCCCGCCGATTTCGGAAAAACCATGCTCGGTCTGGTGGCGAATTTCGCCCACCAGTCCCGACATGGCAGCGGCAGCCACCGCAGTTTCATCGACCGCGGCAGCGATTGTCGCGACCGCGCCGACTTGACCCCCGACGGTCTCGCCCAGCCGCTGCGTGGAGGCTCCAATCGCTTCGATCGCATCGAACGTCGCCGTATTCGATGTAACGGCCTTGCTCGTCGCAGATTGAATCGCGCTGATTTTCTTGGCGATTTCGTCTGTCGCACGGGCTGTCTGGCTGGCGAGCGATTTTACTTCTTGCGCCACGACAGCAAATCCGCGCCCGCCTTCTCCGGCGCGGGCAGCTTCGATGGTCGCATTCAGCGCGAGCGTATTGGTTTGTGCGGCGATGTCACGGATCAGGGTGACGATCGACGCGATCGCGTCGGTGTGGCTTGAAAGGTCGTCCGACAGGTTCGCCGAGAGACGGGCTTGTGTCACCGCCTGCTGCGCGGCTTGGCTGGCCGTCTCGATTTCCGATCGCACCACCTCGATCGTGTTGAGAAGGCCGGCCGCAGTTTGCGCTGCCTCGCGCATCGCATTGGCTGACTGATCCGCGGCAGCTGCGACTTCTGACGTCCTGGCCAGAGTATGCTCCGCGGAACGCGACACTTCCGACACACGACCGGTAATCCCGTGGGAACGCTTCGACGTTTCGTCGACGGCGGCGGCAATCCGCTCGCGAAAGGCCGCGAGCAGTTCTGCCCGCGTCCCGTCGCGCCGCCTCTGCTCCTTGATGGAAACCGCGGCCGCCATGATATCCGCTTCAAGCAAGGAAAGGCGAGACAAGGCTTCCAGGGCTTGCAGCATGACAAGGACGTCGTCAGCCAGTGCGCGCGCGATGATCGCGCGTGCGCAGCGGTCCGCATCGGCAATGCCTGCCAGCAGTTTGCTCAACGAAATACCGTGCTCATCGGCGGACCGCGCCAACTGCCAGGTCATGTCGACCCATTCCCGGTCGAGCGGATTGCTGTACATTGCCGCAAGACAGCCCGCGGTCGCCTGGACCAGCTTCTCGGTCACGTCAGAGGTCCAGCGGTCTGTTGCCCGGTCCGGGGCGCAGTGATCCCAAAAGGACCTTGCGACTTCGTATTCCCGCCCGGACAGATGTGGTGCGCAGAGAGCCACCATCGACGCCAAAGACCTGGCGCGGTCGAAGTCGCTGAGGCGCTGGGCAAAGTTCGTGTCCAGCTCACCTTCCGAACGTCCGGTCATTTTGCTCTGAATGATATCCATTTCGGCACCTCCCCAAACGAAGGGGATCTAGTGCCCCTCTCATCGATCGAAACGAGTGGTTACAACGCGCAATACCCCTCATGATTCCTTGCAGCTTCCCCCAACCAGCGCCGGGATCCGCTCATCCGGCTTCAGCATTTGCGTCCGATTTCAGCGAATTCGACGGATGTCATTGTCAGGCGACCGCAGCTTTCAGCGCCTGGCCCGAAGCGATCCGATGCCGTGTCAGCATTGGAAGCAAAGCGGTCATGCAGACCGCCCCAGTGCAGAGTGCGGCAATCATGAAGGCAAAGCCGGTGGCAAAGCTGCCACTGGCCGTGACCATGAACCCGATGATCGCCGGAGCACTCGCTCCACCGACCTGTCCGACCGTCGTATAGATACCGAAATAGGCGGCACGATATTGCTCTGGAGCGAGGTCGATAACGACGGCCCCCTTCAGCGCGAGCGCGCTGAACATGAAAAAGGAGGTCAGGGAGAGCCCCAACACCGCTATGGAAAGAGCTGCGGCATTATAGGCAAGAAACAACGATATGCCGGCGGCGAGGAAGCATATGATCACCATTTGCCCGCGCCGAAGGTGGAGCAGCTCCGTGCTGCCGAGCGAGCCGCCGATAAGCAACCCAAAGAATCCGGCCATATAGGGGATACCTCCAAGCATGCCTGCGTGTTTCAGGTCGATATGGCGCTCCATCGCCAAATATGTGGGCATCCAGCCGTTGAAGCCCCACTGAGCGATATCAGACGAAAGATTGGACAGGCATATCAGCCAGAGGCTGGGTCGCTTCAGGACTTGTCGAAAGCGAGGCCGATCTCCAACCGCCGCCTCGAGCTCGTTGGGATTATCCCGATCGGCGCGCTCACCAGCTCGTGGAACCAATATATATGCCACGACAGACGCGAGCAGCGCGGGCACCGCCATGAACACGAACATCGTCTGCCAGCTATATCTGGTGACGAGGGTTCCCACGAGCAGGCCCGCCAAGGCTGGTCCGATCGCCAACGCCGACATGCAAACCGCGAGGATGACAGCACGTTGCTTTGCAGCAAAATTGTCGCCGACTGCTTTGTACAGCGACGATGAAAAGGCTCCTTCGGAAAGTCCGAAGCAAAAGCGCACGACCAAAAAGGCTGCGATGGTCGAGACCAATCCCGTAACACCGGTAAAAAGAGCCCAGAACAGCGGCCCGACGACCAGCATTGGTCGAACCCCTATTCGATCGGTCAGCAATCCACCCGGGACCAGCGCGAGCGCGTACCCAAAGCCGAACGAAGACAAAACGATGCCGAACTGGGCGGGAGTCAGCGACAGGGATGCCATGATCGAGGGTCCGGCGAAACTCATCGCGACGCGGTCGAGATAATTGACCAGCGAAACGAACCACAGCGCCGCGACTATGCGAACCTTTGTATTCATCGCGATCCCCCAGCAGCCAGCACCTTCCTTAAGTTCCCCAGTTTTCGCCCTGCATGTCTGTCTCGATTTCTGATCGCGGAGGCCGGATCGCCCATTTGTCCAATATCGCCTACCCAAGCACCGGGCTGTCGGCAACATATTTTTATGTATATGTATTCTTGATTTATATACATAATTCAAGTCATCGGCGCACGGTTCTCCCAGGACTATCCGGAGCCGCGCAGTGGGACAGGCCATCAATTGGCAAGCGGAGTGGCAACGCGATTGCGAAGCCGGTAGCGGGTCGGTCTCGGACGACTGATCATCGCGAGCGGGATGCCCGACTGGTCAGTGGAACCACGCGCCTTATCCCGGCCCGATCTTCCGCGAAGGCCCTTGCGCTTCGCTGAGAATCACAATACCTATGAATCATAAATAAAATGGGCGGCAGCGATCGCGGGGAAAGAGGTGCTGGTGAATGCAATTCCACCAAGCGTGGCGAGGCAATTTTCGGCGGGCATATCGTCCACGGAGTTCAGTCATTCCGACTACAGCGTCGCGCGCGCCGGAGATGACCTGATTATAACTGCGCGGACGCCGAACCACTCCCCGCAAACCCGATCGCGACCCCGCTGATCGAAGCGCAGTCGCGCCTGCCGCAGAACATCTGAAGAGCCAAAGTATAATTGAAAGTCGGCCGAATCGACACCCGAACTCTCTTCTCTCGTTTTTCTAGTTAAGGATATTAACATGGCTGGTGAAGTCCCATCACTTACTCCTGGCAGACCAGATATTGCTGCAGATCGCGATCGTTTATGGGACGTCATTTCCAATGGCGGGATCGCGATCGTTCCGACCAATCTCGGCTACGGTTTGTCCGCCTGCACCGTCGAGTCAGTCAACCGGATCAACGAGGCGAAGGGCCGGGGCGCACACAAGCGCAACGGGATGCTGATGGGGTTCGCCATCGAACCCGAGCTGCATATTCTGGATTCCCACCAGCGCGACATCGTTGATTGCGTCACGAGGGATTATAACCTGCCGCTCGGCGTGATCGCACCCTACAGAGCCGATCATCCCATCCTGCAGAATATTGATCCCGCCATTCTGAAGACGTGTACCGCCAGAGGAACGATGTCGACCGCGCTAAACACCGGCGGCCCCTTCAACGAGCATATCGCCCGCTTGAGCCTGGAACATCTTCGTCCTGTTTTCGGCTCATCGGCTAATTTGACGGGACAGGGTGGAAAAGTCAGGGTCGAGGACATTGAACCTGAGATCATCGCAATTGCGGATCTGGTTCTGGACTATGGTCTTGCCCCTCTTCACCATTACAAGATCGCATCCACACAGATTAATTTCGCGACCATGAAGGTCAACCGATACGGCGCGTTTTACGACGTTATCAGCGACATCATGAAGCGGCACTTCGACTGGGATCTCCCGGTTGATCCCGGCCGGGAGGTGAGCCCGCACGGGCTGGTAAACGAGTTCGAGCTGCGAGGGGTCGACTGAGGTCGGCTGAGCCAATCAGGGTGTCCAACGATCCGTCGAAAATGTTCATCGGGCTGGAGAAACGCGCGTGAATGCCAAGACCCAGCTCATCGCTTCCCTGTGGCTGCTCAATTTCATCAACGCGCTCGATCGCGTGGCAATGGGCTTCGCGGGACCGGCGATCATGAAATCGCTCGCCTTGTCGCCATCGGCCTTTGGAATCATCCTGTCGTCTTTCGGGGTGGGATATTTTCTGGCGCAAGCGCCCAGCGGCTTTCTCGCCGACCGTTGGGGCGTACGACCGCTCCTCATCGGGGGCCCCATTCTCTGGGCCCTGTTCACTGGCATGACGGGACTGGTTTCGACACTTGCCAGCTTCGTCGTGGTGCGCTTTTTCTTCGGCATATCGGAAGGGCTGACGGGAGCTTCGACCTATAAGGCCGTGGGCGACGCCTTCGAGGCCAAAGAGCGCGCTCGAACTCTGGCCATCTGTACCACGGCCCTTGCCGTCGCGCCTGCCGTGGCCGGGCCGTTGATGGGTCTGCTTGTCACCAGCTGGGGATGGCAAGTCGCGTTTTTCGTGCTGGCGATGCCTTCGCTCATCACGGCTTACGTGATGTATCGCACCGTGACCGCGCGGGCAGCGGTGCCGCAAGCGGACATGAACGCCACGCCCATGCGGCCGCCCCTGTGGCAGACTCTGAAGCAACCCAAGGTTCTCCTGCTCGCGGCAGCGACCTTTGCCTGGAATATTCCGTATTGGGGATTTTCAAGCTGGATGCCGACCTATCTGGTTCAAGGCCGGCATCTGGATCTCAAATCGGCTGGCTTTATCAGCGGTGTTCCATATCTCTTCGCCTTCGCGGGCATGATATTCGGAGGCTGGCTCGGGTCGCGCTTTCACCGTTATTGTACGCGTATCGTAACCGGCGCGTTCATCATCGCGGGAGGCTTTTTGATCTTTGCCTATCGGGCAGATACCGTGCTGCTCGCCGTGGTCGGGCTGTCGGGCGCGGCATTTTGCCTGTTCGGCGCGACAGGTCCAATTGGCAAGGTCGGACTTGATCTCGCACCCGAACACCAACGAGGCGCCTTTATCGGCCTGATTGTCATGGTCGGGCAGGTGGGAGCGATATGCGCGCCGGCCGCCATCGGTTTCCTGGTGGACTGGACTCACAATTTCGCGGCCGGTTTCGGCTTCATGATCGTGGCGCTGTGGGCGGCGGCGGCGTCCTACGCCGTACTCGAACATATGGTGAAATCTGCGCCGACGTCGAAGACGGTGTGAAGACTGGCTCAAGGCGAGATTCTGCCGCCTGAACAACACCAGGAAAGCGTGCCTGAGCGAACCGCAAAGCAAACCAGGTCGCTCATCACCTTGTCTGTCATGGAAGGAAGACGGAATTGGAAAAGCGTCGGATTGGAACATCCAGTTTGGAAATCGCTCCCCTCATGCTTGGGGGCAACGTGTTTGGCTGGACCGCTGACAGGGAGGCGTCGTTCGCCATTCTCGATGCCTTTTTGGACGCCGGTTATAACGCGATCGATACCGCTGACGTATATTCCTGCTGGGCACCCGGCAATGTCGGCGGCGAATCCGAGACGGTGATCGGTGAGTGGCTGCATAGTCGGCGAGCCAGATCGCAGGTCGTCATCGCAACAAAGATCGGTGGCGTCTTTCCCGACTGGAGCAAGGGTAATCTGTCGAGGACGCATATCATCCAGGGCGTCGAGGCGTCCCTGAACCGGCTCCAGACTGACTATATTGATCTGTACCAGTCGCACGTCGATGATCCGGTCACGCCGCTCGACGAGACGCTCGAAGCCTTTGACAGGCTGATCGGGGCCGGAAAGATCCGCACGATCGGCGCTTCCTATTATTCGCCGGCACGGCTCGGCGACGCCATCGGAACGAGCGCTCGACAAAACCTTCCGCGCTACGAATGCATGCAGACCAAATATAACCTGATGGATCGCAACGAATTCGAGGGTTCGCTCAGGGACGCGTGCGTCGATCTCGGCGTTGGCGTGACCTGCATGACATCGCTTGCGAAGGGCTTCCTTACCGGAAAATATCGGTCGGCCGACGAAATCGCGAAGAGCGCATGGGCATCCAACCTGCAACGATACGCAACCGAGCGTGGCGCGCGGGTGCTGGCCGCGCTGCATGACGTCGCGGGTCCCCGTCAAGCGGGTTTGGGCGAGGTGGCACTGGCGTGGCTTATGGCGCAGCCTGGCGTAACCGCAGCGATCGTCGCGGTCGATGACGTCGCCCAGTTGCGGGAGATCATCGGTGCGGGAAGCCTGCAGCTCAGCGCGGACGAACTCGCCCTGTTGACCGACGCAGGCGCACCTTAGCCGCGACGATTGTGCCGATGCACCGGTCGCTTCGGTGGCTGGGTGCTCGCGCCGGTGGACCGGTAGGGTTTCGCGGCGAGGGCGCTCCGCGGACGCTGGACGCCCGCTTTTGGCGAATAACCGGGAGAACGGCATTGCAAATCCGCGATGCGCTCAGCATCGAGGACCAGGGCATTGATTGCCAGAAGGGAATTGCATGCATCGCGAGGACGTACTGACATTCAGAAAGCAGCTGAAATCCCTTTGGTACCGCGCGCGGCGAGAGGAGCCTGTCTTTGAGGGACTACCGTCCTCCGCGGTGCAATTGCTGGTCGCGGTTGCGCGATCGGCTCAGCCGCCGAAACCCAGCGAGCTCGCTGCGGAACTGCATGTGACAGACTCCAACGTTGCCGCTTCTCTAAGGCTGTTGGAGAGCCGACACTTCATCAATCTCGCGCGGAGAACGGAAGATCGGCGTAGCTCCTCGGTTCAGATAACCGAACAAGGCAGTGCGTTGGTGGAGACCGTCGGGCAGCAATATACGGAATGGTTACATTCGGCGATCAACGAACTCTTCACCGAGGAGGAACAGCAAATCCTCTCTAAAGCAGGCCATCTCATGGAAGTATTGGCAAAGTCCCAAAGCTCCTTGTGATCGGCTTTCCTGTTATTTAGCGGCCATTCGCGATGGGTCCAACTTGATGTCGATGAGCAAGGGACGGCGGCGATTGTTGATCGCGTCCACGGCCACGGCGAAATCCTCCTGCGTTCTGACAGTGACACCTTCACCTCCGAGAGACTTGGCCACCGACGCGAAATCAGGCCAATCGAATGCAATCAGCCCGGAATCCATTTGTCGGTCCTGATATTTCTCCTCGAACTTGGAGATTTCGGCGCCGTAGGCGCTGTCGTTGCAGACGATCGTGATCAGATCCAAATTGTATCTGACAGCCGTATTGAACTCGGCAACGCCGCCGTGGATGAAGCCGCCGTCCCCTGTGACCAGGACGATGGGACGTCCGGGCGCGGCCAGCGCTGCACCAACGGCGTGCGGGAAACCCAGGCCGATCGACCCGACATTTCCCGAAGGCAGGAAAGACTGCGGGTCCGGGACGCTGATCAACGTCCAGGCATGCAGCATGAAGCGGCCCCTGTCCGTCACGACGATCCGATCGGACGGGAGCACCGAATCCAGCCACAACAAGGCGCCCCGCACGTCCACCGTCCCGTTGTCATAATCCGTGCGGGGCGCCTGCGGTGCGTATGAGGCGATTTCGTGTCTGAGACCGTCACTGTACCAGCCAGAGGCTGGAATCTCGGCCTCGTCCAACCAGTGCACGATGATGTCTGCCGTCCCTGCCGGGTCGCCCACCAGACCCGCGTCAGGCGGGAAGCTCTTGCCGATTTCCGAAGGCTCCAGATTGATCTGGACGATCCTTTTTCCTTTGCGAAAGGCGCCCTGCGACGTGGTCCATGACGTGAGGCTCGCCCCGAACGCTATGATGCAGTCGCTCTCCATGAGGGTCTCGACAGCGATCGGCGTGCTAAGGGTGCCGCATATTCCCAGATTATAGTCCTCGCCTCGAAACAGATCCTTGCCCTTGAGGGTAGTCGCCAGCGGTGCCTCGATCCGCTTGGCCAGCCTGACGATGGCAGCCTTGGCCTCGGGCGCGGCAGCCCCCCGCCCCGCAAGGACAACGGGCCGCCTGGCGGCGGCTATGATACCGACGGCGTTGTCGACGTCGTCACTGCTCGTGATCGTCGCGCGACTTTCCGGGACGTAGACACGGACCGGACGATACTCCACCTCGAGAAAGTCGAATTCATAAGGTACGTTGAGCGCGATCGGCCGTCGCTCCACCATCGCCCGCCGCATCGCCCTGGCGACATCCTCAGTGGCGGTCCGGGGCGACCGGAGCTGCTCGAACCCCGCGCCGGTCGAGACCACGATGTCGCGTTGCGGCACATTCTGGTTGTGCTCACGCTCTTCCACGGCGGTGTCGCCGCACACCAGGACCATCGGAATGGAACCCTTGACCCCTTCAACAAGGGCGGTGACGGTATTGGTAAGCGCAGGACCATGCGTGACGCTGCAAATTCCGACCTTTCCGGATATCAACGCATAGCCAAGCGCCATCATCGCGCTGCCCGCTTCGTGCGCGGCGGCGATGAAGGTGCCGCGGCAGTCATGAACGAAGCTGTCGACCATGAACATATTGGCGTCGCCGCAGAGCCCGAAAATGGTGTCCACGCCGTTTTCGACAAGCGCGCGAGCAATCGCCTGATGCACTTTCATCGGTTTGCCGGTGAAATCGGACATTATGCGTTCCCCGATATTTTTGAGGTACTCGTCAACGAGCCTTCGATAATGCTCATCAAATCACGCCTTCGCGCCGGTAGGCCGCGAGATCGTCCGGCGATATGCCAAGCCAATCACCATAGATTTCTTCGTTCTGGGCACCCAGATCACCGATCGCCACATAGGGCACTTTGTCGGCACCGTGGATCCGGATCGGACTATTGGGCATGACGACCTGACCAAGCCGCGGATGTTCGACCCATTCAAGCATGCCACGGTTGTGCATATGGGGGTCTTTCACCACCTCGCAGACCTCGCGAACCGCCGCTGACGGGACCTTCAGCGCCTTTGTGGCCTCGAAGATTTCCGCCCGGGTCAACTGGGCGGCCCAGTCCTGCACCATGCTGTCGACCTCATCCATCCGGGCAGCGCGGGCGGCGTGGCTTTCGTAACATGGGTTACCTTTCAGGTCCTCCCGCCCCATCACGGTCAACAGGTTCTGCCAATGACCCTCGACCACGCAGATGATCGCCACATAGCCGTCCGAGGCCCGGTAAACATTGTAGGGCGCAAGCGAGAGGCCGCTATGCCGGTTGCCCGTCCGCAGGGTCTCGGTGTCGCCGAGTTCGTACTGGAGACCCAGGCTCGAGGCGAGCGTCGGATAAACCGTTTCCTGCATCGCGATTTCGACGAGGCGGCCCTTGCCCGTTCGGGTGCGCTCCAAAAGTGCGGTGACGACGGCGGCGTAAAGGTGAATCCCGCCCATGAAATCGACAACCGCAGGCCCCGCCTTGACCGGCGGATTTTCCGGGAACCCGGTGCACGCCATCATGCCTGAACTGGCCTGGATCGTGAGATCCATGGCAAGGTTGTCGCGATCAGGACCGTCCAGGCCGTACCCCGTTGCGGAGGCGTAGATCAGCGCGGGGTTGACCTCATGCAGTACTGGCCAGCCCACACCCAGCCGGTCCATCACGCCGGGCGCAAAGTTCTCAAGCAGGACGTCGGCATCGCTGATCATGCGCTTGAGCAGCGCCCGCCCCGCTTCCGACTTGAGGTTGAGCGTCACACTCTTCTTGTTGGCATTCAGCATCTCGAAGGGAACCGTGGCTCCCTTGTTGACCATCCGGCGCTGACGCGAAGGCTCGCCTGTGACGGGCTCCACCTTGATGACCTCCGCACCGGCCTTGGCCATCAGGAAGGTCGCATACGGACCTTGGTAGATCTGACCGAAATCGATCACGCGAATACCGGCGAGCGGCTTGTTCTCAAGTTCATGCGATGTCTGTGCTGACGCCATCTCAAATCCTATCAATGCGACCCGCGCTCACGCCGGCACGAACCGTGGTACCGCGACGCCGTCTTCCTGCTCGATGCGCAGCGAAAGTCTCTGCTCGATCTGCAGGGCCTCCGGATCCTGCGCGCCGACGATATTGGTGATCATTCGTGGCCCCTCATCGAGCTCCACGATCGCCGCCGTATAAGGCACGCGCCCCTGGAACGCGGCGTCGGGCGCGCGGTGGTAGACGACCCAGCTGATCAGACGGGCCCCGCCTGATGCCCGTTCCCATTGGGGCCCGGGCGACAGGCAATTCGGACATTCTTCCCGTGCCGGGAGGAACGCGTTGCCGCAGCGCGTACACCGCATAAAAACGAGCTGCCCCTCCCCTGTCGCATCCCAGAAAGGCTTCCACAGCGGACTGTCGTCGGGCGCCGGAAACCCCGGGATTTCGGCAGCGTCGGTCACAGCCGCTCACCCAGGATCAAGGTGCTGTGGGTTTGCATGATGCCGCCCTGATTGCTGATGATGCAGTTCCGCGCCCGCTTGGCCTGGAGATTGGCTTCACCACGCATCTGGCGGACCCCCTCGATGACGAGTTGCATCCCGGGCATGCCCGTTTCGGAAAGCAGGCCGCCGGCGGTGTTCATCGGCAGGTCGCCGTCGATCTCCAGCCTGCCATCGGCTGAAAAAGGCCCGCCCTCGCCCTTTTTGCAGAAGCCATAATCTTCGAGGGTCATGATCGGCACGATCGTGAAGCAATCATAGAGCTGAGCGATATCGATATCCCTCGGCGACAGGCCGGCCATTGCGAAGGCGGTCTGTCCCGACACCACGGCCTGCGTAGTGGTGAGATCCGGCCGCAGATACGGCTCCCATGCCGTTTGCCCCTGTCCAAAGCCAAGAACGGGAACCGGGCGAGGCACCTTCAGTTCCCGCGCGCGCGCTGCGCTCATGACGATGAGCGCTGCGCCGCCGTCACTTACCAGGCAGGCATCCTCGCGCCGGAAGGGCGCCACCATCGGCTTCGACGCACGATATTCATCAAGCGTCAGCGGCTTTCGAAGCTGCGCGGCCGGATTGACGCTGCCATGGCGCCGGCATGCCACGGCGACGGCGCCCAGATGATCGGTCCTTGTACCATATTGCTCGATGTGACGCCGTGCGATCATGCCATATTGGCCGAGGGTGCCGGAAAAACCGAAGACCGCATCGTTACCCTTCGCCTGGCCATATGCGCGGCGACTGCCGGTTTTCGGGTTATCCGCAAAGCAGAGAAGCGCGATGTCGCAGAGCCCCGCCTCGATGGACAAGGCCGCATAGGTGATCATCGCGATATTCGCGGCCCCGCCCTGGTTCCAGTTCGGGTTCAGCTTCGGCTGGAGGCCGAGTGCTTCGGATACGCTAACCTGGAACATCATTTCGGGATTGGACGTCGGCGGCTTTACGAGGACGGCGTCGATCAACGCCTTTTCGATACCGGCGTCGTAGAGCGCAGCGGCCGCGGCCTCCACGATCATGGAGACGGTCGAGCGGCCGGGCAACGCGCCGAACTGCGTGGCCCCCACGCCGGCGATAACGATCTTTTCGCTGAGCGGGTGACGCGCCATCACTTGCCCTTGAACTGCGGCTTGCGCTTCTCCGAAAAGGCCGCCGCACCTTCGGCCGCATCTTCGGTGAAAGTGAGCATCCGCGCCGACAGCATTTCCATTCGAATGCCGGACGCCAGCGGCAGATCGCGGCTCCGGATGGCCAATTCCTTCGTTGCCTGGACGGAGAGTGGCGCATTTTCGGCGATGCGTCGGGCATAGGCCATCGCGGCCGGCAGCACGTCAGCCGCCGTCGGGACGATTTGATTGATCAGGCCCCAACGCTCCGCTTGCGCGGCCGTGATCGTATCGCCCGTCAGCAGCAACTCCATCGCGATCGCGTAGGGCAATTGCTGGATCAGACGCTGCGTTCCGCCGTTCGCGGCAAGCACACCCCGCTTCACTTCGGCCAGGTTGAAGGTCGCGTCTGCGCAAGCGACGCGAATATCGGTAGCCAGCATCAACGTGACGCCGCCGCCAAGCGCGAAGCCGTTGATGGCGGCGATGACCGGCTTCCACACCTCGATACCGCGGTTGAGGAGCATGTCGTTCTGCGTTTTCCAGATATCGGCCATGGGGACCTTGGCGCGCAGGAAGGTCTTGATGTCCGCCCCGACAGTGAAGGCCTTTTCGCCCGCTCCCGTGACGATCGCCACCCTGACATCGTCGTCGTCCCGGACCCGTATCCATGCGGCGGTCAGGCCCGCATAATGCTCCGCATCCATCGCGTTCAGCTTGTCGGGCCGGTTGATCGTTATGACGGCGATGCCGTGCTCGTCCAAATCGAAATCAATCGACATGGTCAGCCTCTCCCGCCAAGCATGTGCCTGGCAAGGACCATGCGGTGCACTTCCGACGGCCCCTCGCCGATGCGCTTGATCCGCAATTCGCGGTACCAGCGTTCCAGCGGCATTTCCTGCGAGACGCCGAGCCCGCCGAACATCTGGATGCAGCGATCCACCACGCGCCCTGCGGTCTCGGTCGCGGTCACCTTGGCGATCGAGGACTCGACCTTGAAGTCCCGCCCAAGGTCACCGAGCCACGCGGCCTGATAGACAAGTAGCCGCGCTGCACGCAGTTCCATCTCGCTGTCCGCGAGCATCCACTGGATCGCCTGTTTGTCCGCCAAGCGCGATCCGAACGCCTCGCGCTGGCGGACCCATTCGACGGCCAGCTCAAGCGCCGCCTGAGCCGTGCCGAGCGTGTTCGCGGCATAGGGTATGCGGCCCTCGACCAGCCATTTTTCCGCCGCCTGAAAGCCCTGCCCCTCCTCGCCGATAAGCGCGGACGCAGGAATTTCCACATCCTCGAAGTGGAGCTCGTAGGGAGAATAGGACCGGATCACCTTGACCTCGCGGTAAGTCAGACCCTTCAGCTTCCCGTCGATCGCAAAGCAGCTGATGCCCCCGCGGCTACCGAGCTCGCCGGTGCGCGCAAACAATATGCCCCAGTCGCGATTGGCCGCATCCGTTATCCAGAGCTTCTCCCCGTTGACGATATAGTGATCGCCCCGGCGCACCGCCCGGCACCGGATCGAGCGTGCCGGATCGGACCCGCCCGATGGTTCGCTGATCGCCACGAAAGCCCCGCGCGTCCCTTCGACCGCAGGCTTTGCGTAGCGCTCGATCAGTTCGGGGCTGCCCATCCAGATGACGTTGGGCGGATCATCGCCAAAGGCGCCAAGGCCCCAGATATAGCAGCCCATCCGGCATCGCGCCGATTCCTCGGCAACGACCGCCTGCCCAAGCAGATTCAGGCCCGCACCACCATGTTCAGCTGGGGTGCGGACGCACCACAGCCCGAGATCGCGCGCCTTTTTCTGCAACGGCAACAGCAGATGCTCGGGAACCTTGTAAGAGTCGTACGGCAGTTGATCCTCGACGGCCTTGACGTCCGTGTCCATGAAGCGCCGTACAGTCTCTTTGAGCTGCCGGTATTCATCAGGGAGTTGCCAGGCTCCAAAGTCGGTCTGCATTTCGGTCTCCTGCCAATCTCTATTCTGCCGCCGGCGAAGCCGGCCGGCTTGCCACCCTGGTCCGAACAACCTCGTCGCGGCTGGCTGCGGTGCCCCGCCGCCAAACGAGGCATCGGTGTGTGATTTTCCGCTAGACTGCTATTTTCGCGTCGTTCGCCGTCGCGGTGCCGTCGGGCTCGGGATCAAGGTAGCGGGGATGCTTGGGTGGCACGAAAAGCGATAATACCGCCGCACCGCCGGCGCCGGATTTCAGCACAGGATAATCCTCATCGTCCGTAAGGTAGAGGGATTCCCACTGCCTCAGCTCTTGCCCGGCGTGGATCAGGCTACCCTGAGCAACGAAGAGAAAGCGTCCCTGCGAGGCGCCGCCGTCGATTTCCTCCAAAGTCGCATTTGGAGGACAGGTACTTAGTACGACCGCAAGGCCGTCGCTGGCGATCGGTATCAGATCGTCGTGCACGATGTCGCGCTGCCCAGCGAGATCCTCGATGGTCGGAACCCTGACCGGACCGACTTCCGCGCCGCGCTTGGGGCCCTTGCGCATCTTGCCCTTGGCGCCTTTCACGGGAATACCGCCCCGCTCGAAAACGGGCCTAAGAGTGAAGTACTTCAAGCCCTCCGAGCCGGCAACTAGGGGACCGTAACCCGTAAACGCGCCGGCATAATGAACAGTGAGCGGAACGATATCGTGGCTACCGATCTTCCCGGTTCCCTCGACGAACAGTTGGAACTGGTTCTGCAGGTGAAAATGGGCGGCAAGCACGGTATTTTCGAGTTGCTCGATCAGGAACACGGTGGGCGAAAGCGCTGGGTCCTCGCTGGTCGCCATCCATTGAGACTTGAAATAGGAGAAGCCGGGAATCTCGAGAAAGCTACGCGTGGCCTCAGCAAGCGATCGCGATCCAACTGCCACCATAAAATCCTCCCGGTCTTTTCATCGTGCCCGCGGCCACACCCTTCGTCCGGCCAGAGTCTGTCCGGTGTCCGTGCCGCAAACGGGCGCCTCAGAGGCGATCTCCGACGCGCCTTTACTTATGAAATATAGGTATCGCGATTCTGGGCAGAGCGCAAGGCGCTTCGCTGGCGGGATGCCTGAAGATGGAAGCGCCCAAGGCTTTTTCGGATAGGTCCGGCGGCAGCTTCGCCGGATAAACCCACTGAAATATTCCAGATATAGAGGCGTCCGCACTTGTGGTCCTTGCGCTCCGGACAAGGCACGCGTGCCGGTCCTTCGCAAAGTGTCGGCCAAAGCCCCATATTTGGAGAGACATTCCGGGTTCGCCATCGCGGAAGGATCGATCACTTGCCCCAGCGACGCGTTTTCGAACAGACGCTTGAGCGGGAGTTCCTGCTCTTTCGAAGTCAGCGTCCGCGGTACGGCGGACACTGCTACCCGGATTCCGAGATCAGGCTGCGACGGTAATGACTTCATACAGCCAAGGCGCTCCAGGTTATCCGCATACCGTGATCAAATCCTTGACCTCGTGAACCGAAACGCCGCCATCGGTCGCCCGGCAAACCCGACGTCCAAATGCGCCGCACCCGTCGACACAGCGCAATTCTTTAGAAGCAGAACCCTGCGCCGCGTGCGGCGCAGGGTTCTGATTTCAACAGCTTCAGAACGTCTTGCGGGCCTGGATCCCGAACGTTCTTGGATCACCGAGCGAGCCAAGATTGATCGGCCCCGCCAGCGCGATATTCTGGTAATAGATTTTGTCTGTCAGGTTCTTGGCGAAAACCGCAACATCAAGACCCTGCGAAGCAACGTGCCAGCTGATCCTGGCGTCGAGCAGGCCATAGGCTTTTTGCGTAACGCTGGGCAGGCTGGCTGCAGTGCCGGCAAAAACGATATCGTCTGTCCACGCATAGTTTGCATTCATTCTGATCGAGCCGTCTGACAGCGGAACCGTATAGGTACCGCCAACCGCAGCAGTCCACTTTGGCGCCGCAAACGGCGTCCCGCTCAAGTCGGTGATGTTGCCGGCCGTGTCGCGGGCAACATAGGTGTTGTATTTTGCGTGAATATAACCGGTGCTGCCCGTAATCGTCAGGTTCCTCGTGGGAGCGGCAGTTACTTCGAGTTCGCCGCCGTAAATGGTCGCCGACGCGGCATTGTGGATGATAGATATGAGGAGGTTGTTCGTAAACTCGCGGGTCGATGCCTGGATGTTCGTGTAATCCAGATAATAGGCGCTGCCGTTGATCCTGACGCGACGGTCGAACAGGTCGGACTTGAATCCGACCTCGTAACTCGTGACCGTTTCCGGCAGATACGGGGTAAACGCGGCATCCAAGGCAGCCTGAGTCTTGAAGACACTCGTGCCCGGCGGCGTGAACCCTCCAGCCTTATAGCCTCTGCTGACCGATGCGTAGACCATGGTATGCTCTACGGGACGCCAGTCAGTACTGGCCAGCCAAGTCACCTTGCTGTTTGTCGTCGATGCAGTGTAAAGGCAATTCGGAAAGACCGGGCCGCCCAATGCGGGAGTAAGTTGGGCACAGACCGCTGCCCCCCCGGGGAGAGGCGGCAAAGCCAGCGATGGGTCAATCCGATTTCTCGACAGAATTTCCTTGAAGTCCCTCGTGTATCTGGCTCCGCCAGTCACCCGCCATGTCGGCGTAATATTGTACACCGCCTGAGCGTACGCAGCTTTGCTGCTATTAACGACTCCGCTGTCCACGATGGCTGCCCGCCCGGGGTTCACGTAATCGTACACATCTGAAGTTTGGTTGTCGAAGCCGGTTTCACGACTGTAATAAAGTCCTGCCTGCCAATCCAAACCTTTGCCATCGATCGAAGATAGCTGCAGTTCCTCCGAGAAAGCGTGGAGACGGGAGGTTTCCCGCTGGTTCAGCAAGTCGAACGGCGTCCCATCCAGATCGTAGAATGCAGAACGGCTTAGATACCGATAGGCGGTGATCGACTTCGCCGTGACAGAGCCGATATCGACCGCGAGGTTTCCCGAAACGCTCCATGTGTCCAGATTGTCGAAAGCGCGAACCGGGGGCTTACCGAAGCCGAGCCTTGGATTAGCCTGCTGCGCGTCAAAATAGGTGCGAAACGCGCCATAGGCGGTCGCAAGGTTCGCGGGCGTCACGCTCAACCCCAGTTGAGCGTCAATCGCCGCCAATGCCGCGACATTTGCGGGTTGCGACAAGGCTTCGTACGTCACCACAGCATGCCCCTCTCCGTCGCGATTTCGCGCGTAATCGGCAGAAAGCAAAAGGTGGACGTTGGGCGCGGGGTCTGCTCGGACCAGAATCCGGCCGTAACCGCTATGGTCACCGCTCGATCGGTAACCGTCAGCTTCGCGATAATAACCTTCGCGGGAATTAATCTGACCTACAACGCGGATCGCCAGCTTGTCGTCGATCAGAGGCGCGTTCACGACCGCCAGGCCAAGCATTTTATTATACGAACCGTATTGCAGGTCCACGTAGCCGCCCCATTGATATTCGGGGTGCGCGGTGGTGACGTTGATCGCGCCACCGGTCGTATTCTTACCGAACAACGTGCCTTGAGGCCCCTTGAGCACTTCGATCTGAGCCAAGTCGATCAAGGACGAGGTCAGTCCATAGGTGTGAGGATATGCTACCCCGTCGATATACAAGCCGACCGCCCGTTCGCCCGTTAAGCGGTTATCGACCTCGATCTGGCCACGGATCGTGAGGCGCGCCTTCCCCGTTGACTGACTGCTGGAGACATAAAGGCCCGGCGTCACCTTCTGAATGTCCAGAATATCCCGGACGTTCAGATCGGTTAGCCGCTGCGACGTCACGGTCGTGATCGCGATCGGCACTGACTGTTGGCTTTCAGAGGATCGGCGGGCCGTAACGAGGATATCCTCGATACCACCCGGCTGGCTCGACTGCGCCTCGGAAGCAGAGGCCGACGAGCCTGCGGCTTGAGCCAATGCCGCCACGGGCGTCGTGGCCAGACCTATGGCCGTCGACAACAAAGCGCGACGCATCATGCGATTAGGAAAACTCTTCAATCCACCCTCCCTCTGATCGTGTGGTGAGTCGGTTCTCCCGATCTCATTTCATTACATCTTCAGCTAACGGAACGGCCCGGACATCACAAGATATTTTATACATCGGCATACGTAATTCATATATGTGCATTATAACCTGTCACAGAGATCGTCAGCTAAGCGGTGTTTGGAATCGACACCGACAGATCCGCGCGAGCGATCGCCAGGGGTGGGCACGATCCATGGTGCGGCTCTCGCGCGTCGGCCAACCCGATGGTCCCGGCGGCTATGCCCCGTTCGAGCCGACGCAGGCGCGGTACGCGGCGCCCGCACAAATATTACCCGGTAATCCTCAACCGAGCTTGCTCGCCCTGGGCGCCTTCGCAAATGTGACCGCTGGCAGCCGGTAAGTCGGCGCCACCATCAAGATTACCATTGTTGCCAATCCGCCGGTCAGCGAGCTCGCCCCCAGCCGGGATCTTGCGATGCTTCAATCAAGCGTACCAGTGAAGCTGCTCGCCTTCAGCGAGATGGCCGAGCAGCCGTGTCTCGCTATCTCCATTGCGGTATACAGTATGGAAGATTTCGATTCCCGCGCGTTCCGTACTTTTTTCCGTCGCCTCGATGCCGACGCGGTGGATCGTGCGCGTCTGGCTCAGGCGCGTCAGCATTGTATCGAAGGCCTCCTGCGCGGCGGGGGGCCATTGATACAGGCACCAAGAATGGAGAATGCAAACCGGCCCGTCGATCGATGCAAACGCGTTCGGAAGGGTTTGCATCGCGTCTCCGGTCACGACCTCCAGGGGAACACTGGCGCGATATTCGAGCGAGCGACGCATTCCTTCGAACTCGTCGACCCGATCGGCCACGATACAGCCGAGAATCCAGTTTCGCTCATCGGCATTGGCGACGTTTACGGGATCTAGATCGAAACCGATCCGCCGTTTGATCGGGGGAAATTGAGTCGGCAATGCGGGACGATCACCGACGAAGTTGAAAGAGGAAACCGTAGTGCTGGCATCGGCAGGCCCCAAGCTCGCGCCATTCCCGAATTCGTAGCGATAATGGTCGAACAGGAGCAATATCCCTGCGCTGCAGCCGACCTCGAACAGAGTGAAAGGCTCGCCGATTGCCTTGGCCACTTCGTTTAGCGCGAGCAGCACCCGCGCTGCACGATCCGTTGCCGTCGTTTGCAACGTGCGATGGTGTAAGATATCGATGATTTCACTGCGATATTTCCGGCAGAACTCTTTCATGACCGGGCCGACGTCATCCGCCGGCAGTGGCGTTTGCGCAATGCTGGGACAGTAGCGGGCCAGCGGTTCGTGCGGGTTCTGCAAAAGCAGATAGTGAACGGCCGACAGCATCAGCCGGCCAGAAAGTTGGCCCTCCGCCGCCTCCTCGGAAATCTCGTACAATTCCTCGTCTTCCGCAATGGCGAGCGACATCGCGGCATAAAAGGGCGCGGTGTCGCGACGCCGCGCATTCCAGCGGAGCAAACCCTCGCGACCACGCATGAGCGGAAAAACTGCGGGAGCGTGATCGACCATAACTCCATCTCCATCGTGGCGCGCTGTCCTGTGTTAGCGCAGCTTGCGGCTCAATATGCACGGATATTCATATGTGTGCAATAATAGTTCAGATTTGTGTTTAGCTGGCATCCGCAACGCTTCGCCCCGCGGACGCCGCGGTACGGGTCACCGATCGACGTCGCGCCGCAGGCCCGGCGGCTCAGCCTTGGCCGGAATACCGATCGCGGCGAGAGCCTCTGGCAGACCGGGACATTGACGTTCTGAGATCGCCTGTCGTGGCGAAATCACCCTGAGGCTTGCAGGTTTGCACCCTGACGGGCCGCGCTTGCGCGCTGTGAGACGGCTTCATTCACGAATCGCCAAGGCGCTTGATCAGCGCGATCGCCGAAATGAGGCGGCCTTGTTCGTCGGGAGCAAGCTTCTTCATCGCCGACAGCAACCAGTCGCGCCTTGCAAGCTTGTCCGCTCGCCGGACGGCACTGCCCTTCTGGGTCAGTCGAAACTGCACTTGACGGCCGTCGGTGGGATCACGCTCTCGCGAAACGAGTCCTTCAACTTCCAGGCTGGCCAGAATCGTGCCCATCGATTGTGGCTTCATCGATTCGGCGCGTGCCAGATCCGCCGTTGTCATTGAACCGTGGTGGTGCAGCCGCACGAGCGCGGCCATTTGAGAGATATTAAGTTCGCTGGTCTCGGCTTCAGCTCGAAGCCGGCGGCGCAATTGGCCAATCGCCAGGGAGAGATCGATCACCGCCTGTTCCAAGGATACGGCGTTGTCGGACTGATCGCTCATTCCCGAAGGCTATAGGTTGAAAGAAACACTTGCAAGATAGCCTGTTAAAAGCGATCGCCGCTTCGCGCGAACCGCAGGGGCATGAACCGGTGGCTTAAGCGAGGTCCGCGATGTCTTGCCGACCTGCGGGATCATGCGCTGCGCGAAGCGGAAGCCGCAAGGCCGCGAGGAATAACATCATCTGGATTCCCCCCAAGAACAGAAACGTCTGCGCGAACGCATGGCCAGCGCGGTCACCTGCTGTGAGGCCCACTCGCCAATCCAGGAATATTGCGCACGCAGTCGTCAGAAACGGGCCTCCCAGACGCTGGACGACGTTCAACGTCGTAGACGCCATCGGCATGTCCTCCCGCTTGATAGACGAATAGGCAGCAGAGACTGACGGTATCCCGATCATGCTCATGCCGACGCCGCGCAGGAAGAGCGTCGGGACAAGGATGGCAAGGTCAAAACCGGAACAGGCCAGATATACTAACGGCCCGCACGTCAGCGCCGACAGGAGAGCGCCCCCGGCGGAAACAGACCGTATCCCCAGCCGATCCGTCAGATTACCGAGCCATGGGTAGCTGCACATCATTCCTGCGCCCAGCGGGATCAGCATCAACCCCGTTTTGCTCGGCGATAATCCACAGGATCGAACCAAAAAGAATGGGATCAACATTTGCCCGGCAAATACCACGCCGTTGGACAGGAATTGCGTAACGACGGCTGCGGAAAAGTCCTTCTTCCTGAACAGTTCGAGATTGATCAGCGCGTTTTCGGCCTTGCGCCGTGCGTTCGCGACGAACGCGGCGAAAAGGCATAGGGATGACGCAAATCCGATGCGCGCCCCCACCGCGCCGAGCCGGTCGACGGAATGCAGGAAGAGGACAAGCCCGGGCGAGAGAAGGGCGAAGCCGAGAAAGTCGAATCGCTTGAGCCGTCGCTCATCGCTGTCATCCGGCAGAAAGACCGCCGCGCAGGCGATCGCGAGGACGCCGAAGGGAATATTGATCAGAAATAACCAGCGCCAGGAGGCGTGTTCCAAAATGAAACCGGCGATCACCGGCCCGAGGATCGGCGCCAGCAGAACAGGCATGGCAGCATAGCCCATGACACGGGCCATCTGATCTCCGGCCGCGCGCGCCATCATCATCTGGGTCATCGGCGCGAGCAACCCGCCGCTAATTCCCTGGACGACCCGAAAGCCGATCAAGGACGATGCCGACCAGGCGAGGCCGCACATTGCTGACGAAGCGGCAAACGCCGAAAAACACAGTAAGTAGAGAAGTTTGGCGCCGATCCTGTCAACCAGCCAACCGCTCAGCGGCAACGCCAGCGCCATGGCAAGAAGGTAGCCACTGCTGATCCACTGGATCGTGGAGAGATCGCTATGCAGTTCGCGCGCCAGGCTGGACAGCGAGACGTTGACGATGGTGGAGTCGAGTAGCGTCAGGAACGATCCGGACATCGCGACGAACGTCACCCGCCAAACCATCGGGTCAAGGCGGGTGGTCCGACGTCCGGATTCATATGGCATTTGCTGTCCTCACGCCGGGGCCATCAGGCGACCAAACCCGTCTATGGGACAAATCTAATCAGGTAAACTGTTGAATCGTCACGACCGCATCCCTGAAGTTCGGCCCTGATTGGACTGCGAACCACTCCTGCGCGCACCTGCCGCATGGCGGCGGCCGGTAAACGCTATTCGATCGCATTCCTGGCCGAAGCACTCATGGCAGTGACGACGCCGCGGCGGCGCCACTGACGGGCATGGTGCGGGACTCGGGCTATTCAGCCGCCACGTTCAGCCTGCTCCCCCAGGGATCGCGCCGCCCGTCGACCTCGCCGCCATAAGGATGCGTGCTCGATTTCAGGATTGCGCTCAAGGTCGGCAAGCCGAGGTAGAGCAGGTCGGTCGTCTCGCTCGCACTGAACGTCGCCTGCTCGCCGTCCTCCAGATATGTGGAAGTCCATTTCGCAAACGGCTCATTCTCGACCGTCCCCGTTCCCGACAGCACGAAGTAGACGCCGCGACCCGGAGCTATGAATGTCGCACCCGGCTCCAGCTTGTAGCGGGCCGCTCGATATTTATTGCTGGAGAAGGTTCCCATGTGCTTTTCAGCTACGCCGGGCATTCCATCGATCGGCATCCACGCGACGGCATTGCTGTTGATCATGACAGGGTGCAGATACTCCGGCTCCGGATATTCGACCGGCCGCCCGCGGATCAGCTCGAACACAGCCTCATTGGCGTCCTGGACTGACGGACCGTCCACTCCCGGATTACGGTAGTACAGTCCATTCTCGAGATAACCCTCGTTCCTTTTTTTCAGCAATGCGAGACCGGCCGCGATGTCCTTGCGATCCATGTATCCCGATCCGCTGACGGAGCCGAATTGCAACACGAGCGTAGAACCAAAATTCTTGCCGGTAGGGCCATAATATGTGCCGTCAACCGATAGGTTCAGGACGCCGGCGGTCTGAATTTCTCCCATGCTATAGTCCGCCTCACCCTCAATCTGATAGCGGTACTGCGAGAAATCATGCCGATGGCGTGGCGTCGCCATTCCGCCCTCGGGGATGATGCTGAGATTGAGGCGAAAATTATCGAGGAGATACGGATCCCGACCCAAGTTGTCGCTCGTAAAAATATTGTATTGTACATAACCCGTTCCGCCGCGTGGGTTGTTGCTTTTTTCCACGGGAACATCTTCAATCCGTAAAATCTTCATTTTACTTCTCCATCTTAATCAAGATAACAATAAATTATCAATTTATCACACGATACATCGGCCTATTTAGCCGAGCCTCGGAAATTCGAAGACGAACACCTCAAGGCCATCTTTGCCGCCGATCTGGTTCTCTTCGCCAAGCGGGCTGTAGAGTGTCGTAACGGCGGGACAGATACGTCCCCCCACTTCAAGACCGGGAGCCATGGCCCAGACGACCTGGGGCCGATCCGCCCGCAAGGAATAGTCACCGCCGGAAAGGCGCGCCATCGAGATGGTTATGTCGCCGTTGGGACCGGGCTGGTCGTAGAACTTGCCAAGATGCTTGAGTTCGACGCCCGGTGCTGCATCCCAGTAGGTGAACCTGTCAGGATACATGATCTCCGGCGACCGGTATCGTGGGGCCGGAATCGGCAACGGCGTGCCCTTGAGCAGGCGATGACGCTCGTCATAGGCAGCGTCGGCCGCATCGCGAACCGTCACCTTGCCCGAAGCGGGATCGGTTTCATAATAGAGCCCGGCTTCGATTTTTCCTTTGGCCTTCAGCCGCGCGAAGGTCTCGGCGCGGGCATTTTCCCAATAGGGGCCGCGCTGATGTTCGCCATTGAAGCCGAACTGCATACCGATGTTCGTACATGTGGTTTCACGCTTCTGCGGGCCGTAATAGGCGCCCCGCGGCACGTAGATGAGCTCCCCCTCGTGGAGAAAATCGTCCGGCCCGATGTTGATCTCGCCCTTGATGACGTACCGGATCTGCTGAAAAGTGTGATTGTGACGGGGCGTCTGGAAACCGTCTTCCCCTGTGTCATGGTGGACGACGTGCGTGCACCAGAAATTGAAACCGTCCGGGGCGTCATCCTCCAGCAGGCGCCGAAACTCCACATTGGCGGCGGTCTTGCGAAACTGAAGGCCCTCATTTGGGTCCTTGGGCGTGATTTCTTCAACGATTCCCAGTTGCATAACCTGCTCCTTCCATATGGTTTTCGACGCTCTTGAAGGAAAGAAACCAGCTGTCCGCCTTCAAGCCATATTGACAGTTTACCTGTTGGTATCAGCGAGCATTTGATTTTTGTCAAAACTCGCCAGATTGCGTGAAATGTCCAAACCGATCTGGAGCGGATGACACGCCAGCGGCGGGCAGCTTTGGCCGGAAGACATCCGCTGCAAGGCCCAGGGTTCAATCACGGCATCCGGGCGCATGCCCTCGCCGCTTTGGAGCCAGGCCAGGATCGGTCATTCGCAGCCGCTCGGCCGTTGTCCTTGCAGATCACAAGAATCTGTCCGGACTCGCGGCCCCCGGGCGCCGGCAGGGTTGTAGTGGTCAGGGCAGGACACATTGCATCGACGCGAAGCCGCAATGTAACGTCAGATCAACGCAAGCTTGGGAATCCACGCGGGAACGGGCGACCACATGCCGGCAGGCCCACCGCTTGAAGGGCGGGCTCAGCATGGTTTCCGTCCGAGAGGATCATTCCGACATCAGACCGCGGTTGAAATTTCGCGCTCACGCACGAGAACGGCCTCGGCGGCTAACCCGGCTGTCCTCAGTGACAAGCAGGTCCGGATAGGGGATCATGCGGGCTAACACCCGCTGCCTGGCCGGTGGCCGTGCGCTGCCCGGAGCGCAGGCCATAAGCGCCCTGCCCCTCGCGAGAAATGCCATAGCGGTTCGCCACGACCTCGGCCGTAGACGGCGGGCGCCATCGTCGACGATGATCTGCTTGGCCGCAGTAGCGATTGCCATCAGACCCGACGCGCATTGCCGGTCCATCGTCATTCCAGCGACAGCGACAGGCAGGCCGGCGCGCAGCGCTGCCGTGCGTCCGATCATGCGCTGTCCGCCCTGCGGCAGCGCCGAACCAAGGAGGGCATCATCGACCTCGGCTCCGTCGATCCCGGCGCGCTCGACCGCCGCCCTGATGGCATGTGCGGCAAGCGTCGGCGGCAAGGTGATATTGAATGCGCCGCGACAGGCCCGACCGATCGGCGTGCGGGCAGTGGAAACGATGACGGCATCGCGCGTGATTGAACTCCTTTAAACAGGGCTGGCTTGTCGGCGAACTGAGAGGTTCGGATGGCGGTCAGAGCCGGCTTCGTGACACGGCCAATTTCGAGGGATGCGGAACTGCCCCGCCGGTTCTTGGCCGGGTCGCCCTTCCGAACGTCGAACAGCTCGCCGACGGCAATCGCTCGTAGGACAGGGACCCAACCTGTTCATGAGAGACCTCATAGGAGCCGACCGAGCGCCGCGAACCGCGCGAGATGATGATCCTCGTCGCCAAGCTGATGACCGATCATGGTCAGCCGCTTGGCATAGTGCGACAGCGGGAGCTCCCAGGTCATGCCGATTCCGCCGTGAAGCTGGATCGCCTCCTCGGCGACGAGCGTACCAACTCGTCCGATCGTATATTTGGCCGCCGAGACAGCGCGCTCGCGCTTGATTCGGGGTTCGTCGAGGGCCGCTGCCGCATTGATCGCGGCCGACCGCGCCTGCTCGATCTCGAGCGCGATCGTCGCCATCCGGTGCTGGAGCGCCTGGAACTTCCCGATCGGAACACCGAACTGCTTTCGGGTACGCAGATAGTCGAGCGTGGCCGCCTTGATCACGTCCATGATACCGACGGCTTCCCAGCTGAGCGCGACGATGCCGGCGGCGACCGCATCCTCGATCAGCGGATAGCCGTCCCCGGCGACCA
This sequence comes from Sphingomonas oligophenolica, assembly GCF_039522915.1. Lineage (NCBI taxonomy): Bacteria > Pseudomonadati > Pseudomonadota > Alphaproteobacteria > Sphingomonadales > Sphingomonadaceae > Sphingomonas > Sphingomonas oligophenolica. The sequence continues at coordinate 53,034 of NZ_BAAAEH010000057.1, forward strand.
GGATCGCGGGCGCCCCCGCCAACGTCAGCTCGCCGCCCCGGCCGCCATCGATCATCGGATAGCCGCGGACGGCCGCGCCCGTCGCTCCGGCCCTGACCAGGAACAGGTCGATGCCCCCCTCCTCGCCGGGCGATCCCGCGACGCGCGCCGAGATGAGGATGTGGCTCGCCGCCTCGATCTGCGGCACGACCGCCTTGGCGCCGGTGAGCGCCTGGTCTTCGCCGGCCTGCGTGGCGATGTCGGCAAGGTCGTAGTGGCTTTGAGCTTCCTCGTGCGCGAAGGCCAATATGGTGGTGCCGGTGATCGCGTCGCTGAGGATCGCCTCCTGGCCTCCGGCCTTGGCAAGCACACGGCCGGCCATCAGCGTGCCGAGAAAGGGCTCGACGACGAGCGCCTTGCCGAGCTGCTCGAACACGGCGGCGATGTCGAAACCTGTGCCGCCGAATCCGCCGGCAGCCTCGTCGAACAAAGCACCAACGATGCCGAGCTCGGCTAGCGCCGTCCAATGCTCGGCGGACCATCCGGCTTGCGAGGCGCTGATCCCGTGGCGAATGTCCATCGGATAGCGTTGCTGCAGATAGCGGCCGAGCGTGTCGCCGAGCATCTGCCGGTCGTCATTATGGTTGAAATCCATGGTCAGAGCTCCAGCATCGCTTTGGTGATGATTTCGCGCTGGATCTCGTTCGAGCCACCGAAGATCGAGAGCTTGCGGTTATTGAAATAGTCGACCGTGACCGGCGCGGCATAATCTGGGCCGACAGGCTGACCATTATAGCCTTCATCAAGCGCCTCCGAGACGAACGGCTGCGCGTACGGCCCGAGCGCGCGGCGGGTTAGGCTGGTGATTTCCTGCCGGATCTCGGTGCCGCGAATCTTGAGCATCGCGCCGAGTTCGAGAGAGGCAGCGCCACCGTCGGACGCGGATAGCACGCGCAAATTAGTGGTCTTCATATTCTCGAGGTCGATCTCGAGACGGGCAAGGCGCGCGGCGAACAGCGGGCCCTCCGCCAGAGGCCTGCCGAATTTGCGCTGCGTCTTCGCAACATGGCGGAGATGATTGAACGCCGCCATCGATGCGCCGACGCCGGCGATATTGGTTCGTTCGTAGGTCAGCAGATATTTGGCATAGGTCCAGCCCTTGTTTTCTTCACCGACAAGATTCTCGACCGGAACGCGAACGTCGGTGAAGAACACTTCGTTCACCTCATGCTCACCCTCGAGCAGGATGATCGGCCGCACCTCGACGCCGGGCGTATTCATATCGACCAGCAGGAAGGAAATGCCCTCCTGCTTCTTGCCCTCAGTCGAGGTGCGCACCAGGCAGAAGATCATGTCGGCATGCTGGCCAAGCGTGGTCCAGGTCTTCTGACCGTTTAGGACATAATGGTCGCCCTCCCGCACCGCCCGCGTCTTGAGGCTCGCAAGATCGGATCCGGCACCCGGCTCGGAATAACCCTGGCACCACCAATTGCTACCGTCGAGGATGCGCGGCAGCCAGTGCGATTTCTGCTCTGGCGAACCATATTTGATCAGCACTGGACCAAGCATCGAGAGGCCAAACGGAATGATACGCGGCGCGTGCGCCAGTGCAGTCTCGACATCGAAGATATAGGCTTGGGCAACGCTCCAGCCCGGGCCGCCATATTCTGTCGGCCAATGGGTCGCCAGCCAGCCGCGGTCGTGCAGGATCGCGTGCCACTCCTCATGGTCCTGCTTGGTCAGTCGCTTGCCAGTACGAACCTTTTCCGAGATCCGACCGGGCAATTTCTCGCGCAGGAAGCTGCGCACCTCGGCGCGGAACTCTTCCTCCTCAGGGGTGAAGTCGAGATTCATCAGATGAGCCTTTCGAGAATTGGCGCCAAGCGGCTGATAAGGTTTGTGGCCAGGAGGCGCGCGACCGGCACGAAACTGGCTGCATCGGACCGTGGACAGTCGACGCGGCGTTCCTCACACCGAAAGGCGCCATGCAGCAGTGAGTCTCTGGCGCCCTGCTTATCGTGAGATCGATAAGACAGGATGTGCGAGCGCACCGAACGGCGGCGAGCGCCATGTGCCCGCATATGAACCGTTCTCCGACGCGCGCCGGCGCTGATCCATACGCCCCATGGATCTTTTCGGAACGACAGGCCGGCCATGCCTAGGCGACCGCCTCGTTCGGTTCGGCGAAACGTGCGCGGAGTTCCTTCTTGTCGATCTTGCCGACGCTCGTGCGGGGAAGCTGGTCCACGATGTAGAACCGGTCGAGCTTCGCGTAGCGCGTGATCGCACCACTCGCGATCGCGCGTTCGACGGGCCCGTTGATCATGTCGAGCGTGGGGGTGACGCCCGGCATCGCAACAACAACAGCCAGCGGTCGCTCGCCCCATTTGGGATCGGGCACCGCAATGACCGATGCCTCGGCAATTCCCTCAGCAGTCGCCACCAGTTCCTCGAGATGAATCGAATCGATCCACTCGCCACCCGTTTTGATTACGTCTTTGAGGCGGTCGCGGATCCGGATTTGACCACTCGGATCTATCGTCGCGATGTCCTGCGTGTGCAGCCACCCACCGCGCCACAGCATGTCGGAGGCGCTCACATTTCCTGTATAGCACGCCGTAAGCCAGGGCGCCCGCAGCACGAGTTCGCCCCGCGCGACGCCGTCCTGCGGAACGTCCTTCAAGTCTTCGTCAACGATCCGGACGCTGACCAGCGGCGCCGAAATGCCCGTTGCCGTCAGGGTCGACACGATAGCGTCTTCTTCGAGCTCTCCGGGATCGCGCCGAGCGGCTTTTGAAATGATGGGACCGGTTTCCGACATGCCATAGCCCGCCGCGACGTCCATGCCGAGCCGGCGCCCCTCGGCGCACAACGCCTTGGTGAGTGCGCTGCCGCCGATGGTCATTTTCCAGCCGGTCATGTCGGCCCCGCTCTGCTTTGCAGCCTGTATCACCATCTCGAGGACGGTCGGCACGCAATGCGAATAAGTGACCTGGTGTTCACTGCGCAGCTGGCAGATCATCGCCGGTTCATAACGCCCGGGATAGACCTGCTTCACGCCCAACATCGTCGCCACATAAGGCAAACCCCATGCGTGAACATGAAACATGGGCGTAAGCGGCATATAGACATCGTCGACGCCCAGTCCCGGCGCTGCCAGCGAGGCCCCGGCTGGTGCGGCGGAGGCGAGCGTGTGGAGAACGAGCTGGCGGTGGGTGAAACAGACACCCTTGGGGTTGCCGGTCGTTCCGCTCGTATAGAATGTAGTGGCGACCGCATTCTCGTCGAAATCCTCAAACGGGTAGTCGGCCGATGCGGCGGCCGAGAGCGCCTCATATTCGCCGCTGGCCCAAGACGGCATATTGCCGACCGTCCCGTCCATGATTGCGATCACCGCCTTGACGTCCGGCACGATCGGCAGGATCGCGTCGACGATCGGGAAGAAGTCGCGATGAACGAGCAGAATCTCGGCCTTCGCATGCTGCAGCGTGTAGGCTATCTGCGGGGCGGGCAGCCGCACGTTCACGGTCTGCAGCACCGCACCCATCATCGGCACCGCGAAATAGGCTTCGAGATAGCGGTGGCTGTCCCAGTCCATCACCGCGACCGTCATGCCTTGCTCGGCTCCCGCCGCACGTAGCAAGCTGGCAAGGCGACCGATGCGTCCGACGAATTCGCGGTAGCTGTAGCTTGCCTGGTCGCGATAGACGATTCGCTGATCGGCCGCCTTCACCAGAACGCCGTCGAGCAGGTGTCCAATGGTCAGCGGCGGCACGTACGTCTCGGCAACGGGCTCCGCAAAGCGCAATGGCATGATCGTGTCCCTCTTTCTCTATCTTTGTTGCGGGGGTTGACGCTCGAGCGGTCTAGCTTCGGCCGCGCGGCGGGTGAGCTGCGGTGACGGGCCGAAGTCATCGCCCAATCGGTCGCGGTACCGTCGCAGGGCTTCGACAATTGAGTTCAGCCCGATTTGTCGGCCGAGAATATCGGGCCGCCTTTTGACTGACGGGTCGTCGATCACGATCTCTGGAATATCGTCGTGAAGGCGGGTCTCGATCATACTCGCCTCATGTCAGAAAGTCGTCTCGCCCAGCACACGCGGCCGGGAGAAGGGATGGGAGGTGGAGAGGCCGCCATCCACGATCAATGCATGGCCGTTGACGTAGCTGGCTTCGTCAGACGCGAGGAAGGCGATCGTATTCGCGATCTCGCCGGGCTCGCCGCCTCGACGCAGGGGATTGAGCTGCCCGATCACGGCCTCGCGGCCCTTGGCACGCGCAGCATCGTAAAGCCCTTGCGTCATGCCTGTTTCGATCAGACCCGGGCAGACCGCGTTGACGCGGATGCCCGTTCCCGTGAGTTGCTGAGCCGATGTCTGCACCAGATTGATCACGCCGGCTTTAGACGCCGAATAGGCCGGACCGCCCGCCCCGGCGCGCAGGCCCGCGACCGATGCGGTGCAGATAATCGCGCCGGAGCGTCCGGCGTCCAACATCGCCTTGGCGCCATGCCTGATCGCCAGGAACGGGCCGATCAGGTTGACGCGCAGCACCTTTTCCCAGTCCTCGGCGCTCTGTTCAAACAGGCCGGCCATGCCGCCGCTGATGCCCGCATTGGTGCAGAGGATGTCGAGCCCGCCATGACGATCGAGGGCGGTGGCAATCATTGAAGCGACGTCCGCTTCGCTGCCCGCGTCGCCGCGCATCGGGATGATCGCGTCATTGGCGGCAGCAGTTTCCTCGACACCATCGCCAAGGTCGAGCGCAAGCACCCGCGCGCCTTCCTCCGCGAACAGCCGGGCAACCGCTCGTCCGATACCGGATCCTGCGCCGGTGACGATGACGCTGCGGCCCCCGAAGCGCGTACTCACAGGCCACCCTTTATGGTCGTGCCGCCATCGACCACGATGCCCTGCCCCGTGACATAGGCACCCGCCTTGGAAGCGAGAAAGACGGCAGCACCAGCGACTTCTTGCGGTTCCCCGATCCGACCGAGGGGCGTCACGCGGCGAAGTTCGGCCTCCGCTGCCGGATCTTCCCACAAGGCGCGGGCGAAATCGGTGCGAATGACCCCAGGCGCAATGGCGTTCACCCGCACATTGTGAGGCCCGAACTCGATAGCGAGGTTGCGGACAAGCTGGAAGTCGGCCGCCTTGGACATGTTGTACGCGCCGATCACATCGGAGCCGATCAGGCCACCGATCGAGGATATGATGATGATCGCGCCGTCCCCGCGCGCGATCATCTCGGGCGCAACCATCGTGATCAGCCAGTGGTTCGCGAGCACATTATTGTCGAAGATCTTGCGGAACTGCTCGTCGCTTATCCCCGCCATCGGCCCATAATAAGGGTTTGATGCCGCGTTGCAGACGAGCACATCGACCCGGCCGAGCCGGCGGCGAGTCTGCAAGACCAGCGCCTGCAGAGCAGCCTTGTCCGAGATGCTCGCGGCAAGGGCGATCGCGCGCTCCTCGCCATGGCTTGCGTTGATCGAGGCAGCGACGTCTTCGCAGGCCAGCTGCTTGCGGCTGGAGATGACGACACGCGCGCCTGCCTGCGCAAAAGCCTCAGCAATCGCGCGCCCGATGCCGCGCGACGAGCCCGTGATGATGGCGACCTTGCCCGTCAGATCGAACAATTCCACAAATACTCTCCCGTTGCAGTGGCTGACTCGACCTCGCGGTCCGACGCGATGTGCGTGTCGACGCCAGCGACCTCCGCCTTGAGCGTGAGGGCTTCGATCGCCGGGAATGCGCACAGACCGCTAGCGCCGCCGATTCACGCCAAGAAGATGGCCAACACCCCCGCCCGCTAACACTTCATCACATACTCTCGATTCGAATTCTATAATCAGATTATCAGGCTTTCTGATGATAATGTCCAGCGCCGTGCAAACTCTGGAGCAAGCGCGCGCTTAATGGAGAGGTTGCGGTGGGGCTCAGTCTCCGCCATGATTGAGAACGGAAATTCAAATTAATAGAGCGCGTGTCGGACGGAAAAAAAGCGGCTGCGCCGATAGGATCGAAAATGGGAGTGGGCCCGCCTTCATCACTGGCTGCTGTGGGCGACGCGCCCGGTCTGCGCTCGGCCCGATACGAACGGCAGCGGGCCCGGATCGTCGAGGCCGCTGTCTTGCTGGTCAACGAGAAGGGCGTTTGCGCGATGACCCTGCAAGAAGTCGCCCAGGCACTTGATCTGACGACGACCAGCGTCACCTATTATTACCGCTACAAGGAACAGCTGACCGCGGCCGTGTTCGAGGATACGCTGGGCCGGCTTCATGACATGGTGAGGGAAGCCGCAGGCGCGGCGACGCCGCAAGAGCGCGTCGCCCGCTATGTCGAGATATATTTCGACCAGTTCGCACGCGGGTTGCGCGGCAAGGCGCCTCCCCTGGCGGTCCTGTCCGAACTGCGCACATTGGAAGACGGCGCCCGACGCCCTCTGCTCGCAAAATATCAGGCGATTTTCCGGGACGTCCGCCGACTCTTCGGCGAGGTCGATACGGCCGAGCGCAAGCGGCTGTTCTCTGCACGCGCGCAACTGCTGAACGAAGCGCTTTTCTGGACGATAATCTGGCTTCCGAACTACCCGTTGAGCGATTTTCACAATGTCCGTCGACGGATGATGGATATATTCGAGAACGGCATCGCGTCCGCACCGTCCTCATGGACTGGCTCGATCGTCGACCCCGACGCCGGCGCTCTGGAGGATGCCAAGCAGGATTTCTTGCGGGTGGCGGCGCGGCTGATCAACGATATCGGCTACAAGGGCGCGTCCGTCGAGCGCATCGTCAGCGAACTGAAGATCACCAGGGGCAGCTTCTATCACCACCTTGAGGCCAAGGACGATCTTATCCTGGAATGTTACCGGCATGACTACCGCCGGATGACCCGGATCCAGCAAGAGGTCGATAGGTCGGAGCGGAATGCGCTATTTCGGCTGGCGGGCAGTATAATGTCGGTGCTGACGCTGCAATTCGAGGGCTCGCATCCCTTGCTGAGGACGACCGCCTTGCACGCCATGCCGGTCGGGCTTCGGCAGCAGGCGATCGAGCGATTTGATCGGCTCGCGCGATGGCTTGCTGGAGTGCTTGTGGATGGAATGGGCGACGGATCCGTCCGGATTGTCGATCCCATGATCGCGGCGAACATCATCATTTCAACGATCAACTCGGCGTATGATCTCCGCGGCTGGGCCCGGCGGCAGCCGCGCGAGGATGCGATCGACACCTATGCCGCCGTCCTGATGACAGGGCTGTTCGACAGGCCATGCTGAGGCGCGAAAAATACAGGGGCTGGAGGACTGCGCGTGCGTGCAGCCGATCATCATCAATAAGGTGTAATCGTCCGCGCCGCCCGGCGGCCCACAATGATCGAACGAACCGGGCCGAAGCCCGCCCAATGCATTTGCACGAAAACGGAGGACAGCAGTCGATGACGATCATTGCCAGGGAGGGTCGCGCCGTCGCGATCGCCGCCAAGGTCGAGGCATTCGTCCGTGACATCGTCATACCCTATGAAAGGGATTCGCGGCTCGGCCCGCATGGACCGTCGGAGGATCTGGTTGGAGAACTCCGCGAGAAAGCTCGGGTGGCGGGCGTGCTGACTCCGCATATCCTGGACGATGGCGATCATCTCACTCAGCGTGAGACGGCGATGGTGCTCAAGCCGTCGGGACTGTCGCCGCTAGGGCCGGTGGCGGTCAACACGGCGGCGCCCGACGAGGGCAATATGTACCTGCTCGGCAAGGTCGCGACCGCCGGGCAAAAGCGCCGCTTCCTTGATCCGCTGGTCCGGGGAGAGGCGCGGTCGGCATTCTTCATGACCGAGCCAGCCGCGGACGGCGGCGCCGGCTCGGATCCGTCGATGATGCAGACGACCTGTGTGCTCGACGGCAACCATTGGCGGATCAACGGACGCAAGGCGTTCATCACAGGCGCGCAGGGCGCCAGGGTCGGCATCGTCATGGCCAAATCCGACGACGGCGCTTGCCTGTTCCTGGTAGACCTACCCGATCCGGCGATCAGGATCGAGCGCGTGCTCGACACGATCGACAGTTCGATGCCGGGCGGCCACGCGGTGGTAGCCATCGACAATTTGCGCGTGCCCGCCGACCAGATGCTTGGCCAGAGCGGCGAGGGTTTCAAATATGCTCAGATCCGCCTGTCGCCAGCACGACTGTCCCATTGCATGCGCTGGCATGGGGGCGTGAGCCGGGCGCAGGAGATCGCGACCACTTACGCCTGCAAGCGGACGGGGTTCGGGAAATTGCTCATCGACCATGAAGGTGTCGGCTTCATGCTCGCCGAAAATCTGATCGATCTGAAGCAGGCCGAGTTGATGATCGACTGGTGCGCGGATGTACTTGACGGCGGATCGCTCGGCACCGCGGAAAGTTCGATGACCAAGGTGGCGGTGTCCGAAGCCTTGATGCGCGTGGCCGATCGCTGCGTACAGGTGATGGGCGGCACCGGTGTCTCGGGTGACACGATCGTCGAGCAGATGTTCCGCGAGATCCGCGCGTTCCGCATCTATGATGGCCCGACCGAGGTCCACAAGTGGAGCCTCGCCAAGAAGATCAAGCGCGACCATCTGACGGCGCGTGCGGCATGAGCGGGGCCAGCGACGCGAATCTGGGCACGGCTCCGGTCCGCCAGGGCTACGGGTTCGACGTCGCAGCGCTCGGATCATGGATGGCGGCCAATGTGCCGGACTTCGCTGGGCCATTGTCGGTCGAACAGTTCAGGGGTGGCCAGTCCAACCCGACGTACAAACTGACTACACCAAACAAGGCCTATGTCCTGCGCCGCAAGCCACCGGGTGAGACCCTGAAGGGCGCCCATGCCATCGACCGCGAAGCGAAGGTGCTGAGAGGGCTGGCCAAGGCCAAGTTCCCGGTAGCCCATGTCCACGCTCTATGCACTGACGAGAGCGTGATCGGCACCTGGTTCTATGTGATGGACATGGTTGAGGGCCGCATCTTCTGGGACGCGACCGTGCCCGGCGTTTCGAACGGTGAACGCGCCGCGATCTTCAACGCGATGAACGACACGATCGCGCGGTTGCACCGGATCGACTATGAGGCGGTCGGCTTGGGCGACTATGGCCGCCCGGGCAATTATTTCGCGCGCCAAATTGGGCGCTGGTCGAAGCAGTATGAAGAGGACGTGGCAGCGGGCCGTGACCCCAATATGGATCGGCTGATCGACTGGTTGCGGGAAAATATCCCCGAGGGCGACGAGACGTCGATCATCCATGGCGACTTTCGCATCGACAACATCATATTCCATCCGACCGAGCCGCGGGTGGCAGCGGTGCTGGATTGGGAGCTGTCTACGCTCGGCCATCCTGGCGCGGACTTCGCCTATCACGCGATGATGTTCAGGATGCCGCCGCATATTGTCGCTGGCCTTGGCGGGGCTGATCTCGAAGCCCTCGGCGTCCCGAGCGAGCAGGACTATCTAGAGGCTTATTGCCGCCGCGCCGCTCGCAAGGGCATGCCGGGCTACGGCTTCTACATGGCGTTCAACTTCTTCCGCATCGCCGCCATTTTTCACGGGATCAAGGGCCGGGTAATCCGCGGCACCGCCTCGTCTGCACAGGCGCGCGAGAGGGTCGCGGTTCTGCCCGAGTTGATGGCTCTGGCATGGGAGCAAGCTGAGCGGGCGGCCTGACCGGTAGTCGCGGAAGAAACCGGTCATTGTCGGCAGTTTCTCTCTGGCTCCCGACTGTTGATCAGCAACCGGGCAGGCCGGATTTTGCGTCCTGGCACTTTGATTAAAGTATAAATTTTCGTCTCGTTAAACGAATGCCTCGGCGCCAGCTCTGCGAGCGACTCCCGCTACGAAACGGATATCGAGCAGCAACAGTGGATAAGACCCGATGGCGAGCATCTACCCACGGAATCATTGATCCGCGGCGAGGTACACGATTGTTCGCTGGCGACCGCCAAGCAGTGCATCAAGCCAGCGATCTGAAGTGGATCCCGGAGTGGATGCAAGCAACTACATCCGAACGTACTGCTGCCTTATCAAGCGCTCGCGGCAGCCTGTCAACGACGGGCTCATGCGTTCAATACGATCGGCGCGTTCACTGCAATCATGTCACATCAACAGAGCACGAGCGCCGCCGTCGCGTGTTCGCAGTGCAAGGACGAGATCTCGCCCTTGAGGCGATTACAGCTGGGTCCGGGTTGCGCCCTGCGGATAGCTGCCTGATCCATGCGGCCCGACGCCGGCTCGGGCGCCGTCAACACCACGTCAGTGACGGTTACTGAATTCTCGGGCGAGAATATCCAACCGAACCTCGGCGCCGTCCGCTGGGATGCGTCCGGATTGCATGAGGACGGCCATGCCATGCAGAGCGCTCCAGAGCAGTTCGGCCGTGAACACCGGGTCCTCCCGATCCGGCCCGAGGGCGGCGACCAACGCGTCGAAAGCCGCCCGGAGCGCCGTCGGGGTTTCCTCGCTGGCAAACAGAAGTTGTGTCGGCAAGACAAACATCGCCTCGTAGACAACCGGGCGCGAAGCGGCAAAATCGAGGTAGGCGGCGCAGACTGCGCGCAAAGCAGCCGAGCCGCCAGCGGCGATCTTCAATCCGGTCGCCAGCTCCTCGAATCCTCTCATGGCGACGGCCGCCATGATGTCGGCCTTGCCTTTGAAATGGCTGTAGAGGACCGGCTGACTGTACTCGATCAGTGCTGCAAGGCGACGCGTCGTGACCGCCTCCCAGCCCTCCGCGGCTGCCAGCTCGAGCGCAGTATTTAGGATCAGTTCATAGCGCTCTGCGCGCTGGCGCTCTTTGCGTTCCATGATCGACATCTACCGATACTACCAGCGAACTATTTTCTGTCAACGCTAGATTCGCGGTTGACCACCGATTCTAGCGCCGCTAGATATTCTGTAGATGACAGGAGCAGACGCCATGAACCACGCCCACCTACTGATCCAAATCGGCTATGTGCTGTCCGGGCTGATCGCAGCCGCGATCATCTTTCTCGGTTCACGCTTCTGGCTGGCGCCAGGCGGAGCGTCGGCCGAGTTCGGCATCGCCGGTTCCCCGCCACCGTCGACCGGCTTCAACGCATGGCTCTCTGTAAAAGGGACGCGCGATATCGCGTCCGGTCTTTTCGTTATCCTGCTCATGGTGAACGAAATGCCGCGCATCCTCGGCGAATTCCTTCTCGCGGCGAGCCTGATCGCCTTTGGTGACATGGTCACCGTCCTTCGCTCGGGCGGAAGCAGAGCCCTCGCCTTCGGCATGCACGGTCTCACGGGGCTGGTCATCGTCGCAGCCGGCGCATGCCTGATCATCGGCGCCCAGTAAAAAGCGATCTTGGGCGACGACACTCGAAAGGACGAAACGATGACGACTTCTACTCAAGCCCATTCGGTGAAACTAGGCCACCTCTTTGCCGAGATCATGCCCAGTCGATGTAGCGCGCTTCGACGAGATCAAGGCCGCGACTAGGTGAACCATGACGCTTTTGCCGAACCAGGCCTGGAGGGTTCGAAGAGGGTCCTTGGGACCGTCATCGCGGGCGTACCCGACCTCAAGGCGACGGCGGAGACGTTTTCGTTTTCGGCGGATGGCTCCCGCGCGGTCGTCGCTACCGGTACGAGGGCACGCACACCCGAAATCTCCCCGGCTACGCCGGCATCGGCCAACCCTTCGCCTTGCGCTCGATCGACATCCGGCGGGTCGAGAACGGCCTCTTCGAGCACTCGGACAGTGCGGGAACCGATACCCCGATGAGTGCCAAGGCTGTGGATAGGCGTCGAATCGGGACCCCGCCGGAATTCGGCTAAATCATTGTGACGGCGAACAGAACCGAGTTTAGCGGGGGTCCCGATCGGCGCCGATCGGGACCCGAATAAGCTTCAGATTATCAGGTTTTCGCAATCGGTTCTGCCGCGAAAGAATGGGGTCGCGTTTCAACGCCTATCCACACGCCGGACCATCGTGCTGCGTATCTTCCCCAACGAAGACAGTTGCCTGCGCCTCATCCGGGCACTGGCGGTCGAGACCCATGAGAACTGGCTCGAGGCCAATCGCTACCTCAACATGAATGATTTCAAGGAGATGAAGAAAGCCGACATACGACAAGCCGCATGACCAGAAGCCCTGACCGCTATTTGCAGGACTTGCCGCACACCACCTTCGCCATTTCGTGACGGGAATGAGGATGGCGGCTTGCTCTGACTCCTGTCGTCTACTTCACGAAAATCGGTCGGGTAGCGACGCGCCTTACATCTGCCCCTCAGCCCACAGACGATCGTTCCGCAAGCCAGAGTTTAATCTCCTGCCTCAAGGGCATCGAAGCCGGTTGAACGAGAAAGCGCCTCCCATCTAGTAACTTCTGCCCGCATATCGTCGAGCTTCTCATCGACCAGCCCAACGGCATCTTCACCGAGGAACAACCGAACCGGCGGGTTCTCCTCCTGAACGATCGTCAGCAGTGCTTGCGCTGCCTTGGCCGGATCGTTCGGCTGATTGCCGCTCTTATACCAAGTCCCATTAGTCAGAACTCCTTAGCCCAGCCGCGCATGCCGATGGACATGATGCGCC
>NZ_BAAAEH010000058.1:0-28128 GCF_039522915.1 Sphingomonas oligophenolica
CTACCTCCATCTCCCCAACTCGCCCTCAATCTAGGCACAGCATGAAAAATCCCGGACAGCAGTGGGACTTGTTCCGGATCCACCGGGCCGCACTCTCTGCATTTCGATCGTTCGGAACGCGGCTCGGTGGATGCCGGAACAAGTCCGGCATGACGGTAGTATATTGAGATAATGCGATCTTTCCTTAACTCAGCGCCTATGGGCGGAGGCTGGGGTGACGCGTTCATCGCGGCATCGGCGTCATATTCTCCCTGATCCCTGGAGGAGGAGGAGGAGAAAGCCGCGATGCCGCGCGAATGCGCCAGCCCGTTCCGCTCGAGGATTTACCTCGCCCGCGGGCGCGCCTAAGGTTCCCTCAATGTTCCAGCGAGACCCATCATGACCAGCCTGACGCTATCGCTCGCAATGATCGCCACCCTGCTCGTCGGGCTGGCGGTCGGCTGGTTCCTCGGCGCCGGCGGCACCGCCGCCGCCCGCGCCGAGCGCGACGCGCGCACCGAGGAGTTCAAGCGCGCGATCGTCGATCTCGCCGGCGCCGAGGAGCGTGCCCGCGTCGCGGCGCAGCTCCGCGAGGAGATTGACGTCATCCGCGCCGAACGCGACGGTTTCCGTACCGAGAACGCGACCCTCCGGGCGCATTCCGAGGCCTTCGAGGCACGGCTCGAGGAGTTCAAGAACAGCCGCGACGCGATGACCGGCCATTTCAACGAGACGGCCAGCAAGCTGCTCAACGAAGCGCAGAAGGCGTTCCTCGAACGCGCCGAGGCGCGCTTCAAGCAGTCGGAGGAGACTGCCGGGCAGAACCTCAAATCGATGCTCCAGCCGGTCAGCGACCGGCTGCTGAAATATGAGGAGACGGTCACCAAGGTCGAGAGCGAGCGCCAGGGCGCCTTCGACCAGTTGAAGGGCCAGCTCGAAGGGCTGCGGATCGGCCAGGAGAAGGTCAGCAGCGAGGCGGCCAAGCTGGTCAATTCGCTCCGCAACGCGCCCAAGTCGCGCGGGCGCTGGGGCGAGCAGCAGCTCAAGAATGTGTTGGAAACCTGTGGGTTATCAGAACATACTGATTTCCAGACTGAAGTCAGCGTGGCGGGCGGCGACGAGGGCGGACGGCTGCGTCCCGACGCGATCGTGCGCGTTCCGGGCGGCCGCGCGCTGGTGATTGACGCCAAGGTGTCGCTCAACGCCTATCAGGACGCGTTCGGCGCGGTCGACGAGGCCGAGCGGCTGATCGGCCTCGCCGCGCACGCCGCCTCGATGCGCGCCCATGTCAACGGGCTCGGCAACAAGGCCTATTGGAGCCAGTTCGCCGACGCGCCCGATTATGTCATCATGTTCGTGCCCGGCGAGCATTTCCTCTCCGCCGCGCTCGAGCATGATCCGACGCTCTGGGATTTCGCCTTCGAGAAGCGCGTCCTGCTCGCCACGCCGACCAATCTGATCGCGATCGCCCGCACCGTCGCCGCTGTCTGGCGCCAGGAGAAGCTGGCGAAGGAGGCGCGCCAGATCGGGGAGCTCGGCAAGGAGCTTTATGACCGCCTCGCCAAGGCAGCGGGCGATCTGCGCAAGGTCGGTGGCGGACTGACGTCAGCGGTCAACAACTACAATGCGTTCGTCAGCAGCTTCGAAAGCCGCACCCTGGTGACGGCCCGCAAGCTGCGCGACCTCAATATCGAGCCGGGCGCCCGCGAGATCGAGGATGTGCCGCCCGTCGAAGTGCTGGCGCGCTATGGCGACACGCCGGCGCTGATCGAGGGGGTGAGCGAGGCGGCTGAATAAGGGCGGCTGAGCAAGGGAGGGGCATTTTGGCTAAGCAGCGACAGACGACTCTGCCGCCGCCCTATCTCAGGCGCGTCTGGCTCGATCCGGAAGCCGAGATCGACGCCACCGCCTATCCCTTCTGCCTGCCGCTGTTCCGCCGGGGCGACTTCGAGCTCGACTTCGATCGGCCGATCACCATCGTTGCCGGCGAGAATGGCGTCGGCAAATCGACCCTGCTCGAAGCCATCGCGGTGCTTGCCGGCTTTGACGAAGGCGGCGGCGGGCCGGGCTATCGCGCGGTCGACCATAGCCAGGCGCGGGAAGTGGGCGGGGGCGAGCTCGCCCCGGTGCTCAAGGCGAGCTGGCTGCCGAAGATCGGCCAAGGCTGGTTCTTCCGGGCCGAGAGCTTCTTCTCGGTGGCGCGCTATCTCGATGAAGCGGGCAGCCTGACAGCCGATTTCCTGTCGCACTCGCATGGCGAGGGCTTCATCCGGCTGTTCGAGGAGCGCTGCGCCCGCCCGGGCATCTTCATCTTCGACGAGCCCGAATCAGCGCTCTCGCCCAACCGGCAGTTCGATTTCCTGAAGCTCCTGCGCCGGATGGAACAGGGCGGCCAGAGCCAGGCGATCCTCGCCACCCACTCGCCGATCCTGATGGCGCTCCCCGGCGCGCGCCTGTTGCAGATGGGCCGATACGGGCTCGAGCCGGTGGCGCTCGAGGATACCGACCATTTTCGGATCACGCGCGAATTCGTGATTGATCCCCATGCGTTCGTCGAGGCGATGATCGACGAATGAGGTGGGACGCGGCTCAGCTTCCCTCGAGCGATGCTTTCGCCGCGCGCAACAGGGCGCGCCGCGTCGCGAAGCTTGTATCCGGACCTTGTGGAACGAAGGATTCGCGCCAGATGCGTGACGCCACCTTCTTGATCTCGGCCGGCGCCGGGCGGCGCGCTTCGCAAATGCAGCCCGTCATGGCCGGATAGCGCGGATAGATCCGGGTCGTGTTCCTGTCGGGACCGGCAACGGCCTCGATCCTGACCGGAGCGCTCGGCTCCGCAGGGGCCCGCGGGTCGCGGGTCAGCCATGCCGCCCGCCACTCGCGGCCCGCCGACCAGAAGGGTATCGCGGCAACCGCGGCGAACACCAATGTCATGTCCAGGAATTCGCTGGAGGGCAATCTGCCCGCCAGCGCGAGGGCGGCGGGCACCGCGACGAGGGGCGGGCCCCATTCGGGATGGCGGACCAGCTTGAAGGCGGCCCAGAGCAACCAGCAGGAGAGGATGCCGGCCACGAGGCTGCCGAGGCACAATCCGATCGGCTCGGCGATGAAGAGAATCGTCCGCATGACGCGTGCTCCTTCGTCCCGATATATATCGTATTACGATATATATCGCAAGGTCGCGCCGGGGCGGGGTTTCCGGGTCAGCCGAATGTGTCGAGCAGCGCCGTCAGCATCGGGCGCAGGCGGACGATCTCCTCGCGATGCGTGGCCGAGAGGCGCTCGAGCAGGGCGCGTGCCTTTGGCGTCAGCTCGATCAGCGCCTGGCGGCCGTCATGCGGCGACGGGCGCCTGACGACCAGGCCAAGCGCTTCGAGCCGCGTGACGAGGCCCGAGGCGCTGTGCGGCTTCAGGATGAGGCGCTCGGCGATATAGCCGATGCTGACCGGTGACGGCGCCATGCCGCGGATGGCGAGCAGGGTCTGATGCTGTTGCGGCGTCAGGCCAAATTCAGCGGCGCGGGACTCGCTGAACGCCTGAAACACGCGCAGCGCGTGCCGGAAATCAGCCAGTGCGGCGTAATCGGCATCGGTAAGCTCGGCTGCGCTCGTCGTCCCAATGGTCTTCATCCTCATTCCCTCGATTGTACTATATCGCGGTACGATATAGTTGGCCACGACCTCCTGCCCGAATGAGTCGCATGGCCACTTCCCCGACGCGTATCCCTACTCCCCGGCATCTGGCCGATCATAGTGCCGACTGGCGCATGCTCCTGCTCGCCGCGGGGGCGCCGGTGATCGGCACCGGCGCCGCCTTCGCCGCCTGGATACTGATCAAGCTGATCGCGATCGCAACCAATCTCTTCTGGTTCGGGCGGCTTTCGGCCGCTGCCGTCACGCCGGCCGACGCGCATGTCGGCCTCGGCGTCGTCGCCATTCCGGTCATCGGCAGCCTGATGATCGGGCTGATGGCGCGCTTCGGATCGGAGAAGATCAAGGGGCACGGCATTCCCGAGGCGATCGAGGCGATCCTCTATGGCGAGAGCCGCCTCTCGCTCAAGGTCGCGCTGCTCAAGCCGATCTCGTCGGCGATCTCGATCGGCAGCGGCGGCCCGTTCGGCGCCGAGGGCCCGATCATCATGACCGGCGGCGCGATCGGCTCCTTGTTCGCCCAGTGCTTCCACCTGAGCGCGGCCGAGCGCAAGACTCTGCTGGTGGCAGGCGCGGCCGCCGGCATGACCGGCATCTTCGGCACGCCGCTCGCCGCGATCCTGCTCGCGATCGAGGTGCTGCTGTTCGAGTGGAAGCCGCGCAGCTTCGTGCCGGTCGTGATCGCGGTGCTCGTCTCGCTCGGCTGGCGGCCCTTGCTGCTCGGCATGGGGCCCCTGTTCCCCTTCGCCGCGACGGCGATGCCGGTCTGGTGGCAGGCGAGCAGCATCGCGCTCGGCCTGGGCGTGCTGGTCGGGCTCGAAGCCACGCTGTTGTCGTCGATGCTCTATCGGATCGAGGATCTCTTCCACCACCTGCCCGTGCACTGGATGTGGTGGCCGGCGATCGGCGGGGTGGTCGTCGGGCTTGGCGGGCTGATCGACGCGCATGTGCTCGGTGCCGGCTATTCGAACATCCAGGCCCTGCTCGACGGCTCGCTGACGATGCGGGTGGTGCTCGCGCTGCTGGTGGTGAAGGCGGTCGTCTGGCTGGTCGCGCTCGGATCGGGGACGTCGGGCGGCGTGCTGGCGCCGCTGCTGATCCTGGGCGGCGCGCTGGGCACGTTGCTCGGCCAGTTCCTGCCCGGGCCGGTCGGCTTCTGGGCGATGGCGGGCATGGCGGGGATCATGGCCGGCGCGATGCGCGCGCCGTTGACCGGCGCGCTGTTCGCGGTCGAGCTGACCGGGCATTTCGACGCGCTGCCCGCCACCATCGCTGCGTCGGCCGGGGCCTATGCGATCAGCGTGCTGATCATGCGGCGCTCGATCCTGACCGAGAAGATCGCCCGGCGCGGCCGCCACATCCTCCAGGAATATACCGTCGACCCGCTCGATTTCCTCCAGGCGGAACAGGTGATGACCGGCAATCCGGACACCTTGCCCGGCACCATGTCGATCAGGGACGCGGTCGCCTGGTTCAGCGACGGCGCGATCCACCGGAGCTATCCGGTCGTCGACAGCGGCAATCGCCTGATCGGGCTCGTGTCGCGATCCGATGCGCTGCGCTGGCAGGTCGAGGGCGCGCGTCGCGAGACGCCGCTCGCCGAAGCGCTGTCGGATGCGTCTCAGCCCTTCGCCTTTCGCCAATCGCCGATCGGCGCGGTTGCCGACCTGATGGTGGAGACGGGAATCGGGCGGATACCGATCATCGACGCCGAGACCCGCATGGTCGTCGGGATCCTGTCCAGGCACGATCTGCTGAAGGCGCGCAGCGCGAGCAATCGGGCCGAATCCGAGCGAAGCAAAGGGGGGTGACCCCGTCGCTGCTGGCGCTGCGCGCCCATTGCCGGCTTGGCGGGCCAGATCTAGCGCGGTGCCGATGTCGAGCGCGCGCTGTCATCGGTCGCAGCGGGGTCAGCGCTGTCGCCGCCGATGACCTGGTAGAGCGTAATGCGGTTGGTGAGCGCAGCGAGGTCGGTGGAGATCTTCGTCTGTCGCGCGGTGTAGAGCGTGCGCTGGGTCACCAGCGCGGCGAGATAGGTGTCGATCCCTTCGCGATAGCGCGCTTCGGCCAGCGTGTTGGCCTGGGTCGAGGCAGTGACCAAGGCTGCCTGGGCCGCCTGCTGGCGCTCGATCGTGCCGGCGCGGGCGAGCGCGTCGGCGACTTCGCGGAAGGCCGTCTGCACCGCTTTCTCATATTGAGCGAGGTACATGTCGCGCTGCGCCTTGCTATAGTCGAGATTGCCGCGATTGGTGCCGCCGAAGATCGGCAGTGACGCCGACGGGGCCGCCGACCAGGCAAAGGCGCCGCCGCTGAACAGCGAGGACAGCGCGGTGCTGGCGAAGCCGACCGCCGAGGTGAGCGTGATCTTCGGAAAGAACGCAGCGCGCGCCGCGCCGATATTGGCATTGGCGCTGATCAGTTGATGCTCGGCCTCGATCACGTCGGGCCGGCGCAGCAGCACGTCGGACGACAGCCCGACCGGGACCTTGGCGATGCCGTTCTGCAAGCTGTCGAGCGTGCCCGGCAGCAGCGCGTCCTCGACCGGCGCACCGACCAGCAGATCGAGGGCGTTGCGGTCCTGCGCGACCTGGGTCGTCGCGCTTTCCACATCGGAGCGTGCCTGGGCGTTGGTGGTTTCGATCGAGCGGACATCGACCTTGCCGGTGAGCCCGGCTTCGTTGAGCGAAAGGGTCAGTTTGAGCGACCTCGCGGTGCTGGCGGCCGTCTCCTGCGCGATGACGAGCAGTTCCTGGTCTGCGGCGAGCGTCGCATAGGCGGTCGCGGTCTCGGCGATCAGCGTCAGCCGCGTGTTGCGGGTTCCAGCCTCGGTGCCGAGATAGGTCTCGAACGATGCCTTGCTGAGATTCTTGAGGCGACCGAACAGATCGAGTTCGAAACTGCTCGTGCCGACATCGGCTGAGTAGCTCTCGGTCGTTCGGCTCGTGCTGCCGGTACCGCTGCCGGCGACCGATGCCGACCCGTCCACGGAGATCGTCGGCAGCTGGGATGCGCGCTGGATATGATAGCTCGCCCGCGCCGACGCGACATTGGCGACGGCGGCGCGCAGATCGCGATTATTGGCCAAGGCCCGTTCGATGATGGTGCGCAGCTTCGCGTCGGTCAGGACGTCGCGCCACGGAATTTCGGCCGGGGTGCTCGACGCGGCGGGCCCATAGGACGCGCCGGTCGGCAGGCTCGGTGCCACCGGCAGCGCCGGCCGGACATAGACCGGGGCGAAATTGCAGCCCGACAAAAGCGCGGCCGCGGCGACGGTGAGAGAACGCGGGCTCATTACTTGATCTCCGGCGCGGGCAGGGCCGGCTGGTCTGGGTTGGGCGTTTCCTGGGCCTTGTCCATGCCGAACAGGCGGCCGACCAGGACGAAGAACATCGGCACGTAGAAGATCGCGATCGCGGTGGCGGTCAGCATGCCGCCGACCACCGCGGTGCCGATCGCGATCCGGCTCTGCGCGCCGGCGCCAGTCGCGATCGCGAGCGGGATAACGCCGGCGATGAAGGCAAGGCTCGTCATCAGGATCGGCCGCAACCGCACCTTGGCCGCCTCGATCGCTGCATCGAGCGCGTTCTTGCCCCTCTTGTGCGCATCCTCGGCGAATTCGATGATCAGGATCGCGTTTTTCGCCGCCAGCCCGATGGTGGTGAGCAAGCCGACCTGGAAATAGATATTGTTGTCCAGCCCGCGCAGCGTCACCGCCACCACCGCGCCGATCACGCCGAGCGGCATCACGAGCAGCACCGCGATCGGGATCGACCAGCTTTCGTAGAGCGCGGCAAGGCACAGGAAGACCACCAGCACCGAGACGGCATAGAGCTTCGGCGCCTGGCCGCTCGTCAGTTGCTCCTGATAGGAAAGCCCGCTCCAGGCATAGCCGGTGCCCTTGGGCAGCTTCTGCTGCAGCGCCACCATCGCCTTCATCGCGTCGCCCGAACTCGCGCCCGAGGCGGCCTGGCCCTGGATTTCATAGGAGGATTGGCCGTTGAAGCGCGACAGGGACGCCGGCCCCTTGGTCCAGCTCGATGTGGCGAAGGCCGAGAAGGGCGTCATCGTGCCGGTCGACGAAGCGCGCACGAACCAGTTGTCGAGATCGCTCGGCAAGGCGCGGAACTGCTGGTCTGCCTGTATGTAGACGCGCTTCACCCGGCCACGATCGACGAAATCGTTGACATAGGTGCTGCCCCAGGCCGAGCTGAGCGTCGCGGTGACGTCGCTTTCGCTCAGCCCGAGCGCAGCGAGCTTGGCTTCGTCGATGTCGACGTGAAGCTGCGGCGTATCCTCGAGCGAGCCGGCGCGGACTGCGGCGAGCTTGGGATCCTTGCCCGCCGCCGCCATCAGCTGGTTGCGCAATTCGAGGAAGCGTTCCCGGCTGAGGGCGCCGGTGTTCAGCAGCTCGAACGTGAAGCCGTTCGACTGGCCAAGCCCCGAAATTGCCGGGGGCGTCAACGCAAAGACCTGCGCGTCGCGGATCGCCGCCAGCTTCATTGTCGCGCGACGGGTAATCGACTCGGCGGAATTGTCCTTGCCTTTGCGGTCGCTGAACGGCGCCAGGTTGCCGAACGCCAGGCCAGCATTCTGCCCGGAGCCCGAAAAGCTGAAACCCTGGATGCTCAACAGGCTGGCGACGTTCTTCTTCTCGTCGGTCAGGAAATAATTCTCGACCTGTCGCGCGACCGCGTCGGTGCGCTCGGCGGTGGCGCCGGCGGGCAGCGTGTACTGCACCATCGCCGATCCCTGGTCCTCGGTCGGCAGAAAACCCGTCGGCAACCGCAGGAACAGCACGACGAGCACTGCCAGAATCACCCCATAGACGCCGAGATGCAGGAAGCGTCGGCCGACCACGCCTCGCACCGCGACGACGTAGCGGCCAGTGGTGCGGTCGAACCATCGGTTGAACTTCCCGAGCGGCCCCTTGCGGGTAAGTGGATCCCGGTGGGTCGGCTTGAGCAAGGTGGCGCACAAAGCCGGCGTCAGGATCAAGGCGACCAGCACCGACAGCAGCATCGCCGAGACCATGGTGATCGAGAACTGCCGGTAAATCACGCCGGTCGAGCCGCCGAAGAATGCCATCGGCAGCAGCACCGCGGACAACACCAGCGCGATGCCGACCAGCGCGCTGCCGATCTCGCCCATCGACTTGATCGTCGCCTCGCGCGGCGAAAGCCCTTCATCGGCCATGAGGCGTTCGACATTTTCGACCACGACGATCGCATCGTCGACCAGCAGGCCGATCGACAGCACCATGCCGAACAGAGTCATCGTGTTGATCGAATAGCCGAACAGAGCGAGCACGCCGAACGTGCCGAGCAGCACGACCGGCACCGCGATCGCCGGGATCAACGTCGCGCGCCAGCTTTGCAGGAAGACGAACATCACGATCACGACCAGGACGATCGCCTCGACCAGCGTCTTGACCACTTCCTCGACCGACAGCTTGATGAAGTCGGTGGTGTCGCGCGGATAAACGACTTCATAGCCGTCGGGCATGCTGGCCGAGAGCTCTTTGACCTTGGCCTTGACCGCCTCGGCGGTGGTGAGCGCATCGGCGCCGGGCGCGAGCGAGATTGCAATGCCCGAGGCGGGATGGCCGTTGGTGCGGGCGCTGGAATCATAGCTTTCATTGCCCAGCTCGACCCGCGCGACGTCCGACAGATGGACGAGCGACCCGTCGGACTGCGACTTGACGATGATGTTGCGGAACTGGTCGGGGGTCTGCAGCCGCGACTTGGCGGTGACGGTGGCGTTGAGCCGCTGGCCGGCGGGTGACGGCGACTGGCCGATCTGCCCTGCCGACACCTCGACATTCTGCGCCTTGAGCGCGGTCTGCACGTCCGACGGCATCAATTTGACCGCAGCGAGCTTGAACGGATCGAGCCAGATCCGCATCGCATATTGCGATCCGAACACCTGGGTCCGGCCGACCCCTTCGACGCGCGCGAGCGAATCCTGATAGGTATTTACCAGATAATCGGCGATCGCTGTCTGAGTCGAGCGGTCGGTCTTGTCGTAAACCGAGACGATCATCAGGAAGTCGCTGTTCGACTTGGTGACGGTCACCCCTTGCTGCTGCACCTCGTTGGGCAGCCGGGACACGGCCTGCTGAACCTTGTTCTGGACCTGCACCTGCGCGGTATCGGGGTTGGTGCCCTTTTGGAAGGTCACCGAGATACTCGCGCTGCCCGACGAACTCGACGAGGAGGAGAAATACAGAAGGCCGTCGATCCCGGTCAGCTGCTGCTCGAGAATCTGCGTGACGCTGGTCTCGAGTGTCGACGCCGAGGCGCCCGGATAGGTCGCGCTGATCGAGACCGAAGGCGGCGCGACGTCGGGATATTGCGCGATCGCGAGCGACATCGCCGAAGCGATGCCGGCCAGCATGATGCCGATCGCCAGGACCCACGCAAAGATCGGGCGGTTGATGAAGAAGGTGCTCACGGCTCAGTTCGCCTTGACGTCGACTGGCTTGACGGCGGCACCGGGCTGGGCCTTGTCGACGCCCTGCACGATCAGGCGGTCGCCCGCCTTGAGGCCGGCGGTGATCAGCCATTTGTTGCCGATGGCGCGGTCGGCGGTCACTGTCCTGCGCACCACCTTGTTGTCCGGACCGACCAGCAGCGCGGTCGCGGCACCGGTCGGGTCGCGACTGATCCCCTCCTGCGGCGCGAGAATCGCATTCGGCACGATCGCCTCCGGCGTGACGATCCGGACGAACATGCCCGGCAGGAGCAGATTGTTGGGGTTGGGAAAGCGCGCCCGGATCGTCACGCTGCCGGTGCTCTGGTCGACCGTAGCCTCGGCGAACTCGATGCGGCCAGCCTGGGGATAGTCGGTGCCGTTCTCCAGCTTCAGCTTGACCGTGGCGCTCGCGGGCAGCGCGCCGCCCGAGGCGAGCGCCTGGCGCAACGCGACGATCTTGGCGGAGGATTGGGTGATGTCGACATAGATCGGATCGAGCCGCTGGATCGTCGCCAGCGCATCGGTCTGGCTCGCGGTGACGAGCGCGCCCTGGGTAAAGGCCGAACGACCGATCCGGCCGCTGATCGGCGCGGTGATGCGGGTGAAGGCCAGATTGATCCGCGCTGTCTGCAGCGTGGCGCGCGCTTCGGCCACCGAGGCGCGTGCGGTGCCGGCCGCGGCGATCACATCGTCCTTGTCCTGCTTGCTGACCGCTTCGATATCGGTCAGCCGATCATAGCGCCTTGCCTTGGCCTCGGCGGAGACGAGACTGGCCTGCGCACTCGCCAGCGAGGCGGCCGACTGCGCCTCGGTTGCGCGGTAAAGCGACGGGTCGATCTGATAGAGCGGCTGGCCGGCGCGGACGATCGAGCCTTCGGTGAAGAGCCGCGCCTTGATCAGGCCTGAAATCTGCGGGCGAACCTCGGAGGTCATGAAGGCAGCCGTGCGCCCCGGGAGCTCGGTCGAAAGCGTCACCGGGCCCGTGGTCAGCGTTACGACCCCCACTTCAGCCGGGCCCCGTGCGGGCATGGCTCCCTTGTTGCCGCAACCGCCGAGCGCCAGCACCAGCGGTACGAGGACGAAGGCGGCTGATCGGGTCGACACGGGACGAGGCATTGAAAATCTCCGGAAGAACCGCCGCATCACGGGATTCGGCACCGCCCGATCTGGGCGACTCACCCTATTTCAAACAGTCAAAGTTGATATCCGCCTGTTAACTTTGGTGTCGCTTTGTAGCTTGAGGCAACGCTGTGTATCGGCGTGTAGCAGAACCGGGCTTAACGAAGACATCGGTTGCGCACGATGCTATCCCGGGAGGATGCAGGCGAACCAGGAGCAGCAATCCAGCAGAATCCTCGTCGTCGACGATGATGAGGATATTCGCGAACTGATCACCGCGCAGCTCGTCCGCGACGGCCAGGATGTCGTCAGCGTGAGCTGCGTCGCCGATATCCGCCCAGCGCTGGCCGAGCGGCCGATCGACCTGATCGTGCTCGATCTGAACCTGCCCGACGGCGACGGCCTCAACCTGTGCCGGGAACTTCGCGCCGAAGGCGTGACCAGCGGCATCATCATGGTCACCGCGCGCGACAGCGCGGTCGATCGCGTGCTGGGGCTCGAACTCGGCGCCGACGACTATCTCACCAAGCCATTCGAGCCCCGTGAACTGGTCGCGCGCGTCCGCAATCTCTTGCGCCGGACGCGGAGCGGCGACAGCGTCAAATCGCGCAACGCGCGCGTCGCGACCTTCGGTGGATGGCGGCTCGATCTGCTGCAGCGCCGGCTCGTCGCACCCGACGACCGGCTGGTGATCCTGTCCTCAGCCGAGTTCCGCTTGCTGAGCCGCTTTACCGAAGCGCCCAATACAGTGCTGACGCGCGAGGAGTTGCTGCCGGAGCGCGCCGCCACTGTCGTCTTCGATCGCTCGATCGATCTCCAGATCAGCCGCCTCAGGCAAAAGCTCGCCGGGGTCGCTGGCGGCGAAGCGCTCATCCTGACGGTGCGCAACGAAGGCTATGTGCTGGCGAGCGATGTCACCTATTCCTGAGCCGCGCAACGCCTTCACCCGCGCGCGGGACTTTCTGGGATCGATGGCGGGCCGCATCTTCCTGATCCTGACGGTCGGCATGACGGCAGCTTCGATCGGATCCCTGCTGGTTGCCGAGCAGGGCCGCCTGCACGATTTCGAACATGTCCGGCGGGAACGTGTCGCGCTGAGCGCGATCGACATCGCCGAGCGGCTGCAGCGATCGCCCGATGTCTTCGGCAAGATGATTGCCGAACGGGGGATTTACGGGGCGACGCCACCGCCGGCCAACGTCTCGATGATCGCGCCTGACCCGGAACTCTCGCAGCTTCTGGAGCGCCAATTGGGCAGCGGGGCGCATGCCGAGGGGGGACGGTTGCCGAGCGGCCTGTGTTTTCCACCGCATGGCGAGAATATGGATCGGTTTGCGGCGGGAATCGCCGA
Organism: Sphingomonas oligophenolica; assembly: GCF_039522915.1. Taxonomy (NCBI): domain Bacteria; kingdom Pseudomonadati; phylum Pseudomonadota; class Alphaproteobacteria; order Sphingomonadales; family Sphingomonadaceae; genus Sphingomonas; species Sphingomonas oligophenolica. The sequence goes on from NZ_BAAAEH010000058.1 coordinate 12,571, forward strand.
TTTGCCCGTGCCCGAGTGCTGGCTGGTGCGCTTCGTCGACCGGACCGGCGTCCAGCGCGCCCTGGCGATCAACCTGCCGGCGCTCATCGTTCCGCGCAGCTCGATGCTGGATCCTGTCTATTTGCTGATCGTGGTGGCGTCGAGCGCGCTGCTCGCGATGATCGTCGGGCGGATCGCCGCCGCGCCGCTGCGCCGTCTCGCTGACGCTGCCCGCGAGATATCGGTCGCTTCGGAGCCGGAACCGATCGCCGAGCGCGGACCGACCGAAGTGCGCGCCGCGCTGCAATCCTTCAACGTCATGCAGCGGCGCGTTCAGGACGGCGTTCGCGACCGAACGCAATTGCTGGCCGCGATCAGCCACGATCTGCAAACCCCGCTCACGCGCTTGCGGTTGCGGCTGGAACAGATCAGCGACGAGGGGCTGAAAGAGCGGTTGACCGCCGATCTGGCGGCTACCCAAAGCCTGGTGCGCGAGGGCCTGGAACTGGCACGCAGCAGCGAAAGCCAGGAGCCGATGTCGAGCGTCGATATCGATTCAATGCTCTCGAGCATCGCCGAAGACGCGAGCGAATTCGGCGCCGATGTCACCTTCGCGAACGGTTGTGGCGCCGTTGTTCGGATCAAGCCCAACGCGTTGACCAGGGCGATCGTCAACCTCGTCGACAATGCGGTCAAATATGGCGGCGGTGCCCAGATCGCGTGTTTCGAAACGCCGGGGAAGCTGACGATCACGATCCGGGATTACGGGATCGGCATCCCGGAAGACCGGATCGAGGCGATGTTCACCCCGTTCGAACGCGGAGACGCCAGCCGTTCACGATCGACCGGCGGGACCGGTCTGGGGCTTACGATCGCCCGCGCCAAGGTGCGAAGCTTCGGGGCGGACGTTTCGCTGTCGAACCACCCGGACGGCGGTCTGTTGGCGGCGATCGTCGTCCCCAATTAGCGTCTGTCCACGCAAGCTCCCCGGCTTCTGGGAGTTTTCGGGACAACGCGTCCAATAACCACGCGCGCGCGGGCAGCGTTGTTTCTTGCGATAACCCAATCGCGGATCTTCACCGGCTCCAGCGGCGTTGATCTGGCCGGGACAGGGAATGCGCGGCACTTTGCCGCCGCGACGAATTCCTGTAGGATTACACCATGTTTACCTGGGCCCGCCGCCGGTATCTCGATATCCTCGCCTCGGTGTATATCTACAACGAGCATCGCGGCTATCAGAGCCTCGACCGGGTGCTCGAGGCGGTCCGCGCGAAATATCCCGACGCCGCCGCCTTCATCGCCCAGGTCGAGAAGCACCGGGCTGACGAGCGCAAACATTATCTGATGTTCCGTCGCTATTTCGAGCACCTCGGCACCATGCCTTTTGCGGTCGACCGCACCTGCGGCCATATCGACCGGCTGATCAAGCTGACCTTCGGCTGCCATATCGACGATCTCGATACGCAGGCGGTCGTCGCCAGCGACGACCTGTTCAACCGGCTGTGCCGGATCGTGATGATCACCGAGATCCGCGGCATGAACCAGGTCGACGACCTGCTCCAGTCCTTCATCGTCAAATCGGACCATGCGCTGATCAAGATCTTCAAGGTGGTCGAGCGCGACGAGCCGTCGCACTGGATGCCGTACAAAGCCTGGCTCGAGGCGCATGACGGCGGCATGCCGCGCCTTTCCGAGCGGATCGCCGATGCCTGGGTCCATCGCAGCCTGATCTTCGTCAAGCTGCCGCTGCTCTATCTCAACCCATGGCTGAAGCGTCGTACCGACTGGCAGGACAGCCGCGACACGCTGCCCGCGGAGCGGTTGCTGGCGGCCTGAGCGTCAATCCGCGTCGGGGAAGCCCCGCTCGCGGCTCAGCACCATCGTCCTGGGACCGCCCGCGCTGAGGATCAGCTTGCCGTCGCGGCTCGCGCTCACGGTGAGCGGCTGGCCGAGCAGCCTCATGATCGCCTGTTCCTCGACCATCGGCATGCCCGGGCAGGCCATCTTGGTCGAGATCATCGGCCCGGCGGTCAGCACGCCGCGCACCAGGCGGAAGGAGCCGCCGAACGCGTTGCAGCCGCCGTTTCCGCTGATCCGCTCGCCGGCAAAGCTGATCGTCGCGGGGCGCCCGCCGCGCAGGGCGTGGCCGTCGATCGTCTCGATCCGCCATTTGCCCTCGAGCACCGGCATGCGCGCCGGCGCGACGATCGGCGTGCCGCCGCAGCCGCGCACCGTCCGGCGGCCGACCGTGACCATCACCCGCTCGGGGTAGGTGCGGTTGCTCATGCCGTCGCTGCATTCGCCGCGGGTGATGTCGATCGTGATCCTGGGCGTCACATAGCGCCGTCCGTTGAAACTCGGCCGTGCCTCGGGGGCGGCGGTGATCACCCGGGTCCTGCCATAATCGCCGACATAGCGGATCAGGCCGTGGTCGATCGACAGGGTCCAGCCCGGCTCGGTGCCGAGCGCGCGATACGGCGCGTCGCCGGGCGCGGCGAACGCGGGGGCGGCGAGCAGCAGGGCAGGGCAAAGGGCAAGCGCGAACTTCATTTTCGGGTCTCCTCTTCCATCCGATTAGGAGGCGCTGCCTGAACCGATCGTTACGCGCGCATTCAGCCGCGCGAAGGGTCGGCCCGCCGCTGTGCCAGCACCTCATAGGCCATCACCGCGGTCGCGACCGCGGCATTGAGGCTGTCGGCCTTTCCGAGCATCGGGATCTTGACCAGCAGGTCGCAGGCAGCGGCATAGTCGGCGGGCATGCCCTGCGCCTCGTTGCCGGTGAGCAGGAAGGTCGGGCTGACATAGGTCGCGCTACGATAGTCGCTGTCGGTGTCGAGGCTGAGCCCGACCAGCTGGCCGGGGCCGGCGCGCAGCCAGCGGAGGAACGCGCCCCATTCGGCCTGCACGACCGGCACCGTGAACAGCGCCCCCATGCTCGCGCGCACCGCTTCGAGCGAAAAGGGGTCGACGCACTCGCCGATCAGGATCAGCCCGCCCGCGCCGACCGCGTCGCCGGTGCGCAGGATCGTGCCGAGATTGCCGGGATCGCGCAACCGCTCGGCGACCAGCCAGATGTCCGCGGCGTTCCGGTCGAGCGCGTCGAGCGACGTCGCGAATTCAGCGAACACGCCGACCACTGCCTGCGGATTATCCTTGCCCGAAAGCTTGGAGAGGATGTCCGGCACCGTTTCGATCGCTTCGCCACCGGCCGCTTCCACATCGGCGATCAGCGTGCGGACCAGCTTGTGGTCAGCGCTGTCGCGGGCGAAGAACAGATATTCCGGCAACCGCCCGCTCTCGCGCGCCTCAGTCAGGATGCGCAGCCCCTCGGCGAGAAACAGCCCCTCTTCGCGGCGGTGCCGCTTCTCGCGAAGATTGCGCACGCGCTTGATCAGCGGATTGGAATAAGCGGTGATTTCGCGCGGCATGGCGGGGCTCTAGCGAAAGCGCCGGGTTCGCGAAAGCCGCCCCGATCCGGCTACGCCTCCCGGTCCCGCAATCGTCCTGCCGCCCTGCGTTGCAAAAATATCGCGTTCGCCAAGCATTTTTGCATCGCTGCGACGTGGTATGTTGCGTTGCAACAAGGCTGTCATATGGGGAGCGCAACGGGGGCGCCTGCCGCCGCCGTGGCCCTGCCGGGTAAGGCGGGGCGTAGCTTCTGGAGAATTCCGTACCATGACTCGTTCGCACTTCACCGCGCTGCTGCTGTCCGGCATCGCGCCCTTCGCCTTGCTGACCGCCACTGAGGCCAAAGCCGCCGATGCGCCCGCCAAGGCGTCCGCCGAAGTCGTCGACGCCAGCGACGAAGGGGACATTGTCGTCACCGCGCAGCGCCGCTCCGAAAACGCGCTCACCGTGCCGATTGCGCTCTCGGTGCTCAAGCCCGACGCCCTGCACGATTTCCAGTCGGCCGGCGCCGATACGTTGCTGTCGCTCTCCGGCCGGGTGCCCAGCCTCTATGTCGAGTCGACCACCGGCCGCATCTTCCCGCGCTTCTACATCCGCGGCCTCGGCAATATCGATTTCTACCTCGGCGCCTCGCAGCCGGTGACGATCATCCAGGACGATGTCGTCGAGGAGCATGTCGTGCTGAAGTCGAACCCGGCGTTCGACATCGCGCAGGTCGAAGTGCTGAAGGGCCCGCAGGGCTCGCTGTTCGGCCGCAACACGACCGCGGGCATCGTCAAGTTCGACAGCGCCCAGCCCAGCGACACCTTCCGCGGCCAGGCCTCGCTGAGCTATGGCTCGTTCAACAGCGTCAATGCCGATGCCGGTATCGGCGGCCCGCTGACGAGCGACGGCAGCGTGAGCTTCCGCCTGTCCGGCCTCTACCAGCGCCGCGACGACTGGATCAGCAATGTCTATACCGGCCCGTCGGATGACGGCACGGTCGGCGGCAAGAATGTGATGGGCGGCTTCGAGGAGCGCGACATCCGCCTCCAGCTGCTCGCCAAGCCGACCGACAATCTCAGCCTGAAGCTGAGCGGCCATTACCGCGACTATACCGGCACCGCCTCGATCTTCTATCGCGGCTCGATCGTCCCCGGCACCAACAAGGTGCCGGCCAATTTCGATCGCACCGTGGTCGCCTATGACGAAGCGCAGAACAACCCGCAGGCCTACAAGACGCACGGCGTCTCGCTGAACGCGGCCTATGATTTCGGCGGCGTCACGCTGACCTCGATCACCGCATGGGAGCATGCGTCGGGCTATAGCCGTGGTGACACGGACGGCGGCGCGGCCGCCAATTTCGGCGGCGTGACGCCGAATATCTGCTCGGTAGGCTGCGGCGAATCGCAGGGCCGACTGCGCGGCCTCGACCAGTGGAGCGAGGAAGTCCGGATCGCCAGCCCCGACACCGGGCCGTTCAAATGGCAGGTCGGCGGGATCTATTTCGACGCGCGCGACCGGACCGAGTTCGATCAGCGCTCGTTCTTCCTGACCAGCAATGCGCTCGGCACCACGCCCAACCCCAACAACTTCGTGCTGCTGCACAACGTCAACACCAGCTGGGCGCTGTTCGGCCAGGCAAGCTATGCGCTGACCGACAAGCTGACTCTGACCGGCGGCGTCCGCGTGACGAGGGACACCAAGACCACCGACCTGCTCCTGCATCCGAACTTCGGCGCGCTGAGCAATCCGTCTTCCTCTTCGGGTTGCGGCATCAACATGCATTGCCGGCTGGCCGACACCAAGCCGAGCTGGGACGCGAGCCTGCTTTACCGTGCCACTGACGATGTCAGCCTTTATGCCCGCGTCGCCCGCGGTTTCCGTGGCCCGACGATCCAGGGTCGTTCGGCGGTGTTCGCCACGGCCTATTCGACCGCGACCTCGGAGACCAACACCAGCTTCGAGGCAGGGCTGAAGGCGGCCGCGCTCAACAATGCGGTGCATTTCAGCGTGACCGGCTTCTATTACTTCGTCGACAACATCCAGCTCAACGGCAATGACAGCTTCGGCAACGGCGTGTTGTTCAATGCCAACAAGGCGGTCGGCTATGGCATGGAAGGCGAGCTGGACGTGCGGCCGTTCAAGAACCTCCACGTCACGGCGGGCCTCAGCCTGTTGAAGACGAAGATCGAGGACCGCAACGTCTACGCGCAGGTCGGTGCGGCGGGCGGCGTGATGTCGCAGGTCGTGCTCAACCCGACGGTCCGCGTTGGCAACAACTATTATGCGCAGATCGACGGCAACAGCCTGCCCAACGCGCCCGACTACAACTTCAACATCAGCGCGCGCTACGATGTGCCGCTGAGCGGGGAGAGCAAGCTGTTCGTGGCGACCGATTTCAACCTGCAGGGCAAGATCAACTATGTGCTCTACAAGACGGTCGAATACACCTCGGACGGCAATAACGAGCTTGGGGTGAAGGCGGGTTATGCCTTTGGCCGCTACGAGATCGCCGGGTTCGTCCGCAACGTCACCAACGCCAAGAACCTGATCGGCGTGATCGACACGTCAAACTATCGCGCTGGCATCTATAATGATCCGCGCCTCTACGGCGTTACGCTCAGCGCTGCGTTCTGATCGGAGTTCCCCGCGCGTAAACGATCGCGCGCGGGGCACTTTCTTCCCCTTCTCCCCTCCCGCTCGCGGGAGGGGAGCTAGAAGAAGTCAGTCTTCCCCGAACTTGGCCTCGACCAGTTCGCACAGCGCGCCAACCGCCTGCTCGGCCCCGTCGCCCTCGGCGCTGATGACGATCGAATCGCCCATCGCGGCGCCGAGCATCATCAGCCCCATGATCGAGGTGCCGGTCACCGAGCCGGCGCCATCCTTTTCCACCGCGACCTCGACCGGCTGGGTCGAGGCAAGGGTCACGAACTTGGCGCTGGCCCGGGCGTGCAAGCCACGCTTGTTGGTAATCAATACGGTACGGCTGATCGGCATCAGGCAGCGGCCTCCCCAAGCACCTCGGAGGCGACCGAGATATATTTCCGGCCCGCCTCGCGCGCGGCGGCGACGGCATCGACCACCTTCATCGATTTGCGCGCCGATTCGAGGCGGATCAGCATCGGCAGGTTGATGCCCGCGATCACCTCGATCCGGCCGCGCTCCATCAGCGAGATGGCCAGGTTCGACGGCGTGCCGCCGAACAGATCGGTGAGCACGATTACCCCGCGCCCGGCATCGACCGCGGCGATCGCCCGCGCAATGTCGGCGCGGCGCGCCTCCATATCGTCGTCGGGGCCGATCGCGATGGTCGCGATCCGCTCCTGCTTGCCGACGACATGCTCCATCGCGGTGACGAACTCCTCGGCGAGGCGCCCGTGCGTGACAAGAACCAGGCCGATCATTGCCCCGACTCTTTTCGCGACTCTTTCATTGCAGACTCAGTCACTGAAAGTCCGTCCCCCTGAGCGATTCCGGCGCCACCCTCCAGCGAGTCCTGGGGTGCCGCGGCAAGATCGCGGTGCGAGACCGTGGGCGAAAATCCTTCGGCGCGCAACCGTGCCGCGACCCGTTCCGCGACATGAACCGAGCGGTGCCGTCCGCCCGTGCAGCCGAACGCGATCGTCACATAGGATTTGCCCTCGGCGCGATAGCGCGGGAGCAGAAGCAGCAGCAGCGACTCGATCTGGCCCAGCGCGGCATCATAGGCCGGGTCCCCGGCGATATAGGCGCTGACGGCGGAATCGAGTCCCGTGCCGGGACGCAGTTCGTCGACCCAGTGCGGATTGCGCAGGAATCGCATGTCGAAAACGAGATCAGCGTTGCGCGGCAGGCCGCGGGCGAAGCCGAAGGAGGTCACCGAGAGGGTCGGCTCGCCGAGTCGCTCGCCCGAAAAGGTGGCGCGGATCTGCTGGGCAAGCTCGTTGCCGGTCATGTTGGTCGTGTCGATCAGCCGGTTGGCGCGGTCGCGAAGCGGCGCGAGCAGTTCGCGCTCGCGGGCGATTCCGTCGCTGGCCGGGCGATCCAGCGCAAGCGGATGGCGCCGCCGCGTCTCGGAATAGCGCCGCTCCAGCTCGCCGCCGGCGCAATCGAGGAACAGGATGCCGATGTCATGGCCGTGCTCTTCGCGGAGTTTCCTGATCCGCTTGAGGATGCGGGCGGCATCGAAATCGCGGGTCCGCGCGCCGATGCCGAGGGCAAGCGGTTGCGACGAGCGTTCGGCGCCCTCGGGCAAGGGCGCGCCGAGCAGCCGGTCGAGCAACAGCAGGGGCAGATTGTCGACGACTTCCCAGCCGAGATCCTCGAGCGTGCGCAGCACGGTCGACTTGCCGGCGCCCGACATGCCCGTCACGAGGAGGATTTCCTTGGGGTCGTGCTTCATGTTGCTCCGTCCAGCAGGTGGCGTAGAGCGAGTTCCACCTTGATCGGGGCTGAATGCTCGCGCGGATCGATCGCGATCTCCGGGATCGGCACCCCGGCAATCATCCGGGTCACGGGTTCGGGAAGACGTTCGAAATGCCCATCAAGCCGCACGATCATCGCCACTGATATGGGCCCGGCATGCGGCAGGGGCAATATGCCCACGCCGCGCACTTCGATCCGCCCGGCGATCGTCGCCGGGGGGCTGGCGAGCAGCAGGCCGTCCGAGCGCGTCAGCAGCGTATAATCGTCGCTGACCAGCACGGCGCCGCGATCGATCAGGCGGAGCGCGAGATCGGACTTGCCGGCGCCCGACGGGCCTTCGAGCAGCACGGCATGCCCGTCGATCGCAACGGTCGAGGCGTGAATCGTCTCGCTCATCGCTGATCGACCAATGGCAGCCGCACCACGAAACGCGCCCCGCTCAGCCGGTCCTCGCGCGATTCGACGGTGATCGCGCCCTGATGCCCTTCGACGATCGTCCGGGCGATGGCGAGGCCGAGCCCCGAATGCTTGCCGAACTCCTCGCCCTCGGGCCTGAGCGTCTCGAAGCGGCGGAACACCTGCTCGCGCGCTTCCTCGGGCACCCCCGGCCCCTCATCCTCGACCCGAACGACAAGGTCGTCGTCCTCGATGACCGCGCTGATCGCGATCAGCCCGCCATCGGGGGAGAAGGAGACTGCATTTTCGATCAAATTCTCGAACACCCGCTCGAGCCGTGCGCCTTCGCCCATCACGATGAGCGACGCGCCGGGCTTGCGATCGAAGCGGATCTCGACGCCGCGCTCGATGCCGCGCGCGGTGCGGGCGTCGAGCAGGGCGGCGATCATCGCGCCGATATCGACTGCCTCGAACTTGGCCCGGCTCAGCTGCGCATCGAGCCGCGACGCCTCGGAAATGTCGGTGATCAGCCGGTCCATGCGGTGGACGTCGTCGCGGACGATCGCGAGCAGGCGCTCCTGCAGTTCGGGATCGCGCACCGAGTTCAGGCCGTCGACCGCCGAGCGCAGGGAGGCGAGGGGGTTCTTCATCTCATGCGCGACTTCGGCGGCGAAGGCCTCGGTCGCGTCGATCCGGGCGCGGAGCGCAAGGCTCATGTCGGAAAGCGCGCGGGCGAGCATACCGACCTCGTCGCGCCGTGAGGGCAGGCGGGGCACCACCACCTCGCGCGCACGGCCGAGCCGCACCCTGACCGCGGCGCGGGCGAGGCGGCGCAGCGGGCGGACGATGGTGCGGGCGAGGAAGAGCGAAAGCAGGATCGAGACGATCGAGACGATCGCCAGCACGACGCTGAGGCGGAAGCGCTCGATCCTGACAACCTGGGTGATGTCGCGGGCGTTGACCGTGGTCATCACCACTCCACCCGTCGGCAGCGCGGCGGCGGCGGTGATCACCGGGGAACGATCGGGCGCGCGCCACACCGTGGCGGGCGCGCCGGCGGCGGTGCGGGCGGTGTGGACATCGGGCCATTCGGACTCGTCGGCCACCTCGCGGTAGAGCGGCGCGCGGGGGGCGCGGACGACCGTGTCGATCACCGCGTCGAGGATTCGGGCGCTCGTTTGCCGCCAATCCTCCTTGTCCGGATCGAGCAGCACGAAGTTGCGCAGGCCGAGCGCGCGGGTGTCGCCGGTCTGCCTGCCCCGTGCATCGAACAGCCTGATTCGCGCGCCGGTGTCGCGCGCGAGCCGCAGGGTGAGCGCGTCGCGCTGCGCTGGCGGCACCGCGCCGAGCGCTTCGGCGATGAGTCGCACCTCGCGGCTCGACTGGGCGACCCTGAAGTCGACGATCCGGCTGCGATAGCTGTCGAGATAGAAGAAGCCGCCCGCGAGCAGCGCAAGCGCGAAGATGTTGACCGCGAGGATGCGCGGCGTGAGCGATACCTGCCCGGACCAGCGCAGCGTCAGCGCGCGGTCGTCACTCCTCGGAGAATCGGTAACCCGCGCCATATAAGGTCTCTATGGCATCGAATTCGGGATCGATCTGCCTGAACTTGCGGCGTACCCGCTTGATATGGCTGTCGATGGTGCGGTCATCGACATAGATATCGTCATGATAGGCCGCATCCATGAGCTGGTTGCGCGTCTTGACGATGCCGGGGCGCTGGGCGAGCGTCTCGAGGATCAGGAACTCGGTGACCGTCAGCGTCACATTCTCGCCGTTCCAGGTCACCCGGTGCCGCGCCGTATCCATGGCGAGGCGGCCGCGCTCGAGGGCGCCGGCGGCACTCTCCTCCTCTCCGGCAGCGCCCGCCTGGGCGAGCTCGGCGCGGCGCAGGATAGCGCGAATGCGGGCGATCAGCAGACGTTGCGAGAAGGGCTTCGAGATATAATCGTCGGCCCCCATCGCAAGGCCGAGCGCTTCGTCGAGCTCGTCATCCTTCGAGGTGAGGAAGATGACCGGTGTCATGTTCTTCTCGCGCAGGCGGCGGAGCAGCTCGAGTCCGTCCATCCGCGGCATCTTGATATCGAAGATCGCGAGATCGGGCGGATTGTCGATCAGCGCCTTCAGCGCCGTCTCGCCATCCGAATAGACTCGGGTGAGGAATCCCTCGGCCTGAAGCGCGATCGAGACCGAGGTGAGGATGTTGCGGTCGTCATCGACGAGCGCGATCGAAGCCGTCATCGGCGGGGGGGCCTTTGCGTTGCGGGAGAACGGACTAGTCGAAAGCGCGGGCGCGCTCAACTCGCGCCTGTTTCTCGGTGGAGTCCTCTCGTGGTATGACAAATTGTCTCGACTGGACATTTGCGCATTTCGGGCGATATGCGCGACTCGCAATCATATAGTCGTATGCGGCATCAGCCGCGCCGCAGATCAGGAGAGAAAAGCCAGTGAGCGATCGCATTCCGGACGCCGGCCTCGAGGCCCAGGGTATTGAGACCCGGGCGACCTTGCACTGGAACCTGGTTACGGCACGCCTCATCGAGGCAGCGGTCGCGCGCGGCGAGGGCAAGCTCTCGGCCGACGGCCCGCTGGTCGTCGAAACCGGCCCGCATACGGGCCGTTCAGCACAGGACAAGTTCATCGTTCGCGACGCCGAGACCGAGAGCACGGTCTGGTGGGGCAAGAGCAACAAGGCGATGACGCCTGAGCATTTCGCCGCACTCAAGGCGGATTTCCTCGCCGAGCTGAAGGACAAGGAAGACCTGTTCATCCAGGATCTGTTCGGTGGCTCGCAGCCGGGGCACCGCGTCCGCGTCCGGATCGTCAACGAACTGGCCTGGCACAACAGCTTCATCCGCACGATGCTGGTCCGCCCCGAGGAGCATGAGCTGCGCGGCTTCGAGGCCGACTATACGATCATCTGCCTGCCGACCTTCCGCGCCGACCCCGCGCGCCACGGTTGCCGCAGCGAGACGGTGATCGCGGTGAACTTCACTGACCGTCTGATCCTGATCGGCGGCACCCGCTATGCCGGCGAGATGAAGAAGTCGGTGTTCAGCCTCCTGAACTATCTCCTGCCGCCCACCGGCGTGATGCCGATGCATTGCTCGGCCAATATCGGCCCCAAGGGCGATACGGCGGTGTTCTTCGGCCTGTCGGGCACCGGCAAGACGACGCTTTCCGCCGACGCCAGCCGCACGCTGATCGGCGACGACGAGCATGGCTGGTCGGACACGGCGGTCTTCAATTTCGAGGGCGGCTGCTACGCCAAGATGATCCGCCTCTCGGCCGATGCCGAGCCCGAGATCTTCGCCACGACCAAGCGCTTCGGCACGGTGCTCGAGAATGTCGTGATGGACAATGTCACGCGCCAGCTCGACCTCCACGACGCCAGCCTTGCCGAGAACAGCCGCGGCGCCTATCCGATCGACTTCATCCCCAATGCCTCGGAAGAGAATATGGGGCCGGTGCCGCGCAACATCGTGATGCTGACCGCCGACGCTTACGGCATCCTGCCGCCGATCTCGAAGCTGACCCCGGATCAGGCGATGTACCATTTCCTCTCGGGCTATACGGCGCGTGTCGCCGGCACCGAGATCGGCGTGACCGAGCCCGATGCGACCTTCTCGACCTGCTTCGGCGCACCCTTCATGGCGCGGCACCCTTCGGTATACGGCAACCTGCTCAAGAGCCGGATCGCCAAGGGCGGCGTGGATTGCTGGCTGGTCAATACCGGCTGGACCGGCGGCAAATACGGCATTGGCCGCCGGATGCCGATCAAGGCGACCCGCGCGCTGCTCAACGCCGCGCTCGACGGCAGCCTGAACAATGCCGAGTTCCGCACTGACCCCAATTTCGGCTTCAAGGTGCCGGTGAGCGTGCCGGGGGTCGATTCAGCGATCCTCGATCCGCGCGAGACCTGGGCGAACAAGGCCGAATATGACGCGACCGCGGCGAAGCTGGTCGACCTGTTCGTCGATAATTTCGCCCAATTCGCGGGCGATGTCGACGAGGGCGTCCTCCAGGCTGCCCCGAAAATGCCCCAGCCCCACAGCGCCGAACCCGCCTGAAACGCCCGGTCATCGATCGGGCCCAACTGAAAGCCCGACCGATGACTGACCTTCCCTATCGCCCCTTCGCCGATGACGCCGCGATCCGCCGGATCGGCGAGGGGCTGCTCGCGCGCACCTTGCCGCGTGCCGACTGGACTCATGAAGCGCATCTCGCGGCCACGCTGTGGCTGGTGCGGGAGCGGCCGGATATCGACGTCGATTCAAGCATCTCCACGATCATTTCGCGCTACAATGAAAGCGTCGGCGGGGTGAATGACGATAGCCAGGGCTATCACGACACGATCACGCGCGCCTTTGTCGCGGGCATTCGACTGCATTTGAGGGGAAGGCCTGCCGACGAGCCGCTCGTCGAGGCAGTGAACGCGCTCCTGGCGAGCCCGCCGGGCAGGCGCGACTGGCCACTCGGCTTCTACAGCCGCACGCTGCTCTTTTCGGTCGCGGCGCGCCGTGAATTCGTCGCACCCGATCTCGCGCCCCTGCCGGCGGTGTGATAGGTAGCGCGGCAACAGGCACGGCAAGGATAGCGTGATGGGATTGCTCGACGGACTGCTCGGCCAGGTGGCTGAAAATGTCGACGTGAAGAATCTCGCGGCGAAGGTCGGCCTGACGCCCGAGCAGATCGAATCCGCCATCACTGCGCTCGGACGGGCGCATGGCGCGCCGGGCGATACCGTAGACACTGCCGCCGCGGCGACCGGGCTTTCGGCCGATAGTTTGCGGCAGATCATCGACCATATCGGCGGCGAGGGCGCTCTGGCCCATTTTGCCGGCCTGCTCGCGGCGCAGGGCGGCAGCGGCATTCTCGGTGAGCTCAGCGACCTCGCGTCGGGGGTGTTCGGAAAGCATTGAGGCTGCGCGCTGGCGATGGGCAGGGGGATCGGATAGAATCGCCCCAATGACAGAAACCGAACAGTATCGCGCGCAGGGCCATGTCGCGCTCAGCGGCCTTTTTCCGCCGCAGATCCTGAACGGCTTATACGAGGCGATGCGCAACGATCTGGGGCTCAGCCAGGCGGGGGCGCGCAAGTTCGTGGCGCGCGGGCCCTTGCTGACCAAGGACGCGATCGAAGTCTACGCGATGCAATATCCGCCGATGCTCACCTTCCTCTGGGGGCTGACGCCGCGCATCGCCCTGGCGACGGGGTGCGAGCTGCTGCCGACCTACGCCTATTTCCGGCTCTATCAGCAGGGCGATGTCTGTCGCGTGCATACCGATCGGCCGGCTTGCGAGCATAGCCTGTCGCTGACCATCGCCTATGGGGACGACAAGCCCTGGGCGCTGTCGGTCGCGACGGTGAGCGATCCCGAGCCGCAGCCGGTTGTCCGGGACGATTTCGGCGACACCCCCTTCGGCTCGGTGGCCATGCTGCCGGGGGACGGGGTCTTGTACCAGGGCATCCACCATCGCCACGGTCGGCTGAACCCCAATCCGAACCAATGGTCGGCCCATCTTTTCCTGCATTGGGTCGATCGCAACGGACGCTACCGGGACCAGGCGTTCGACCGTCCGGCGATCGAGCGGGCGCAGCGCGGCGGCTGACCGGTCGGGCGCGCGGCGCCGCGGCCCTTGCCCTGGCGCCCCTTCAGACCGCCTCGACCAGCAGCACGTTTCCCGCCGCACCGGTGACGCGCATGATCGCGCCGCTCGCCGCATCCGGCCCTCGCGCCGTCCAGGCGCCGTCGCCCACCTTCACCCGGCCTTCGCCAGCCACGATCGGCTCGCACACTTCGACGGTCGTTCCGATCAGCCGGGCGGCGCGGTCGTTGAGGAGGGGGTCCGCGGTCGCCGGTCCGCGGCTGTACCAGCGCCTGCCGAGCCCCACCGCGGCCGCGGTGAACAAGGCGAACAGCAGCGCCTGCAGGATCAGCGGCATGCCCGGCACGATCAGCACCGCGATGCCGGTCAGCGCGGCGCCGGCGGCGAGGAAGATCATGAAGAAGCCGGGCGCGATGATCTCCGCGATGGCGAGCACCAGCGCGGCGGCCAGCCACAGCGGGCCCCAGCTCCAGGCGAGGCCGAGCAAGGTCATTTCGTCCCTCCCTCGAACGGGCCGCGCGGCCGGGCAGGGGCGCGCGGCGGCGCGGGCGGCGACGAGGGGCCAACGCCGCCGAGCGCTTCGCGCGCCAGCTCGCCGATGCCGCCGAGGGTGCCCATCAGCTGAGTCGCCTCGACCGGGAACAGGATCGTCTTGGCGTTGGGCGAGGTGGCGAACTTGCCGATCGCCTCGACATATTTCTGCGCGATGAAATAGTTGATCGCCTGAACGCTGCCGCCCTCGATCGCATCCGAGACCGACTTGGTCGCCGTCGCCTCGGCCTGGGCCGAGCGCTCGCGCGCCTCGGCGTCACGGAAGGCGGCTTCCTTGCGGCCCTCGGCCTCGAGGATCTGCGCCTGTTTGAGGCCCTCGGCGCGGTTGATCTCATTCTGCCGCGCCGCCTCGGATTCGAGGATCGTCGCGCGCTTCTCGCGCTCGGCCTTCATCTGCCGCGTCATTGCGTTGACGATGTCGGCGGGCGGACGGATGTCCTTCAGCTCGACGCGGGTGATCTTCACCCCCCAGGCCTCGGTCGCCTGGTCGACGACATGGAGCAGCCTTGTGTTGATCTCGTCGCGCTTCGACAGGGTCTCGTCGAGGTCCATCGAGCCCATCACGGTGCGCAGATTGGTGGTCGAGAGCTGCATGATCGCGAGATAGAGGTCGCTCACCTCATAGGCGGCCTTGGCTGCGTCGAGCACCTGGAAGAACACGACGCCGTCGACCGCCACCATCGCATTGTCCTTGGTGATGATCTCCTGGCCGGGGATGTCGAGCACCTGCTCCATCATGTTCACGCGGCGGCCGACCCGGTAGAAAAAGGCCGGGTAGAAATTGAGGCCGGGCTTGGCGACGGTGGTGAAGCGGCCGAAATGCTCGATCGTGTAATGATAGCCCTGACGGACCACCTTGATGCTGGTCATGAAGTAGAAGATCACGGCGAGCAGCACGAGACCGGAGATGGTGAGCGTCATGGGCGAAATCCCCCCGATTATTGCCGCGATGCTTGCGGCTGTGGGTGCAGAATAGCAGATCGCCGGGGGCGTTATAGCGAAATGCGACGCCTTAACCGTCATGCCGGACGGTGCCGCAGGAGTCGAACCGTCAGGGCGTGCGGAACGGTGGACCCCGGAACAGGTCCCACTGCTGTCCGGGATTTTATCTGTAGGGGTTGGTGCACGGCAGACAAATCCTGAGGATTCTGCCAAAATCCTGTTGTCGAGACATGGTTTTGGGAGGTCTGCCGTGCCGTTTGCAGCTAGCGCATTTCAGCGGCTTTT
>NZ_BAAAEH010000059.1:0-128892 GCF_039522915.1 Sphingomonas oligophenolica
ATCAGCAGCCTATCATAACTAACCGCCCCGCGAATCCCCCGACGTCCACTTTCGTGACTCAGTAAGATTAGAAGGCGCCCATCCGATCGTCGGTGAGAGTGAAAACATCAGTAGTATCGGGCGAGATCTCCACGTTACGCTTCGCTGAAAGAGAAGTGAGGTTCTCGCGCCGATTTCCGAAGTTTCTGGCTTAAAAGTGAAATCTTGCGTCTATACCGTAGGTGCGAGGTTCGCTGATCTGTTCGGTGAACTCTCCGCCGACGACATTGTTGCGGGGACGAAAGCTATTGTCGCTCAGGTTTTTGCCCCAAAGCGCAATGTCAAGATTGGTCCTGAAAATGCCCTTCAAGCCCAATCGCGCATCGATCTGCGAATAGCCCGTTTGCGCAATATCGTCTGGAGAAATTGACGCGTTGGTCGTCGGCTTATCGTGCCATGAATAGGTCAGGGTACCACTGAACGTCTTGGCAATTCCCGAAATCGGCACATCAACCTGTGCCGTACCGCCACCGCTATTCCGGAATATGAAAGGCACGGCCTGGCCGGACAGATCTATCCTCGGCCCAACGGAGAAGAATTGACTGTATTTGGCGTCTACCAGCGAATAATAGGCCATCAGATTGAGCCAGCGGGTTGGAGCCACTGTTACTTCAAACTCGCCGCCCTGCGTGGTGGCCTTGTTCGGCGCGCCCGTGACCGTGTCTTGGTTCACGGTGATCGCGAGCACGGCGCCATTGGCAAGGAGAACCGTCTCCCTGGACTGGATGTTGTTATATTTCGCGCGATATACCGATATGTTCGTGCGCACCGGTACGTTGCCGATTCTCCAGTCGGCTTTGAGGCCGACTTCGACATCATGGACGACTTCGGGTTGGTATTCCGTCAATGCGGGGTTGAGAATAACCTCGTTGAAGCTCCCCGTTTTATATCCCTTTCGCGTGGCGGCGTAGAGGAGCACATTTTTCACCGGCTTCCACTGGAGCGTGACGTTGTAGTTGGAGTCGCTGAATGCGGCGTTCAAACGCCTGGTGCAGGTCGAATCCGTGCCCGGGAACAATATACCGCCCGACTGGAGTGCGCATGTTTGTGCAGCGCCCTGGAGGGCGAAGGTGGCGATCCTTCGCTTGTCCCACGTATAACGATAGCCCGCTGTGAAAGACAGATCGTGCACAAGATTCGAGAAATCATATGTTGCCTGGGCGAACAGGGCAGTCGAGCGATAATTCGTGCGCGATGACGTGCGCGTTGGGTAGGCAGCGGCCAGCGGCGTGGAAAAAATGCTCAGATACTGAAAATGATCTCCGATGTCATTGCTGTACAAGCCGCCGACGCGCCAATCCAGCTTACCAGATAGAAGTGTGCCGGAAACCTGTGTTTCCGTATAAAACGATTTTGTCCGCTCTGTTGTGATAGCGTCGATTACACTAATCGGCGTCCCATCATAATCGCGGCTTTGCCCAATTTTGTTTACACCGTAATAACTTGTGTTACGAATGTGAACGGCGTCCAGATCGACATCTAGCATATTTGTGACGGAATTGCGATCATAATTGTCGGTGGTCGGATCGTTATTATTGGTTACGCCATCGGGCAACGCAAGTTCGGCCGCGACAGCCGCAGCGAGATTACCAGTGCCGACCAAGGTGTTGAAGGGTGGCTGATAAAGGCATGAGGTAACGGGCGTTGTCGGTCCCGTACATCCTCCGGTCAAATGGACCGGTATCTGAGGATACCGATGCTCTCTCACGCGATAATGTGTTGCCTGGACATAGTCGGTGACCACCGAGCCGGGTTTCCAAAGAAGCGATCCCCTGATGTTCTCGTTATGGCGGTTATCGTATTCCCGCCCCGGCGCGGTCAGGCTCTTCAGCGTGCCGCCGCGCCGCTCGAGTTCACCTGCAATGCGTACCGCGAGATTGCTACTCAAGGGGACATTAAGAGCGCCTTCGAGGCGGGTCTCATCCAGATTGCCCTGGCGGGCGTCGAGATATCCGCTGAACTTGGAGACATCCGGGCGATTTGAGGCGAACAGGACAGCGCCGCCGGTGCTGTTGCGCCCGAAAAGCGTGCCCTGCGGCCCCTTCAGCTGCTGGACCGAGGCCAGGTCGAAAAGCGCATAGGACAGGGTACGCGCATCGATTGGAACCTCGTCGATATAAGTGGCGACGGCGGGATCACTGCTAAACCCGGCAAAGGATCCGCGGATCGTGAAATCAAACGATCCCACCGTGCTGAAAGCAATCTGGAGCGAGGGGACAAGACGCTGAATGTCGGATGCCGAGCTCACCGTTGCTGCGGCCAGCTGTTGGGAGGTGACGGTGGAAACGGCGATCGGCACGGACTGCTGCGATTCATCGACGCGGCGAGCTTGTACGATAATGTCCTGGATTGCAGGAGCGTCGCTCGCCCCGGCGGCCGTTTGCGCCAATGCGGCCGGCGATAATACGACGCTAGCGCCGGTGAGCAAGCACGCGACGAATGCCTTCTTATGCATAGAGGCCCTCTCTCTGTTAGTCGATCTCGAACGGACCGTTCGCTGATCTAGGAAGGCGCCGACGGCTTTGGACAATTCATTATGTGATGGGGTATTCAAATCTGGAATGGCTTGAGCTCCCCCCTTCTTTTTTTGCTTCGGTCATAAGCCTGGCTGAGGGGAGATGGGGGGCGCAGCTATGATCGGAAATCATATCCAGGTTCTGTCAGGGGAGGTTGTTTGGCGGTCGTGCCTGGCCCAGCGTCGCCGGACTGTCCTGGCAGGAGCGCCATACCGCATTTGTCGTTGCGGTGAGCGCCACCGCAACGTCGATCAGGCGCCATACGGTGACCACCGTCGGACATCACGAGGCTCGATGAGGAAATCGAAACCATGAATTATCCGAATTTGTACCTGAGAATTGGTGATACCTGGCGCGCGCGCGACGGTAAGCCGGTCATCAATCCGGCCAATGAGACCGTGATCGGCACGGTGCCCCACGCGACGCGCGTCGATCTGGACGATGCGCTCGCGGCTGCGGAGCAGGGGTTACGGGTGTGGTCGCGCACGGCGCCGGCCGAGCGGACCGCAACCATCTTGAGGGCAGTCGCATTGATCCGCGAGCGGATCGAGGAGATCGCGACCGCGATCACCCTGGAGCAGGGCAAGCCCCTGACGCAGTCCAGGCTCGAAATACTTCGCGGATGTGACATCCTGGAATGGGATGCGCAGGAAGGCCGCCGCCTGTACGGCCGCATCATTCCGGCCGCCCCGGGCATGAGACATACGGTATTGCGGCAACCCATCGGCGTCGTGGCGGCATTTTCGCCGTGGAACTTCCCGATGAGTTCGCCTGCCCGAAAGGTAGGCGGTGCGCTGGCGTCGGGGTGCGCGTTGATTCTCAAGGCGTCGGAGGAGACGCCGGCTGGCGCCTATCTCATGGTCAAGGCCTTCATTGACGCCGGTTTGCCGCCCGGCGTCCTCAATCTCATCTTCGGCGAACCGGCCGAGATATCGCAATACCTCATACCCCAGCCGCTGGTCCGGCTGGTCGCGTTCACCGGATCGATCCCGGTTGGCAAGCACCTCGCATCGATGGCGAGCGCACACATGAAGCCATCGTTGATGGAATTGGGCGGGCATGCCCCGGTCATCATCTGTGCCGATGCCGACCCGGAGGTGGCCGGTGCGGCTGCCGCCTTGAGCAAGTCGCGGAATGCCGGGCAGGTCTGTGTGTCCCCGACGCGATTCTACGTGGCCGACGCCGTCTATGACCGTTTCTGCCAGTCGTTCGCGGAACGCGCGGCCGCGATTACGGTCGGCGATGGGATGGATCCTGCGAGCCAGATGGGGGCATTGGCCAACCCGCGGCGCCTGGAAGTGATGGAGACGATGGTCGCCGATGCCAGGGCACGCGGAGCACGCCTGCTGACCGGGGGGCAGCGGATCGGCAACTTGGGGCTGTTTTTCCCGCTTACGGTGCTGGCCGACGTACCGGACGATGCGCTGGCGATGCGCGAGGAGCCGTTTGGACCGATCGCGCTCGTCAATCGCGTTTCCAGCCTGGACGAGGCGATCGAGAAATCGAACGCGCTGCCGTTCGGGCTGGCTGGTTACGCGTTCACCCAGTCCGCCACCAACGCGGACCGGATATCGGACGGCATGGAGGTCGGTAACATTTCGATCAACCATTTCGTCTCGTCGATCGCCGAGACGCCTATGGGAGGTGTCAAGGATAGCGGGTTCGGCCGAGAAGGTGGCATTGAGGGCCTTCAGGGCTACACGGTCGTCAAGAACGTCTCGCATCAGATGCTATGAACAGAGTCGTCAGACTGTCACTTCACACGTGGGAGCGCGGCGTTGTTAGGCGCCGCGCCCCGCCGCTCACGCCGAGGTTTTGCTGCTCAGCAGGCCGAGTTTATCCAGGCTGATGGCAGTGGCCAATATCGCCTCGTCAGGGCTTCGTGGAGTCCAGCCCAATAAAGTCTGCGCCTTGGTCGCCGTCGCATCCTTCCGCTTGCCGAGTTCGGGCAGCATTCCCCGGATCTCGGGATCGAAAAGTCCAACGACCCGCAACAGCCAGTTGGGAAGGCGGCGCGTCGAAACCTTAGCTCCGGCGTCGCCCAGGCCATCCTTCAGGATTTGCGCGGCCTCTTGCACGCTCAGAAAATGACCGGCAGTCGCGAGGAAGCGTTCGCCGTTCGCCGCCGGGGCTGTCATCGCCAGGATATGCAGATCGGCCACGTCGCGGGCATCTACGAAGCCGAACCACATTTGCGGGCACCCCGGCGTCCTGCCCTCGATCATCCGCTTTATCAGATGAATGGAGGTGGAAAAGTCGGCGCCGAGCACCGGTCCCAGGATGCCGACCGGATTGATGACGGCAAGTTCGAGACCGCGACCTTCCCGATTGATGAAGTCCCAGGCCGCCCGTTCGGCGATCGTCTTCGACCTTTGATAGGGCTGAACCGACGGATCATCGGGATTGGTCCAGTCGCTTTCAGTGAATTCGGCTTTTCGGTTGCTGGCGCCATAGCCGATCGCGGCGAACGACGAGGTGAGGACGACGCGCTTCACACCCGCATCGCGCGAGGCCGCGAGCGCACGCAAGGCGCCGTCCCGAGACGGGCGGATCAGGTCATTCTCATCCTTGGGAACCCGGCTCGGGAAGGGGGAGGCAACATGAAGCACATAAGTGCAACCGGCCACAGCCTCCGCCCAGCCTTTATCCTTGTTGAGATCCGCAGCGAAGAGAGCGACGCTATCGGCGGCGATCCCCGCGCCGCCCTGGCGCAACATGCTTCTCACTTCCTCCGCACGGCCGAGATCGCGCACCGTCCCGCGGACCTCATGGCCCGCCGCTATCAGTCGAAGCAAGCAATGGGCGCCGAGAAAGCCCGTGGCGCCCGTAACCAACACTCGAGCCATGTCGTCTCCTTCATCATCTGCAATCGGAGACGTGCTGATAAACCTTCAATCATGATTTAAGGTCAAGGGCATTTCGGGACCATGGGTAAAATGTAGGGTCCATCGGATTCCCGACGGCCAGGAGGCGAATGAAACGATGGGAAGGCCGCAGCTAATCGGCAGCCATTCCTCATCAATGCCCTTGTCGCCGGCGAGATGAAGTTGCGCAACAATGCACATATGTGCATACGCATGCATAGCATCCTCCTTTGATCGAACGCCGACGAATGTTTCGTGTGTCCCCCGGCTCAACAACGCGCTCGCAACAGGAAAGCGATCGACGCGATCTCGGTGGCGCGCCTCCGACGACCACGTCCTGCGAGGATCCGGAGGCCGCGCCCGGCAGCGCCAATTATCGCACCGTCGCGCTGATCATCGCCTGCGCGATGTTCATGGAGGCGTTCGACGCCACCGTGCTGGCGACGGCGCTGCCGACCATGGCACTGGAGTTCCACCGTCCCGCGCCTCAGATGGGTATTGCGCTGACGGCGTATCTGCTGGCGCTGGCGATGTTGATCCCGGCCTCGGGCGCGGCGGCCGACCGGTTCGGCGCGCTTCGCGTGTTCCGGGCGGCGATCGCGCTGTTCGTCCTGGGATCGCTGGCATGCGGGCTGGCGTCGAACCTTGCCGCGTTCGCCGTTGCGCGCTTCGTTCAGGGGATCGGCGGGGCGATGATGATGCCGGTCGGACGGCTGGTCCTGCTTCGCTCGGTGGCCAAGCGCGACATGGTCTCGGCGATGTCCTGGCTGCTCGTCCCGGCTCATATCGGGCCGATGGTCGGTCCGCCCATCGGCGGCGCGATCACCGCCTATTTGGGGTGGCGCTGGATCTTTTGGCTTAACGTGCCGATCGGGCTTCTCGGTATTATGCTTGCCGGTCGCTTCCTGGCCGACGTCCGCGAGCCATGGGCGGGGCGCTTCGATCTCGTTGGCTTCGTCCTTTCCGCGACGTCGCTCGGTTGTCTGCTGGTCGGCTTCGAGGCGACGAGCTGGCCGGGTGCCGTCAGATTCGCCGCCGCGCTGATCGCGATCGGCGCGGCAAGCGGTGCCTTGTATCTCCGGCATGCCGCGGGCCGCGTTATTCCAATCCTCGACCCGTCGCTGCTGGGGGTCCCGACCTTTCGGCTTTCGATGATTGGTGGTTCGCTGACCCGTATCACCAGTGGTGCCCAGCCATTCCTCCAACCATTGCTGATGCAGGTCGCGTTCGGCATGTCTGCCGTCGGAAGCGGGCTCATGACGTTGGCAACCGCCATCGGCTTCTTCGTCATGAAGGGCGTGAGTGCAAGCCTGTTGCGCAGGCTCGGCTATCGACACGGCCTGGTGTTGATGGGATTGCTCAGCAGCTCGACCTACGCCGTCTGCGGGCTGTTCAGGCCGGGCTGGCCGTTGCCCGTGATGTTCGCGGTCATGCTCGTTTCCGGTTTCCTGATGTCGTTTCAGTTCACCGCCTATAATACGATCGCCTATGATGAGATCGACTCCGCGCGGATGAGCGCGGCCACCAGCTTCTATTCGACATTTCAGCAACTCGCGCTTTCATTTGGCGTCTGCACCGCCAGCACCGCGCTTCACATTTCCATGGTACTGTCCGGCCATGTCGTGCCGGCCTTCGGTGATTTCGCGGCGGCATTTTGGACCATCACCGCCATATCGGCGACCGCTCTTTTCGCCAATCTGCGCTTCGATCGCGACGCAGGAGCAGAATTGGCGGGACGTTAGACCCCGCGCGCCTCAGCGCAAAGCCCTTGGTTTTCCATTCTCGTCCAGCACCACGAAGGTGAAAACGACTTCGGTCACCTTGATGTCAGTGTCGCCCGCCCGGCGACAAGGTCGATCTTCACGCAGATACTGGTTCCCCCGCGCTTGATAACGCGCGTAAACGGAGACGAGATCGCCGACCAAGATCGGCGAGAGGAACTACATCGTCTCGATCGCGACCCTGGCGACGCGCCATCCGCCTCGGCCGATGCGACGCCGCCGCCCGCGATATCCATCCGAGCCAGCCCCCACCCTCCGAAGATATTGCCATTCGAATTGATATCGGACGGCATCGGTACGAGGCGCAGCACCGGGACGCCAGCCTTCGATCTGCGGTCCCACCATTATCCGGCGCGTTTCAGGATGTTGCGCGCACGGGCGCGGACCGGTTCGTCGATCATCATGCCATCGATTTTCGTCGCCCCGTCGCCCGTGTCGAGCACCCGGCGTGCCCAGGCGATCGCCTCGGCACTTGGACGGAATCCTTCCAGGGTCACCTTTGCCTGAGCCGGGTGGATCAACAGCTTTCCGCCGAAGCCGAGCGAGCGCGCCATCTCGACATCCTCGGCGAGCGTCGCCGGCGCGTCGAAGGCGGCGGTCACGCCGTCGAGCGGAGCGGGCAGTCCGCCCAGGCGTGACGCCAGCACGAGTTCGGTGCGTGCGGCGGCAAGGGCCGCGTGGGTATGATCGCAGCCGATATCGACGGCATAGTCGATTGATCCGAAGGCCAATCTGGCCGCCAGTCCCGAACGCGCAATCTCGCGCGCCGCGGCGACCCCCTGCGCGGTTTCGATCAGGGCGACCACGGGTGCGATTCTGCGGATATGATCCAGATCCGCGATGCGCTCCGCCTTGGGAAGCATGATCGCCGCGACCGGCAGCGTGGTGAGCGCGGCGCAGTCCGGGACATGCCAGGCAGTACCGACCGCGTTGATCCGGACGATCAGTGGCTTTGCGAGAGCGGCCTCCCTCAAGGCCGCCCGCGCGGCATCCTTGGCGTCGACCGGGACCGCGTCCTCGAGGTCGATGATCACCGCATCGGCCTCGCTTGCCGCCGCCTTGACGAACCGCTCGGGACGATTTGCGGGGACGAAAAGCGGCGCGATCAAGGTGTTCAGGTCGCTCACCGCCAGCAGGCCTCGGCCTGCATCGCAACCGGGCCGTCGGCCTTCGCGGTCCAGAGCTGCAATGAGCCGCCGTCCGGAACGCCGGCGTGCAACAGGAGGCCGTCACCGGCATGGAGCGTCGACAGGCTGCGGAATGTGAAAAGGTCGGGCTCCCGCCCCATGATCGCGGCCGCGCGCTGCAGCAGCAGCGTCGCCTGAAGCGGTCCCTGCACGACAAGGCCGGAATAGCCCTCGATATCGCGCGCATAAGGGGCGTCATAATGGATGCGATGGCCGTTGAAGGTCAGCGCCGAATAGCGAAAGAGGAGCGTTGGTGTCGGCTCGATGGCGACGATGCTCTCCCCTCGTGGTGCCGAGGCGCCGGCCGGAGCGGGCGCGGAAGACTGTTCGCGATAAACGATCGTCTGCTGGTCCTCGACCATGACTTCTTCGTCCACGGTGATAACATGCTCCACGGTCACGAAGCATAGGGTGCCGGTCCGCCCTTCCTTCATCACGACATCGGCAATACGCGAGCGGCGGCGAACGGTGTCGCCCCTGAAGAGATCGCCATGGAAGGCGACACGGCTTGCCGCCCACATCCGGCGCGGCAATGGTACCGGCGGCAGGAAGCCGCCCCGGGCTGGATGCCCATCGGTCCCGAGCGCTTCCATAGGTGCCGCTGATTGGCAGAGACAGAAGTGGATCAGGCGGGGCGCCGGCATGCCCCGGCCCGCGGCGTCGCCGGCACCAGGCATGGTTGCGCAAAAGCGCGATATAAGCGTGTCGGTGATAACATCCTCGACAATCTCCTCCGCGCCGATCCAGCCACGCAAATCAACCGGGTCGAGCCAGGACGTCATCAATAGGACCTCGGCAGACCGAGAACATGTTCGGCGATGTAGCTCAGCACCATATTGGTCGAGATCGGCGCGACCTGATAAAGTCGAGTCTCGCGGAACTTGCGTTCAATGTCATATTCCTCGGCGAAGCCGAAGCCGCCATGGGTCTGGATCGCGGCCTCGCCAGCGGCCCAGGAGGCATCAGCGGCGAGCATTTTCGCGATATTCGCCTGCTCGCCAATCGCCTCGCCGGCCTCGAACAGCTCGGCTGCGTGGTGCACCATAAGCTCGGCAGCCCGCATCTGGGCGTACGCCTTGGCGATCGGGAATTGCACGCCCTGGTTCTGGCCGATCGGGCGTCCGAACAGCTCGCGCTCGTTGGCATAATTTCGCGATCGCTCAATGAAAAACTTGGCGTCGCCGATGCATTCCGCTGCGATCAGGATGCGCTCGGCGTTCATGCCGGAAAGGATGTAGCGAAAGCCCTTGCCTTCCTCACCGATCAAATTGGCCGCGGGCACCTCGACATTGTCGAAGAAGACCTCGGTCGTCGAATGGTTCATCATGGTCCGGATCGGCCGGATGGTGAGTCCTCCTGCGGCGCGCGCGGCGTTCATGTCGAGAAGGAAGATCGACAGACCATCGATGCCGCGCCGCACCTGGTCGCGCGGCGTGGTGCGCGCCAGCAGCAGCATCAGGTCCGAATATTCCGCGCGGCTGGTCCAGATCTTCTGCCCGTTGACCACATAGCGATCGCCGTCGCGTATGGCTGTGGTCTTCAGCGCACCAGTATCGGTGCCGCTGGTCGGCTCGGTGACGCCGAATGCCTGGAGGCGAAGCTCGCCGCTTGCGATACGCGGCAAATATTCGCGCTTCTGCGCTTCGCTGCCATGGCGCAGCAGCGCACCCATGATGTACATCTGGGCATGGCAGGCCGAGCCGTTGCAGCCGGTGCGTTGCACCTCTTCCAGAATGGCCGCCGCCGCTGACAGCGGCAGGCCGGAGCCGCCATATTCCTCCGGAATCAATGCGGCGAGATAACCGGCGTCGCCCAATGCCTGCACGAATTCCGCCGGATAGGCCATTTCGCGATCAAGCTTGCGCCAATATTCGTCCGGAAACCGCTCGCAGAGCTTGACGATTTCCTCTCGTATTTCGGGGTAATCGCTTCCCTGCAAGCTGCTCAACGCCATCTCGATCCTCCAAAGTGTCGGTGATTGATCCGCGGAGGCCGATCTCCGCCCCCACCGGACGGTCAGTCGTAAAAGGCCGGAGCGTGCCGCAGCGTCCGGAAAAGCTCCATGTCGTGCGCGATCCACAGTTGCGCATGGTTGCGCGCGACCCATTCCTCGACAGCGGCGCGCGCCTCGGGCGTCTTGGTGTGGGCGTCATAGTCCCCGATGCGATGCAATGTCCGCTCCTCGGGATAATGATAGAGGTCCCCGACAAGCACGACGGTGCCCGTGTGCGCCAGCTTCACCGCCAGAACGCTGTGGCCCGGAGAATGCCCGAACGCCTGTTTGATCACGACACTGCCGTCGCCGAATACATCGTAATCGGCGGGGATGAAGATGGTTTTGAACGTCTTCAGTTGATCGTAATTTTCGAGGCCGAACCGATGCGGGCTGGGATTGGGGCCGAAGGCGAAGTCATATTCGGGCTTTGCGACAAGCCAGGTCGAATGTCTGAACAGATTGGCATTTCCGCTGTGATCCGCATGGAGATGCGACAGCGCCAGGTAATCGATGTCTGCCGGCCGATAGCCGATATCCGCCAGTTGCCCGACCAGCGTATTCCACTTGAGAAAGCCGCCGCCGGTAAAGAATGTGGTGTCGTAGAACGGCCGACCGACCATCGCGTCGGAAATGCCCGTGTCCCACAACAATGTGCCCTTCGGGTGGACGATCAGGTAGCACATGTCGGCATAGGTCGAATATTTGACCTCGTCGCGGGTCAGGCCATTCTTTTCGGGCCGATCATTGGTGATCGTTCCGCAGTCGATCACATAGAGATGCGGACTGGTGACGACGGGTTTTGGCGTCAGATGGCCAAGCGGCGTCAAGGACGTATCCGGAACCGGCTGGGGAGTCTGGTCCGCGGCCGGCGCGACGGTTGCGATGCCGGCGGCCATCAATGCTGCGATCGTCCACAATCTGCTCAGCTGCATGTGCTGTCTCCTCATAAGTCCCTTGCGAAACCGAGACCCCGCAGGACGCGAAGTGTGGCAAGACTTTCCCTGCTCCGTCCGCCACGCCATGGTCGACCATCTCGTCTGCTTGCGTGATCGCACTTGGGCTGGTCTCGCGGACGGCCGTCATCACCCTAGAATCGTAATGAATTCAAGATGCTCGCCGGTCGCGCAAAACCGGATTGCCGGACGGGAGGCGCGCTCTTCTTTCCGTTATCCCCTTTTGAATCGTCGGAATTCTCCCGGAAATTTGCGAGATGGTAGCGGGTTCGCGATCTTCGATTCCCCTGAATAGCAATAGTCTTTCGCGGCGCCTCAAAAGTCATGGCGGCTCGATCGGGGCTAAAACTTGGGGCTCCGGCGGGACCGATATGCCCCAGGGTCATATCGGGAGGGGGGCGAGAGTAGCTTGCCGCCCGGCAGCCAGCAGCCGATTTTTCACAAAAAAGGGAGAACGGCATGCCATTGGGTCAACGAGTTCGCTTCGATGATGTCCGCAAATCGTTTAATGGGGTCGAGAGCGGCCCCTATCTCGACGTGGCCGCACGCGGCCTGTTGTTCGAAGGCGGCCGCGCCGCGCTGATGGCGCATCTCGACGACGCGGCGCGCGGGACCACCGACAAGGCGGCGTTGTTCGCCAGCGTTGAGGAAACGCGTGGACTGTTCGCTGCGCTGATCCGCGCCACGCCGGACGAGATCACCTTCACGCGCAACGTCACCGATGGCATTGCCGCCTTCGGTGCTGGACTCGACTGGAAGGTCGGCGACGGCGTTCTGCTTTGCGAGGAGCTTGAGCATCCGGCCAATATCTATCCCTGGTTCGGGCTCGCCCGCCGGTTCGGGCTGGCGATCAAGACGATCGCGCCGGTTGACGGGGCGTTGGCTGCCGACCGGATCGTCGAGGCGATCGAACCGTCCACGCGGGTGATCGCGGTTTCGTCGGTTTCGTTCGCGCCCGGATTCCGTTTCGCCGTCGCGCAACTCGGCGCCGAATGCCGGCGACGTGGCATCTTGTTGTTGGTCGACGCCGCGCAGTCGATCGGCGTCATCGAGACCGATGTCGGTGCCTGGCAGGCGGACGCGATCGCGGTCTCGACCCAGAAGGGGCTGTTGTCCACTTACGGCCTGGGGATGCTCTATGTACGCCGCGAGGTCGCCGAAGCGTTGACCCCGGTCTATATCTCGCGGTTCGGCGTCGACGTCACCGGCCATGAAGCCAGCCGGGGCGACCCGGCCTCATTCGAATGTGCGCCCGGCGCCCGACGTTTCGACTTGGGTAATTACAATTATCCGGCGATCCTCGCCGTCGAGCAGGCGTTGCGGCTGCTTCTCGACATCGGCCCCGCCGCGATCGAATCGAGGGTCCTCGGATTGGCCTCCAGCTTCGCCGATCGCATGCTCGATCTGGGGCTGCCTGTCTTCGGCGGCCGTCCGGGGCAGCATAGCAGCCACATCGTCACGATCGGCAGAGACCTTGGGGAGGATCATGATGCGACCGGCGACCCGGCTCTTGTGAGCCTTTACCGGCATCTCGTTGCCGGTGGCGTGCGATTGACGATCCGACGCAACCTGCTGCGCTTCTCGTTCCATCTCTATAACGATGAGAGCGACATCATGACGGTTGCCGAACTGGTCGAGCAATGGCGCCGAAGCGCCCGCTCATGAAGTCTCGATGGCGCGCTGAAGATCGGCCATCTGCTCGATGAGCCACTCGGTGAACGCGGTGATCATGGCGTTGCGCGGTGCATTTTTCCGCACCACGACGAAATATCCGCTTCCGTCGACAATTTCCGCGGCGAACGGTCGGACCAGTCGGCCGCTACGCAGCGCGTCGGCGACGAGCGGCCCACGGGCGATCGCGACGCCGTGGCCAGATTCGGCGGCGGTCAGGGCGAAGGCGGTCTCGCTGAATTGCGGGCCGTTGTGGCCGATCTCGGCATCGTAGCCTGCGGTCTGCAGCCATAGCGGCCAGAACCGCCGTTCAGAATAATGCAGAAGGATGTTCGCACGCAGCCAGGACTCGGCAAGCGCCGCCTCGGGCGGGCGAAGCGACGGCGCGCAGATCGGGAAGAAGGTGTCCGAGGTTAGCCGTTCGACGCGCATGTCGGGCCAATGTCCGTCGCCCGCGCGGATAGCGATGTCACGCTGGGACTGTTCCAGTTCGTCATAATAACGATGCGTGTCGATGCGCAGGTCGATCCAGGGATATTCTCGCACGAAGCTGCCAAGTCGCGGCGCGAGGATCCGCAGTGCGAAACTGCGCGGAACGATGACGACCAGGCTTTCGCGCCGGCGTGGTTGCCCGAGCCGGTAGAGTCCGGTGGACAGCTCGCCGAAGGCGCGGCGCACGTAATCGGCGAGCAGGTCACCGCTTTCCGTCAACAGCACGCCGCGCGGGCCGCGATGGAAAAGCTTCACGCCCAAATGTTCCTCAAGCGCCTTGATGTGCCGGCTGACCGCGCTCTGCGTCATCCGCAATTCGACCGCGGCGCGGACGAGATTCTTGTGACGGGAAGCGGCGTCAAAGACGTGCAATTTGGCCAGCGGAATTCCGGCCAACGCGCCGGTATGATCCATGCTCATACCTCGAAGGCATAACGAGCGGATTGTCGGTTGGCAAGGTGGACAGGATGCTGGGCGCTATTCCACTCGAAGATCGCTGAGGCGGGAGAAGATTTTGCCGTCGTTCCGGAACCGTGTTCATTCCATCATTCACGATCAGTCACCATGCCCGAGCGAGGGCAGGGGGCACGCATATCGGTGCGCCGCATGAGAACGACACACCTTCTCGGCGGCGTCTCGAGCGGCGCGCGCGTGATGCCGAAGCTGGATGGCGAAGACCTCGTCGCGGCCAGGTCGTCCGGGCCGTGGATCTGGGACCAGACAGGCCGGCGCTATGCCGATACGGCGCTTGGCTATGGCGGCACGGTGCTGGGCCATGCCCCACCCGCCGTGGTCGACGCCGCGACCGAGGCGTTGCGCTCGGGGCCGCTTCCCGCCTTTGTGCATCCGCGTGAGGAGCAGGCCGCAGCTGCAATCGCCGCCCACACCGGTCCTCTGTCGCAGATCGTGTTCAACAACACGGGCAGCGAAGCCGTGCATCTCGCTTGCCGCGCGGCGCGCCTGGTGACTGGCCGCCCCCGCATCGCCAAGCTCGCCGCCGGCTTCGACGGGTGGCTGGACGACGTCGTTTTCGGCACGGCTGGCACCGCCGAAGCCAGTTTTTCCGACGGCGCCCGTCCGGAGACCGATCGGTTCACCTTGCTGCGGCCCAATGACATTGCCGACGCAGAGCGGCTTTTCGCGCAGCGGGACGATATCGCCGCCGTCCTGTTCGAGCCGTTGCTTGCCAACGCCGGCTGCCTGATGCTTGAGCTTGAGTATCTCATGGCGCTCCAGGATATCGCGCGTCGCAACGGCGCGCTGGTGATCGTAGACGAAGTGTTGATGGGCTTCCGGCTCCATGCGGGTCTGGCATCGCAGCTTTGGGGGCTCGACCCCGATCTTGCTGCGGTGGGCAAGGCGATCGGCAGCGGTATTGGCGTGGCGGCGGTCGCCGGGCGGCCGGAAATCATGCAGGTCTTCACCGACGGCCGCGGGATCCGCGCCGGAACCTTCAGCGGGAATCCGGTTGCGTCCGCCGCAGTGATCGCGACGCTGGAATTGCTCGATCAGGCCGATTACCCGGCCCTGCTGGCGAAAGGCGAGCGCCTGCGCGCGCTCATCGCTTCCGCCTTCGCGCAAACCGGTCAGGCGGTCAGCACGAGCGGCTACGGCACAGTCTTTACGATCTGGCCCTCGGCCGAGCCCCCGCGGAACTATGCCGAGAGCCGTGAGCGGATACGACCTGAATGGTCGCGTGCGCTCCACCTGGAGATGCGCCGCGCCGGGGCTCTGATCATGCCCTCCGGCTACGGCCGCCTCTATCTTTCTTTCGCGCATGACGACGAAGCGATGGTGCAACTCGCCGGTGGTTTCGTCCGCGCGGCTGCGACGATGAAGGCCGGCGGATGACGCGGGACGTCGATCGCGTCGCCGGCTATGATGCGCGCGGGCATGGGAGGGGTTTCGATGCGTAGATCCCTGACCCCCTACATCCTTCTCGCGCTGCTGCTCGGCTTGCTGGTCGGTTGGATATGCAGCGCGACCCTAGACGATGGCGGTGCCGGCACGGCACGGTTGCGGGATATCGTCTACGGTCTCGGAATCGTTACCGCGACCTTCCTGCGGCTGATCAAGATGATCATCGCGCCACTGGTGTTTTCGACCCTCGTCGCCGGTCTCGCCCATATGCGCGACAAGGCGATGCTGGGACGCGTGGGTTTGCGCGTCCTGCTGTGGTTCGTCGGCGCAAGCTTCATTTCATTGCTGCTCGGCCTGCTGCTTGTGAACGTCCTGCATCCCGGCGTCGGGTTGAATTTGCCGTTGCCGCCTGTCGGTGCATCGACGCCGGTCCAGGCGACCGGCTTCGACATGGCGAAATTCCTCACCCATATCGTGCCCTCCTCAATCATCGAAGCGATGGCGGGCAATGACGTGCTGCCCATCGTCATTTTCTCGCTGTTCTTCGGGATCGCCATTGCTGCGGTCGGCGATGCTGCGGCACCGGTCCTCCGCGGGGTCGAAGCCCTGATGGCGATCATGCTGAAAATGACCGGTTATGTGATGCAGTTCGCCCCGATAGCTGTCTTCGCGGCGGTTGCTGGCGCGCTCGCCGATCGTGGTCCGCGCGTCATCGGCCAGCTCGGCTATTTCATGGGCAGCTTCTATCTCGGACTTGCGGTGCTCTGGGTGCTGCTGATCGGGCTCGGCTATCTCGTGATCGGCCGGAGAATCTGGTCCCTCCTCTCCTGCGTTCGCGCGCCCTTGCTGCTAGCCTTTTCGACTGCCTCGTCGGAGGCGGCCTATCCGCAGACCCTGGCCGCTTTGGAACGGTTCGGCGTGCCGGGAAGGATCGGCAGTTTCGTCCTGCCGCTCGGCTATTCGTTCAATCTCGATGGCACGATGACGTATATGACCTTCGCGTCACTGTTTGTTGCCCAGGCCTATGGCATCCCGCTGTCGCTCGGCCAGCAGTTCAGCATGCTGCTCGTCCTCATGGTCACCTCCAAGGGATCGGCAGGCGTACCCCGTGCCAGCCTCGTGATCATCGCGGCGGTGATGCCCATGTTCGGGATACCCGATGCCGGCCTGCTGCTGATCCTGGCGGTCGATCATTTCCTTGATATGGCACGAACCGCGACCAACGTGCTTGGCAATGCCATCGCGGCCAGTGTCGTCACCCAATGGGAAGGCGCGCTAGGTGATGAGGTGCCGCTTGCGGGCGATTCTGCGGAGGCATCGGCCGAATCGCCGATGGAACCCTGCGTGGAATTTGATGCCACGAAATGACGGAAATGCGATCTTCGATTGTCTTAATCCCCGCAGAAAGGGGACACATCGCAAGCACATTCCAAGAAATTTAGCATAAATTACCTTCGCGATCTGACGCCCAGCATCGGCACAGTAGTTGAGGATATAATGTACGAATCGGCTATCGCTCACACTGGCGTCAGCGCCGCGCGCCATCCGATCGGGCGGTCTGCCATTGAGCCGCTGGACATGGATGTGCCGTGGACGACGAAGGCGGCGTTGCGGCCGGGCTTCGACGTCGCCATGATCAGCCTCATTCCCTCCGACACAACTGAATATGCCGATGCGGTCCGGTGGCGCGATGACGAGATGCTGCGGGTCGAGGTCCGCCTGCAAGGATGCGCAGGGGTCGCGGGAGCGTTCGCGCGCAACGAGGGGCGTCGCAAGGGCGCGCTGATGATCCTGGCGCAGCTCGATGGCCTCGATACCGTCGACGCGTGCGCCGCGAAAGGCGAGCGTTCGGTTATCCTGTCATGCTCGCGCGATTTTCTGTCCGGTGCGGCGCGCCAGTCGCGAACGCCGTTGCCGGGACTTGTCGGCGATCTGCTCGATGGTCGGGTCTCGCGCAGCGTGGAACGGATCGTGCCGACCCTCCGCATGCGTCGCATTGCCAAGGAAATGCTGGACGAGTCGCCCTCTGCCCGATTCCCGCAAATGATGCGTGAGGCCAAGGCGCTCGAACTGCTCTGTGCGGCGTTGGACCAGATGGTCGACCGGTGTGGCGAGACGCGTCCGCTGAAGCGGCGCGATCAGGCCCGCATCGACGAATTGTGCGCGCTGCTCCGGGCCGATACGGGCGCAAAGCTCTCACTCTCCGATCTCTGTCGAAAGCTGTGCTGGAACGAGACGCAGATGATGGAATGCTTCAAGCAGGTCACCGGTCTCACCATCGCCAATTATCGCCATCGGATCATCATGGAGCGCGCTTACCAGCGCCTCAACACTTCGGACGCGTCGATCGCGATGATCTCGTTTGAGGCGGGATATGATCATCCCAGCAATTTCACCACGGCGTTCAAGCGAGCGTTCGGCATTTCCCCGCGCGCGGCCCGCCAAGGTTGACCCCGGCGGTGCCAGCAAAGGTATGACTGAAGTTTGAGAGCGAAGGGTGGAGGCGTATATGAGGGTGTTCACCCGCAGGACAATGCTTGAACTGGCGTTCGTTGCGTCGGCCTCTCAATGACCGCCTCTATTTAACGATCACCGACCGTGGTCCAATCCTGTATTTCCTGATCCATTTTTGATGCCATATTTGATCACAATAATGGTACTATATCCCAACAAATATGATATCATTGGCATCTACATCTCTGAGGATCGGGCATGGTGAAGCTGGATAACATCGATCGCCGGATCCTGCGTGCATTGCAGCGCGACGGGCGCATGCAAAACATCGAACTGGCGGCGGAGGTCGGCCTGTCTCCATCGCCCTGTCTTCGGCGCGTCAAGCTGCTGGAGGAGGCTGGGGTGATCGAGAAATATGTCGCGTTGCTCGATCCCGCAAAGATCAACATGGGCATGACGCTTTTTGCGCGCATCTGGCTTACCGGACAGGACGCCGCGACGTCGAATCATTTCATCAGCGAAGTTTTGGAGCTGCCACAGGTTGTCGAATGTCATCTGATGGCTGGCGATTGCGATTTTCTACTTCGGGTTGTTGCCTCCGATCTTGACGATTACCGGAAGCTTCAGATCAATCATCTGGCGCGGATCAAGGGCGTGCAGAGCGTCAAGACGGACATTCCGATGCAGCGGATCAAGCTCACGTCCGAACTGCCGATCTGATCGGATCGTTCATTCTTGGCTGGCCATTTGTCGTACGGCGAGGCGACGTTGCCACGCGACTTCGAAGCGGTTTCGACCGGCTCGCGAAGCCGGAAATCCTTCTTGGCATCAAAAACCACATATCGGGCGAGTCATGGCAGGCCTCGCCTTTTTTGGCGTCAGTAGGGGTGCACTTTGAAACCAACGGCCTTCGCGTTGGTGCTAGATGTTTTGCCGCCTACTGATCGAAAAGCGGCAATTCGCTGTCCCGAAATACATCGAATGAAGCGCCGGAATTTTCGATCCCGCAGGCAAGGTGTGGCTTAAGTCTGGGGATGCCGGTGGATAACTTGGCGGTTCGACGTCCGCAATTTTCGACGTGGCTGACCGCGACGAACGACTTGACCAGTCGTTTCGTGTCGGCTGCCCGGATTCCCGATCTGATCAACTTTGCCGGCGGCCTGCCTGCGCTGGAAACCTTCCCCACCGACGCTCTCGCTGCGCTGGCGAAGGAACTGACTTTGCAATATCCGCAGGACTGTCTGGGCTATGGTCCGACGGACGGGCTGCCTGAATTGCGTGACGCGATCGCTGATCGCTTCACTTCTCCGATCCTGTGCCTCTCCCGCGAGAATGTCCTGATCACGACGGGGGGCACGCAGAGCCTCGATCTGCTAGGCAAGGTGTTGATCGAGCCCGGCGAGGTCATCGCCGCGGAATTTCCGACCTATGTCGGCGCGATGGACGCATGGCGGCCGCGGCAACCGCAGTATCGGGAGATTGTCTTCGATGCCGGGTGCAGCGATCTGGCGTCGGCCTTCGCCGGTGCGAAGCTGATCTACACCGTACCCAATTTCTCCAACCCGTCCGGCAAATTTTTGGATCTGCCGACGCGTGAGGAGATCGTGGCCGCGGCCCATGTGACAGGCATCTGGTTGGTGGAAGACGATCCCTATGGGGCGCTTCAATATGATGGGCCGCCCCTGGCCCGCTTGATCGATCTGTCCGCACATCGATCGCCGGGGGCAATCTATGACGGTCCGGTCGTCTACATGGGCAGCTTCTCGAAGGAACTGGCTCCGGGGCTGCGCGTCGCGTGGATCATTGCGGCACCCGAGATGATCCGGGCGTTGAAAGCGGCCAAGCAGGGCGCCGATCTGTGCTCGCCGGGGCTTAATCAACGGATCGGGCTGGCGGCGATGCAGCATGGGCTCGTCGATGAAATGCGCCCACGGCTCATCACCCTCTACCGCGAGCGGCGCGACGCACTTTGCGCCGCGATGGAGCGGCATCTGTCGGACATGTTCGTCTGGGATGTTCCTATCGGCGGCATGTTCGTCTGGGCGACGATCGATGGCTCGCGCATCGACACCGATCGCCTCCTGGCAGCGGGGATGGACGAGGGGGTTCTGGTCGGACCCAGCAGCGTCTTTTTCCCGTCGGACGGCAACAATGCGGCGATTCGACTAAACTTCACCTTCAATCCGGTCGAGCGGATCGAAGAGGGGGTCCGGCGCCTGGCGAGGGCGGTGCGGGCGGTGCAGCGAAGCAGCGCCGAGAGTGGAGAAGTGAGATGACAATAAATGCCGAAGCCAAGAGCCAGACGGGTGATCCGCCCGGGCAATTGGTGAGCATCAATCCCGCTGACGGCTCGGTCGCCGGCAGCGTCGCGATGACGTCCGTCGAGCAGCTCGATCAGGTGGTCGTCGATGCCCTGCATGCCTTTCACGCGTCCGGCTGGAAGGCGCTGTTGCCGCATCGCCGTGCGCTGACGTTGCACGCGATTGCCGACGGTCTGGCGGCCGAGAAGGAATCGCTCGCCGAACTTCAGATGCGCGACAACGGCAAGCCGCTCACGGAATGTCGCGCCATGGTCGAATCGGCGATCGGCACCTTCCGCTATTATGCCGGCGTCTGCGAGACGATCGAAACCGACGTGACCCCGGCGCGCGGTGACTATGTTTCCTTCACGGTGCTGGAACCGTTCGGCGTCGTGGCGGCGATCACGCCCTGGAACTCGCCGGTCATGAACGACGCAGCCAAGGTTGCGCCGGCGCTTGCCGCGGGCAACGCCGTCATCCTGAAGCCGTCCGAGGATTCGCCGCTGCTGGCCCCCGAACTCCTGCGCATCGCGCTGAAGGCCGGGCTGCCGGAAGGGTTGTTGCAGGTGGTGCAGGGTCGTGGCGCCGATATCGGCGCGGCCCTCGTCGCGCATCCCGATGTTCGGATGGTCTCCTTCACCGGCGGCACCGTCACTGGCCGCGCAATCGGCCGCGTGGCGGGCGAACGCCTGATCCCGATGGCGCTCGAACTGGGCGGGAAGTCGCCGCACGTCGTGTTTGCCGATGCCGATCTTGACCACGCCGTCGCTGCGGTCGTCGCCGGGATCTTTGGATCGTCGGGGCAGTCCTGCGTTGCCGGCTCGCGGCTTTTCGTGGAGCGCCCGATCTATGACGAGGTGGTGCGGCGAATCGTCGAGCGGGCACGAAGCCTGAAGGTTGCGCTGCCCGATGAACCCGGCGTCGAAGTCGGACCGCTCGCATCCTTCCATCACCGCGATCGGGTCGCGGCGTTCGTCGACCGCGCGCGCGCCGAGGGCGGGCGGATCCTGGTCGGCGGCGCGGTGCCGACGGGGGGCGTGTATGACGGCGGCGCATTTTATCTGCCGACCGTAATCGAGGGCCTGCCCGCCGACGCGGCGTCATGCCAGGAAGAAGCGTTCGGCCCGGTGCTCGTGACGCTGCCGTTCGATAACGAAGCCGATCTGATCGAACAGGCAAACGGCACGGCCTTCGGCCTCGCCTGCGGTATCTGGAGCGAAAGCTTCAAGCGCGCCTGGCGCATCGGGCGCGCGCTCGAGGCCGGTTCGGTCTGGATCAACACGTACAAGCAATCGGTGATCTCTACGCCATTCGGCGGTTTCAAGGACAGCGGTATCGGCCGGGAAAAAGGGATCGACGGCCTCCGCCTCTATGCACAGGTGAAAAGCATGTATTTCGGACTCCACGCCCAGCCCATGACGGTCGCACGATGAGTACGGTCAAGCGGAACGCCGCCGCAGCGGTGCCGATTGAAGGCGGGCGCTTCATGGTGATCGGTGGCGCCAGCCTGGTCGGCGCAGCGACCACCGCCGAGCTGTTGGCGCGCGGAGCGGCCGAGGTGCGATTGCTGGACAATTTCTCCTTCGGATCCGGCGAGGCGATTGCCCATCTCAGGGACGACGATCGCGTGAAGGTCGTTGAAGCGGATATTCTCAAGCTGCATCAACTGTTGCAGACGATGACCGGGCTAGACGGCGTCGTCCATCTCGCGGCCTTCATGACTCTGTCGATGGACCGCGATCCCTGGGCGGGGATCGACGTCAACGTCCGCGGCGTCCAGAACGTCCTCGAAAGTTGCCGCGTGAACGCCATCCGCAAGCTGGTGTTTGCCTCGTCGAACGCCGTTTACGGCTATGGCCCGGGCGTCAGGGGTGACCTTGTCGAGCAGACACCGTTCCATTCCCAGGGCGCGCCGCCGGCGGCGATTCTTTACGGCGCCAGCAAGATCATGGGCGAGCAGCTCTGCCGCGATGCCCATCGCAAGAACGGGCAGGATTACGTCATCCTGCGCTATTCGACCGTCTATGGCGAACGGCAGCATTACCGCGCCGCCAATGCGCTCTACATCGTCGAGACCCACGACGCGGTTCAGCGTGGCGCGCGACCGCAGGTGATCGGCGATGGGCTTGAGACGAAGCATTTCGTCTATGTCGGCGACCTCGCCCGCGCCAATTGCATGGCGCTGGCGTCTGACGCGACCGACGTGGCGGTCAACACGTCCGGGCCGGACCCGGTCACGACACTTGAACTGGTGACGATGATCTCGGAGATTTCAGGACGTCCAGATCTTACCCCCGAACTGGTCGAGCCCGATCCCACCAAGGTCCGCCTTACGGCGGGCGGTGCGTTCCGGATCGACCACGCCGAGGCGAAGAACGCGATTGGCTGGGCTCCCGAAGTCCGTATGCGCGAAGGGCTGCGGCGGCTGCTTGCCTGGCGCGATGCGGCCAGGGCCGGCTGATTTGCGGGTCGGATGATGGTCTGTGTCGATCGTCCCGCGGCTGGCGGGCGTGTCCTGCAACTGGCGCCGATCGGTCCCTTGGCCGATCGGCTCCTTGCCGAGCAATTTGATACCGTGCGCGCGTGGGAGTCCGGGAATGGTGCGCTGACGCAATCCGATCTCGCATCGATCACCATGGTTTCCACCACGGTTCGTCACGGCTGTGGATCGGCGCAGATCGCGGCGCTCCCCGCGCTGCGGGCGATCAGCAGTTGGGGCGCGGGTTATGACACGATCGCAATCGATGCCGCCGCCGCCCGCGGCATCGCGGTCGCGAACACACCGGACGTGCTGAATGATTGCGTGGCGGATCTTGCGTGGGGATTGCTGATTGCCACGGCGCGCCGGATCGGCGCCGCCGATCGTTACGTGCGGGCCGGACAATGGACGAAGCTGGGCGGATTTCCATTGACGACGAAAGTGTCGGGAAAGCGGCTCGGCATCATCGGATTGGGGCGGATCGGTGCTGCGATCGCGAGGCGCGCGAACGGGTTTTCGATGGAGGTTCGCTATCATGGCAGAACGCCCAAGCCGACCAGCTACGGCTTCGAACCGTCATTGACCGCGCTGGCCGCCTGGGCCGATTTCCTCGTGGTGGCGTGTGGCGGTGGCCCCGATACTTATCATCTGGTGTCCGCCGATGTGTTGCAGGCGCTCGGCCCAGGAGGCATCCTGATCAATATCGGTCGAGGCTCGGTCGTCGATCAGGCTGCCTTGATTGCCGCGCTCGACAAAGGCCGTATCGCGGGCGGCGGGTTCGACGTGCTGGAGGGGGAGCCTGGTGCGCCGCTGGCGCTGCGTGAACGCGACAACGTCGTTCTCACGCCGCACTATGGCAGCGCGACCACCGAAACCCGTGCGGCGATGGAGCAACTGGTGGTCGACAATCTTCTGCACTTCGCGCGTCATGGCGAAATGCTGACCCCGGTCCGCATCGGGCCTCGCACAGCGTGACCAGCGCGGGGGCAGGTCCTGGGGCTGAAGGCACGCTGTGCCAAGCGGGCCGGGAATCTCAAGCATGGAGTGCCACCATTTTCGGTCTGGCTGAGAAATTCGCAACCAAATTCCAAAGGCTATCCGGCATAATCCGCCTGCGCCGAGCATTCGCGGAAGACTCCGGGTCCCGGAGTGGAATGGGTCGTCAGGCGGTCATCGGATCGTTGAAGGGATGGCGGCCGCGCCGTTCCGGTTATGGGGCGGTCATGCCGGTAGGGAGAGCAGGGTGAGCCTCGCATGGAGAGAAGTTACCGACGGCCTGTCCTTTCCCGAAGGGCCGATTGCGTTGCAGGACGGCTCGGTCATCGTGGTGGAGATCGAACGGGGTTGCCTGACGCGGATATCGCCCTCCGGTGAAAAGCGTCTCGTCGCACAATTGGGGGGCGGGCCGAACGGCGCCGCGATCGGACCCGATGGCCAATGCTATGTGTGCAACAATGGTGGCTTCGAGTGGCATCGCGAGGCGGATGGCTATCTGCGGATCGTCGGGCGCGCATCCGATTATCGTACCGGCCGGATCGAGCGTGTCGATCTCGACACGGGCGCGGTCACGCTTCTGTACGATTCCTGCGATGGCGTGGCGCTGAAGGGGCCCAATGACATCGTTTTCGATCGGTCCGGCGGCTTTTGGTTCACGGACATGGGAAAGACCTATGGCCGCCAGATGGATCGCGGAGCGGTCTATTATGCGCGCCTTGACGGGTCCCTCATCAAGGAAGCGATCTTTCCGATCCTGACGCCCAACGGCGTAGCGCTCTCGCCCGATGACAAGACCCTGTATGTCTCCGAGACGGAGACCAGCCGGCTCTGGAGCTTCGAGATCGTCGGTGAGGGGGAGGTGGTGAAACTGTCCTGGCCTTCGCCAAACGGGGGCCGCCTCCTTCACGGTCTGCCCGGCTATCAGCGGTTTGATTCCATGGCAGTCGAAGCATGCGGAAACATCTGCGTTGGAACGCTGGTGCGCGGTGGGATCAGCGTTATCTCGCCGGCCGGGGAACTGGTCGAGTTCCACGACGGGCCGGAGCTTTTCTGCACCAACATCTGCTTCGGCGGCATCGGCATGCGGACTGCGTTCGTCACGTTGTCGGGAACGGGCCGGCTGATGGCGGTCGACTGGCCACGGCCGGGGCAACCACTTCACGATCCGCTGACGGCGCGGCCTTGAGGGCCGCGCGGCGGAAGCAATTTTTGAACACTTATGGAAGCGGGGCTTATGACTATGCGATATAATGTGCGAATTGCGGCGCCAGCGCGCATGGCCCTCATCTGCGCCGCCCTGTCAGCCGCGCTCTCGCCGGCTTGTGCACGGGCGCAGCAGCTACGGCCTGATCAGCAGCGCTTCCGTGCGCTGTATCAGCAGATGATCGAGACCGACACGTCGATCACGACCGGCAGCTGCACGGAGCTTTCCGACAAGATCGAGGCTCAGGCACGTCAGGCAGGCTTCGGGTCGAGCGAGATCACGCGCTATGGGGTGCCCGATCATCCCAAGGAAGGCGGCATCGTCATTATCCTCCCGGGCACCTCGAAGACGCTGAAGCCTCTGCTGCTGATGGGCCATATTGATGTTGTTGCGGCCAAGCGCGAGGACTGGACTCGCGATCCGTACAAGCTGATCGAGGAAGACGGGTATTTTTACGGCCGCGGCACGACCGACATGAAGGCGATGGACGCGATCTGGCTCGATGCGATGATCCGATTCAAGGAGCAGGGATACAAGCCGAAGCGGACCATCAAGGTGGCCTTCACCTGCGGCGAGGAGACGAGCTGGGCGTTCAACGGCAATGCCTGGCTGACCAAGAACCGGCCCGATCTGGTCGATGCGGCTTTCGCGCTGAACGAGGGCGGGATCGCGCATACCGATGCCTCTGGCAAGCTTGGCATCGCCACCATCCAGGTCGGCGAGAAGACCGTTGAAAACTATCAGCTCGAAACCTTCAATGCCGGCGGCCACAGCTCGGTGCCGGTCCGCGACAATGCGATCTACCAGCTCTCCGAGGCATTGCTGAAGATCCGCGATTACGAGTTTCCGATCCAGTTCAACGACGTGACGCGGACATATTTCGCTAAGGCAGGCGCTATCCAGGGTGGTGAAGTCGGCCAGGCGATGGTCGCAATCGCCAAGGACCCGCAAGACAGGGCCGCGGCTGCGATCGTTGATCGTGACCGGTCGTTGCACGCGATGCTGCGCACGACGTGCGTGGCGACGCTGCAGGAAGGCGGCCATGCCAACAATGCGTTGCCTCAGCACGCCAAGGCGACGGTCAATTGTCGAGTGCTGCCGGGCTCGGACGGCGCGCAGGTGCTGGCGACCTTGACCCAGGTGATCGGCGATTCTGCCGTCAAGATCACGCGCGACCCGCCAAAGGGGCCGACCGCCAAGCAGCCGCCGCTCGATCCCGCCGTGATCGCGCCGATCGTGAAAGTGATGGCCAAATATTATCCCGGCGTTCCCGTGCTTCCCTCGATGTTGACTGCGGGCACCGACGACATCTTTCTCGAGGCGATCGGCATTCCCTGCTACGGCGTTCCCGGGATCATCACTGATGCCGACCTCAACCACATTCACGGCCTCAATGAGAAGATGTCGGTGAAGGCGCTTTATACGGGGCGCGATCTGCTGACCGATTTGATCAAGGCTTATGCTGGATGAGTCGCCGGCGATCACCTGGCAGTATGAGAAAGCGATGTCGGGGTGGGAGAAACATCAGCCTGGGGCATCTCGCGCATGGCCGGGGGCAATGCGACATGACTGTCCAGGCAAAACGTACTGGCGGCGATCTTAGTCATCGCTGAAACGGGAACACGAAATCACCTATGATCGATCGAGAAAAATTCATCGGCTATGAAACACCGGCGATCACCGTCGATGTCGAAAAGGGGCAGCTCGTGGCGTTTGCGAAGGCAACCGGGAACGACGACCCGATCTATTCCGACGAGGAGGCGGCCCGGGCGGCCGGGCACCCTACCATTCCGGCGCCCCCGACGTTCGCCTTCGTCCTCAATTCGCTTGCGCGGGCCAAGGCTGGCCCGGCTGGGAATTACATGGCGGTGCTTGGCGTCAAGGTGGGCGGCTTCCTGCATGGCGAACAGGCATTCGAATATCACAAGACGATCTATGCCGGTGACGGCATCACCATGAAAACCAAGGTCGTGGACATTTACGACAAGAAAAACGGCGCGATGGAGTTCGTCGTCACGACCGTCGACGCCGTGAACCAGCATGGCGAACTCTGCGTTCGTCAACGCTGCAATCTCGTCGTGCGAAACTGAGGTGCAAGGGATGCAGGATCTTACCTTTGATCAGGTCGCGATCGGGGACGGATTGCCCGAGTTCATCACCGCGCCGATTTCGCGAACCACCCTTGCCCTTTATGCCGGGGCGTCGGCGGATCATAATCCGCTGCACATCGACAGCGATTTCGCGAAGAGCGCCGGCATGACCGACGTATTCGCCCATGGCATGCTTTCCATGGCGTACCTCGCCCA
The DNA here is from genome assembly GCF_039522915.1 of Sphingomonas oligophenolica. Classification (NCBI taxonomy): domain Bacteria; kingdom Pseudomonadati; phylum Pseudomonadota; class Alphaproteobacteria; order Sphingomonadales; family Sphingomonadaceae; genus Sphingomonas; species Sphingomonas oligophenolica. The sequence goes on from NZ_BAAAEH010000059.1 coordinate 27,099, forward strand.
GTTGCTGACACGCTGGGTAAGGCAGGAGCAGATCATCTCCTGGCGCGTGCGCTTCCTGTCGATCACGCCCCTCCATGCACAGGTCGTGTGCAGCGGCGAGATCATCGAAAAGATAGCTGGCGAGAAACAGGTCAAGCTCGCGATCAAGGCGAAGATCAAGGACGGAGCGGACACGCTGGCAGGCGAAGCTCTCGTCCGGCTTCCATAGCTGTTCGCGCTATCAAATCGAATTCGGCGGGTGAAAAATCAAATAACTGCCCGCCGATAAATAGCTGTCTTGTGAGGATGTATGATTGAGGAATCGATCTCGACGATCGCGCGCGACAATCCCGATAAACCGGCGATCGTCATGGGAAGCAGCGGCCGGACCACGACGTTCGGCGACTTGGAACGGCGTTCCAACCAGAACGCCCATCTCATGCGGAGCCTGGGCATCGATGCCGGCGGCATCGCTGCCTTCTGCCTGGAAAATCGCCCCGAGATCATCGAACTCGCTTGGGGTGCGATGCGCGGGGGGATCGTCATCGTACCGATCTCGTCGAAGCTCACGGCGGTCGAAATCGATTACGTCGTCCGCAATAGCGGCGCTCGCTTGCTGGTGACGTCTCCCGGCATCGGCGACGCGTTCGGCAAGTTGCCGGAAGTGATTGGCGACATTCCTCTTTTCAGCGTCGGGGATGCGGACTCCGGGTTCCGATCATGGCGCGATGAGGCAGCGAAGCAGCCAGGCACGGCCATCATGCATGAGTCGCTGGGCGGGGAGATGCTCTATTCATCCGGCACGACCGGGCGACCGAAGGGCATTCGCTGGACGAATGCGTCGGCGCAATCCTCAAGGGCTCGCAGCACCTATGGCCTCTGCGAAGAGACGGTCCTGATTTTGCCCGCGCCCCTCTATCATTCGGCGCCGTTTCGCCTGGCGATCAATACCGTCTGCGCCGGGGGTACCGTCGTGGTCATGGAGCGGTTCGACCCGGAGCATGCGCTCTCCCTGATCGAGAGGTATCGAGCGACGCTCAGCCTTTGGGTGCCGACCCATTTCGTCCGCATGCTCAAGCTGCCGAAAGAGGTTCGCGATCGCTATGATGTTTCCTCGCTCCAACTGGCGGTCCACGCTGCCGCGCCGTGCCCGGTGCCGGTGAAGCACGCGATGATTGAATGGTTCGGCCCGATCATCTTCGAATATTTTGGCAGCACCGAGCAGACGACCATCACGTCGATCACGACGCCCGAATGGCTTCGGAAGCCCGGCTCGGTCGGCGCGGCGCGATATGGACGCGTCCATATCTGTGACGCGGACGGCAAGCCCGTTCCGGCCGGCACGATCGGCACCGTCTTTCATGAGGGTGGCCAGGACTTCATCTATCATGGCGACCCCGAAAAGACTGCCGCCGCGCGCAACGAACAGGGTTGGACCACGGTGGGTGACGTCGGATATCTCGACGAGGACGGGTATCTGTTTCTCACCGATCGCGGCGGGTTCATGATCATCACCGGGGGCGTGAACGTCTATCCGCAGGAAATCGAGAATCTGCTGGTCACTCATCCCAGGGTGGCCGACGCCGCCGTCATCGGGGTCCCCGATCTGGAGATGGGTGAAATCGTCACCGCCATAGTTCAACCGCTCGATATGAAGGACGCGACACCTGCCTTCGCCGAGGAACTGCGCGATTGGCTACGTGGTTCGCTGTCGGGCGTCAAAGTGCCCAAACGGATCGAGTTCGAGCCCGAACTGCCGCGCCTGCCGACTGGCAAGATGCAGAAATTCCTGCTTCGCGAACGATATGCACGCGTCCCGGCCTGACCGGGCCGGGCGGTGTCAGGCGTGCGAGCGCAGGCGCCGCCACTCAGCTTGCAGATCGTCGCGATGGGCAGGAGCCGCAATCGCGATCAACGCCTGGGCGCGCTCCTCGACGGACATGCCGGGAAGAGTGGCAGCGCCATATTCGGTGACGACCGTGTCGACATGATCGCGCGAGAGTGAGACGGTCGCCGAGGCGAGGCGAGGGACGATCCGGGATACGCTGCCCTCGCGTGCCGTCGCGGCCAGCGCGGTTATTCCCCGTCCGCCATGCGACGCCATTGCCGCCTGGGCGAAATCCAGCGCGCCGCCGATACCGCTGATCTGCCTGCCGTCGCGCCATTCGAGGTTGGCCTGGCCGAAAAGATCGACCTCGAGCGCGGAATTGATCGCGCAGAAGCGCTCGGTACAGCCCAATGCCGCAGCATTGTGTGTCGTTCCCACCGGGGCCAGTTGCAGATCGTCGCGGTTCGCGAGACGCTCGTAGAAAGCCGCATCGCCGATCGCTATGCCGGCGACATGGCTGTCGTCGGCACGGAGCGCGCCGGCGGCTTGAAGGGGCTCGATCCCGGCCGTCACCATCCCCGACGCGATCCGCAGGTCGCGATGCGCGGTGAGATGGCGCCAGGTCGCGCCCGGCGCGCCGCCTATTCCGAACTGAAGGGTCGCACTGTCGGGGATCAACGCCGCAACCGTGGCGGCGATTGTCTCCGTGACCGGCGTCGGCCGGTCCTCCTTGCCCGAAACCAGCGGCGATGCCCAGTCGCAGACCAGATCCGCATCGGCGAGCGCCAAGCTGGGGCCGCGTCGGAAGCGCGGCATGTCTGGATTGACGACCAGCACGCGGTGGCGCGCCGTCCGCCAGACATGGGGGGCGAAATCGGCGCTTATCCCGAGCGAGCACAAGCCGTTCTCGTCGGGTTCGGCGACATGGAACAAGGCGATGTCGAAGCGGCTTTCCTCCAGGAAGCGAGCGATGCCGCTATAGGGCAGGGGGACCACGCGGGTGTTGCCCGATGCTGCCGAGCCCTGAAACGCCGGCGGGAGCATGAAGGTCGTCAGCCGGGTCTCGGGGGCCAGTGCGGCGTAATCGAACCCGTTGAAGCCGGGCAGCAGGCACGATGTCAGGTCGGTCCCCTGCAGCCGTTGCGGGTCGGCGGCAAGCGCGTCTGCGAGCGCGAGGATTTCGCCCGATCCGCCGGGCAGATAGAGGCGTATGCCCGGTCGAAAAAGATCGAGAACGGCTCTCACGAACGGGTCAGAGCGTTCGAGCGATCAAGTCGAGCATCGTTTCGTTCGAGCCGCCGGCAATCTTGAGATAGCGGGCATCGTTATAAGCCCGTCCGATCAGATATTCGCGCATGAACCCGTAGCCGCCGTGCATCTGCAGGCATCCGTCGAGCACGGTCATCATCAATTCGGTCGATTGCTGCTTGGCCACTGCCGCTGTCGCAGCATCGAGCTTTCCATCCTTGACGAGAAGGATGCAACTATCGATGAACGCGCGTAAAACCTGCGTCTGCGCATGCCAATCGGCAAGCTTGAACCGGTTATGCTGCATGTCGAAGATCGTCGTGCCGAATGCCTTGCGCTCGCGGGTATAGGCAACAGTCCATTGGACTGCATATTCGCAGGTGGCGGTGGCGCGGATGGCCAGGCTCATCCTTTCCCAGGCGAGTTCGCGCATCAGGCATCGGAAGCCGCCGTCATAGTCGCCCAGCATGTTGTCGGCCGGGACGCGGACATCGTCGAAGAAGAGTTCGGACGTGTCCTGGCCGTGCAGCCCGATCTTCTTGAGGTTCCTCCCGCGCTTGAAACCGGGGCGATCTGCCTCCACCAGGAACAACGTGACGCCTTTGGCTCCTGCGGTGCGATCGGTCTTGGTGGCGACGACAATGAGATCCGCTGCCTGGCCGTTGGAAATGAAGACTTTCTGGCCGTTAATGACATAATCATCTCCGTCGCGGATCGCGCTGGTGCGGATCGCGGCGAGATCGGAGCCGCCGCCAGGCTCTGTCATGGCGATCGCGCCAATGGTCTCGCCGCGAGCCATGCGCGGCAGCCATCGCTGCTTCTGCGCCTCCGTCCCGTAGCGGACGAGATAGGGTGCGACGATTTCCGAATGCAGCATGAAATTGGGCGCCGTCAGGTTGGTCCGCGCCAATTCCTCGATCATGATTGTCGGATAGAGGCGATCCAGCCCCAGCCCGCCATATTCCGGCGGGGTGGTCATGCACAACAATCCCTCGCGGCCCGCGGCCAGCCACGCGCTGCGATCGACAAGGCGAGCTTCCTCCCACGCCTCGTGATGAGGCTCGATCTCGGCCTGGAGGAATTTGCGGACTGAGTCGCGAAACGCCTCGTGCTCGCCGTCGAACAGGGACCTCGGAATCATCGTTCTGGCCTTGTCAGTTCTGCATCCCGACGATGGCGATCGCGCAGACATTGAGGTTCGGATAGCCGCCGAGATTGTGCGACAGCGCGATCGAGGGCGGCGTGCTGCGCTGCCGCTCGCCGGCGCGGCCCAGCAGCTGCAGGTAATTTTCGTAGATCATGCGGATGCCCGATGCGCCGATGGGATGACCGAAGCATTTGAGGCCGCCGTCGATCTGGCACGGGATCCGGCCGTCGGCGTCGAACTTGCCGTCGAGAACGTCGCGGACGGCCTCGCCTTCCCGGCTGAGGCCCAGATCCTCCATCGTCACGAGCTCGGTGATCGAGAAGCAATCATGGACCTCGGTCAGGCTGATGTCGCTCTGGGGATTGACGATACCGGCTTCGCGATAGGCTCGGGCGGCCGCGATGCGGGTGGTGTGGAAATAGCTATAGTCCCAGCCGCTGCCCTCGGCTTCCCACCCGTTAGACGCCGCGATCTGCAGCGCCTTCACCGTTACGACATCCTTCTTGCCCAGCGCGCGGGCGATTTCCGGCGTCGTCACGATCGCACAGGCCGCGCCGTCCGACACACCGCAGCAGTCGAACAGGCCGAGCGGCTGGGCGATCATCGGCGCGTTGATCGCCTGTTCCTCGGTGATGATCTTGCGCAGATGCGCCTTGGGATTCTTCGCGCCATTGAGATGGCTCTTGACCGAGACGTGCGCCATTGCCCGCTTCAGGTCAGCAGGGGCGATGCGATGCTTGGCGCCATAGGCGGAGGCGATTTGAGCAAAGGCGCCGGGTGCGGTGCCGCTGGCGGCTGCGGCGTCGTTGAAAAGCCCGCGCGAATTGGCCGGTAGCCCGCCATAACCCGAGTCCTTCAGCTTCTCCATGCCGAGCGCGAAGGCGATATCGCAAGCGCCGCTTGCGACCGCATATGTGGCGCCCCGGAACGCCTCCGTGCCCGTCGCGCAGAAATTCTCGACGCGGGTGACCGGAATATTAGGCAGTCGCAACGCGACGGACATTGGGACTGCGGAATCCCCGACGACGGTGCGGGCGTGGCCGAACCAGCCGGCCTCAAGCTGCGACACGTCGATGCCTGCATCGGCCAGCGCTTCCTCGAACGCCTCGACCATCAACGCGGGGGCGTCCATGTCCCAACGCTCGCCGAAGCGCGAGCATCCCATGCCCAGAATGGCGACCCGGTCCTTGATACCACTAGCCATGCTTCGTCTCCCGATCAGGCTGCCGGCCGATAGTCCGGCACGGCCTTCCAGAAATAATGCTTGAAGCCGCGTTCGTCCTTGCGCTTCAGTCGGAACATCATCCGCACCGGCGCGCCGACCGCCATGCCTTCGGCATCAACGTCCGCGAAATCGGCCACGAACCGGCCGCCGCCGTCAAATTCGACCATGCCGTAGCAGGCCGGCGGCGCATCCGATGCCGCGAGATGGTCAGCCGTGAAGGTCACTACCCGCGCCGGCAGTTCCGCCAGCGGATAATCATCCTGCGTATCGACCATGCGGGCATTTTGCGCGACCGAGATGCGGGTTTTCGGAAACTGGACGGTCCCCGTCTCGCGGCATCGGCCGCCGACCAGGCCCAGCAGCGTCTTGCGCTCGCGATACAACAGCGACAACGGCATCTTGAGATCGAGTTCGCTGCGAAGCCCACCGTCCAGCGTGATCTCGCCGGTCCAATAGAGATATTTGACGTAATTGTCTTCGACGGCGCGGCGCTTCAGCCACCCTTGGACGCCGAGCGCTTGCCGCGCCTGCGTGACCCGCTCCGTTGCCCGGAAGGCGAGGATGTCGCAGCCCTGACCGAACGACACGACCAGGATGATCTCGCCGGGGCGGGCCTTTTCGATCGTGTCGGCCAGCAGCAGCAGGGGCTGTGCACAACCGGCATCGCCGATCACGTCCTGCAACGGATCGCAGACCGCCGGAGGGGCGATGCCGGCGGCCCTGGCCATGGCCTGGGCGATGCCGCGGACCGGTGACGGCATGACGAAATGGTCGACCGCAGCAGGATCGATGCCGAACTTCGCCAGCGCGGCGCCGATCGCGGCAGGCATGATCTTCGCATAGCCCTCGTCACGCACCCAGCGACTTTCCCATGCGACCGCGTAGCGACGATCGCTCGCCCGGAAGTGATCGACGAAATCGATCGACACGCTGTGGGAGCCCAGGAAATCGGCGAGCGTGTCACCGGTCCCGACGAGCACGGCCGCTGCCGCGTCGCCATTGACGAATTCCGCTTCCGAGGCCGGCTTGGCAATCGCATTCTCAGATGCCACGCACAAAACAGGCGCATTCCCCGCAGCGTCGAGGGCGACGATCAGCGCGGAAGTCCCTGCGCGTTGCGAGCCGGTCACGTCCAGCGTGCCTGTATCGTCATCCAGCGTGAGCGCTTCCTTGACCACGCCGGCGTTCTGGCGGTCGGCATAGGGAAAGGTCGTTGAGGCGAGCAGGACCTTGCCGATCGCCGCGCGATCGCCGCCGGCCATGCAGTCGCGCGCCGCTTCGACCGCCATGGTGATCGTATCTTCATCCCATGCGCAGAGCGCGCGTTCGCCCTTTCCCAGCGCCGCCAGCGCCGGGTTGAACCAGCTCACCGACCGCGCGACGGCAGCGCGTTGCAGCCGTAAGCGCGGTACATAGGCGCCCAGCGCCAGAATTCCGACCATCGATCAACCTCGTGTTTGCGACTTTTCCCGCCGACATGCCGGCGGCGAACGGCTTGCGGTCAGTACGACTCCCAAGCGATGACGTCGGCGCTCTTGGCGAGTTTGGGGAAACTTGGGCGCAGTGCCGGCATCAGAATCTCCGCGATGCTCTCGGGCGTCCACCCGTCGGACATCTGCATCGTCCGCAGGATGGTCGGGCGCGAATACAGGAACACTTCATTGTTGCGGACGCCGAACGTCTGGCCGCTGACGTTCCTGGCGTCGTCGGACATCAGATAGACGACCAGCGGTGCGATTTTTTCCGGCCCGAGCATTGCTTTCATGCGTTCCATCTTGATCCGGTGGGCTTCGTCCCGAATGGGGATGGTCTCCAGCAGGCGCGTCCAGGCGGTCGGCGCGATGCAATTCGAGCGCACCCCGAATTTCGCCATTTCAAGCGCGATCGAGTAGGACATCTGCACGATGCCCGCCTTGGCGGCGCTGTAGTTTGTCTGGCCGATATTGCCCAGCACGCCACTAGTGGACGTAAAGTGGACATAGGCGCCGGAGCCCTGCTCCTTGAAATAATTCGCTGCGGCGCGAGAGACGTAATAGCTGCCGTTGAGGTGAACCTGGATGACGTCGGTCCAGTCCTTGAGGCTCATCTTGTAAAACATCGCGTCGCGAAGGAAGCCGGCGTTGTTCACCACGCCGTCGATCCGGCCGAAATGCCTGACCGCGTCCTCGATGATCGAGGTGGCGCCTTCCGGCTCCATCACGCTGGCGGTGTTGGCAATCGCCGTGCCGCCGGCGGCGGTGATCTCATCGACGACGTCGCGGGCAGGGCCGGCATCTGCGTCATCACCGGATTCGGACGAACCCAGATCGTTCACCACGACCTTCGCCCCAGCGCTTGCGCATGCCAACGCAACGCTGCGTCCGACTCCGCGCCCGCCGCCGGTAACCGCAACCACCTTGCCCTCGAGCATTCCCATCCACCTTACCCTTTTCACAAAAGCGATTTCACCAGCCTATGCACCTGCGTGAATATGAATTCAACAATCAAAGCTCGGCTTTGGCGAGCGCTCCGCTGGCACGAAGCATGTCGATCACACTTCTATCTATCCCCCAATCCAGCAACGCTTCGGCGTCGTGGGCGCCTATGCCGAAACCCGTTTGCTGAATTGCGCCCGGCGTTTTCGAAAAGCGCGGTGCGGGCGCCGGTTGTATGACGCCTTCCACCTCCACGAACGTCCCGCGCGCGCTATTATGAGGGTGGCGAGGCGCATCTTCCATGCCGATCACGCCCGCCGCGCATGCATCGGTCCCTTCGAGAAGTGCGATCCATTCGGCCTGGGGGCGACGCAGGAACGCGCTTTCGAAGCTTCGGCGCAGGGCCGGCCAGGCGGCCCGATCCTCTTGCCGCTCGGGTACGAAATCGATGCCGAGAAGCTTGATAAGATGTCGGAAAAACTGCGGTTCCAGCGGACCGATCGCTACCCAGCGATCATCCTGACACCGGTAGGTGCCATAATAAGGCGAGCCGCCGTCGAGCATGTTGCCCGCGCGCTCCGACTTCCACCTGCCATCCGCCCTCATTCCATAGAAGGCTGCCATCAGCGAAGCCGCGCCATCGCTCATCGCTGCGTCCACGACCTGACCCTCGCCGGTCTCGCGAGCATGCAGGAGCGCCGCCAGAAGCCCAACAACGAGGTAAAGCGCGCCGCCCCCGAAATCTCCGACGAGGTTGAGCGGCGGCATCGGCTGTTCTGCAGGGCCTATGGCGGCGAGGGCACCGCTGATCGCGATATAATTGATGTCATGGCCGGCCGCCTGGGCGAGGGGACCATATTGGCCCCAGCCGGTCATCCGCCCATATACCAGCCTCGGGTTGTGGCTAAGCGCCACGTCCGGGCCAAGGCCGAGCCGTTCCATCACTCCCGGCCGAAAGCCTTCGTAGATGGCATCGGCGCGACCCATCAGCGCAAGGCACGTCTCGGTCGCGCCGGGTGCTTTCAGATCGAGCGCCACCGACCGGCGACCGCGACGCGTGACATGGACCGGCGTGTCGCGGTCGTAGCCTGGTCGGTCGATGCGGATGATGTCGGCGCCAAGGTCTGAAAGAAGCATGCCCGCAAACGGGCCTGGCCCGATTCCGGAGAATTCCAGGATCCTCGTGCCCGCAAGTGGCCCTTGGCTCATACCCGCTCCTAAACGACGATTTGATAATATGCATAAACAGGAATAACTGTACACGCCAATGCATCGTTTGAAATGGAGGTGCGCGATGAGCGATCAACCGCTGGTGCTGATCGACGATCTGGGTGACGGAATCCGGGTAGTGACGATGAACCGACCGGACGTTCGCAATGCGATTTCGGACAATCCGATGATCGACGCCCTTATCGCCGCCGCGGCGACCCTCGACGCCGATCCGGCCGTGCGGGTGCTGATCCTGACAGGCGCCGGCAGTGCCTTTTCGGCAGGCGGTAATCTGAAAACGATCGCCGCCGCCGGGGGGCTCGTCAGCGATTTTCCACCACAGACGCGCGAGAATTATCGCGCCGGCATCCAGCGCCTGCCGCTGGCGTTCGAACGCATTGATGTTCCGGTGATCGCCGCGGTCAACGGCCCCGCCATTGGCGCGGGCTGCGATCTGGCCTGCATGTGCGATATCCGTATCGCCGCCCAGTCGGCTGTCTTCGCAGAAAGCTTCGTCACCCTCGGCCTCATCCCCGGCGACGGCGGCGCCTGGTTGCTGCCACGGATCGTGGGGTTCGCCAAAGCCAGTGAGATGGTCTTGACCGGCGAACGCATCGACGCTGACGATGCACTCGCCGCCGGGCTCGTATCCAGGGTCGTTCCCGATGGCCGATTGATCGATGCCGCGGTGGATATTGCGCGCAAGATAGCAGCCAATCCCCGCATTGCGGTTCGGATGACGCGCCGGCTCATGCGCGTGGCGCAAAACGAGCGTCTCGAAAACACCCTTGAATATTCGGCCGCATTACAGGCTCTTGCCCATATGACGGAGGATCATCGCGAGGCGTTGCGTGCATTCGGCGAACGCCGCAGGCCGGTCTTCCAGGGCGGCTGATGCGCGAGGCGCAGCGCCGTGGTGGCGCTGCGGAACCGAATTCCTTATAGGCGGCCGGATGTCGGAACCTCTCGATCTTAGCAACCCGCGGCAGTCGGTATCGGCGATCGTGCAGGCGCTTGCGGTGCTTCGCTATCTGGGCAACCTTGATCGGCCCCAGGGCGTGACGGCGATTTCGCGGGCGCTCGATATCAGTCCGAGCTCTTGCTTCAACATCGTGCGGACGCTGGTGGCGGAAGGGATGCTTGACTTCGACCAGGCGGATAAGAGCTATGCGCTCGGCGCCGGGACGGTTGAGCTGGCACAGCGGGGGTTGGCCCAATCGGGTATGTTGACCCGGTTGCGGCAGGACCTCTTTCGGCTGGCCACAGACTATCAGATGACTACGTCGCTGTTTCGCGTCAGCCACGGCGAGCGCCTGACAGCGATCGCCACGGCCGAATCCGGGGCGGATACCCAGATTCAGATCATGGTCGGGCATCGCGCACCGATCCTGGCCGGCGCTACCGGCCGCTGCGTCGCCGCCTTCGGATCCTTTTCCGAGGCTGAGCTTGAGAGGCGCTTCGCCGATCTGCGGTGGCATGCCGCGCCGCGTTTCGCGGATTTCATGGCGGAATTGGAGCAGGTCCGCCGGGATGGCTATGCCATCGACCAGAGCCAGTTCCTGGCCGGCGTGACCTCGGCCGCCGCACCGATTTTCGACCGGACGGGCGCGGTCGCCTATTGTGTCGCGGGAACGATGTTCACCGGCCAGCACGGCGTGCCGACGTTGCGCAAGATCGGCGAGGACATTCGCGCCACAGCGCTTCGGGCCTCTTCCAGCAAGCCGGGCTGAGTCTCGAACCTCAGATCACTTGTGGTCGATCGCGGCGCGGGCACGGTCGCGGATATATTCGCGCAGCGCCTCAATTTCTTCATCGCTGACTTCCCCGAAGCGCGGCATGCCGCGGGACGACAGCAGTCCATCGTGCAGCACTGCTCTGAACGTCTCCGCGCTCAGCGGTATCTGGGATCGCCGCAACTCCGGCGCAGCTCCGCCGGACACCGCCGCAGGGCCATGACAGGCAGCGCAGCGATCGGCAAACGAGGCTTTGCCTAGCGCAACCCGGGCGGGATCAAGCTTCATCGCCGGGTCATCGGCAAATGGCGGAATAGCGAAGTTCGTCGGCGGCAGCCGATCCTTGCCACCAAGCGCGAAGGTAAGCAGTCGGGATTTGAGACTATGGTAATCCCATTGCTGCTCCACCGGTCGCGGTCCGATCACGCGCCCCGCGGCGAGGATGCTGATATATTGCCGGCCGTGGATCGTATAGGTGATCGGCTGATTGCTGCCCGGCGCCTGCATGTCGAAAGACCAGAGCCGCTTGCCGGTGTCCGCAGCCAGTATGTCGAAATTCCCGGCCTGATGACCTTGCAGGACGAGATTCCCGGCGGTCGTCGCCGTTCCCCCGCCATCGACCAAGTCGGGCGTGGGCACCCGCCACGCCTCGGTTTGCGTCACCGGATTCCACGCGAGCAATGCGCCGACGCTCGGCCGCATCGGGATGCCGGCCGGCGCCTTGCCCTGGCCATTGTTGGAGCGCTCGCCATCGCGGAACGTGAAATTTTCGAGTGAGGGCGGATCGACATAGACCCGGCCCATATCCATGATCGGCAGATAGACGAGGCCGGTCTTGGGGTTGAACGCCATCGTGGCCGTGCCATGCGCGCCGTGCGACCCTGGGTACATGGCAAACGGCTTGCCGTCGGGATAGCGCGCCTCCGGGTTCTCGATCGGTCGGCCGGTCGCCTGGTCGATGCCCTTTGCCCAGTTTTGATAGACATAGGAGACGGCCGAGATCAGCTTCCCGGTTTCGCGATCAATGACGTAGAAGAAGCCGTTCTTCGGCGCCTGGAGAAGTACCGAGCGTTTCTTGCCTTCGACCACGAGATCGGTCAGCACCATGTCATGGGTGGCGTTGTAATCCCAGCTTTCTCCGGGATTGACCTGGTAATGCCAGACATATTTGCCGGTATCGGCATCGACCGCGACGATCGAGCAGAGAAACAGATTGTCGCCACCGCCAGGGCTGCGGATCTTGCGGTTCCAAGGCGTGCCGTTGCCGGTGCCGATATAGATGCGGTTGTATTTGGCGTCGTAGGAGAACGCGTTCCAGTCGTTACCGCCTCCGCCGAATTTCCACCATTCGCCAGTCCACGTCTTCGCGGCCATCGCCATAGCCTCGTTTTCGAAGCCCTTCGCCGGATCACCGGGCACGGTGTAGAAGCGCCAGACCTGCTTGCCGGTCTTCTGGTCATAGGCGGTGACGTAGCCGCGGATCGGTGCAACATCGCCGCCGCCGTGGCCGATGATTACCTTGTCCTTGAACACCCACGGCGCGCCGCTGATGAACCTGCCATCGCCTTTGTCAGTGGTCTGCGCGCTCCACGCGAGCTTGCCTGTCTTCGCGTCCAGTGCGATCAGGCGGCCATCCGACGTGCCGACGAAGACGCGGCCGTTGGCATATGCCATGCCGCGGCTGCCCCAGGCACCGCGCATTTCCGGGCCGGCAACCGCGCCGACCTCGGGATCATATTTCCACAGCAGCTTGCCGGTCAGCGGATTGACCGCGTGAACGATCGCCTGGCTCGCGGCGAAATAGACGATGCCGTCATGTTCGATCGGAGCCGTATTGGTGATGCCACCGACGTCGAAGTCGAAGTGGGAAACGAGACCGAGCTGCGCGACATTGTCCTGGCGGATCTGATCGAGCGGGCTGTAGCGTGTGTCATCCTGGTTGCCGCCATAGCCGAACCAGTCCTGATCCTGGATCCGGTTCTTGACGGGTGCAGCCTGTGCTACGATCGCAATCAGCAACGCCGATCCCGCGACCAACGCGCCCTGGCGAACCCCCTTGATCATCATATCTTCCTATCGTGTGACGTTATTGCGCCGTCAGCTCTGCTCGGATGACGGGCGCCGCCTGCTTTCGTGCTGTAAGATCGGGATTTTGGCGGCCAAGCTCCGGCTCTTCAACGTCAATAACCTTTGAGAAATCGCGAATAGATGTTGCCGGAACCTAGTCCCTTGCGCGCGAGCCACAGACGGGCGGTCAACGGCCCCGGTCGCCCCGGTCCGGTAATCGGAACGTCCAGAGCACGATGCCGCCCGCCGGGCTGTCGACCTCTGGCGCCAGCCCTCTCCAGACCACGTCTTGCGGGCCGCCGCCGCCTGTCACCACGGCGACATATTGCGCGCCTTTGGCGGTATAGGTGATCGGCGTCGAGCTGGCGGTGCTCGCCAGGCGGGTCTGCCAGAGGATCTTGCCGCTCCTTTCGTCATACGCGCGGAAATAGCGGTCCGCGGTCGCGTTGAAAGCGATGCCGCCTGCGGTCGCCAGCATCGAGCTGGAAACCGGGGTCCGCTGGCGGTGCGTCCAGAGAGTCTTCCCGCTTTGGAGATCGATCGCCTGGATGCGCCCTATATTGCCGTCCGAATTGGGCATGGGGCGGCTCTGGAAACCGATATCCAGGAAGCCTGCGGCTACTTCAGACGGCGGACGCTTGGTCCAGGTGTATGTCGAGCATACTTCGAACATGGGAATGTAGAGGACGTGGCTTTCGGGGTTGTAGGAGGTGGCCATCCAGTTGCGCATTCCGGTCGAACCGGGGCAAACCAGCTTCTGCTCCCCCGCAACGGGGATCAGCGCCGGATTGTAGGTCTTGGCGCCCGTTTTGGGATCGATCGCGACGACGATGTTCTGGAGCCCAGCGTCACGCGAAAACACATAGCTGCCATCGGTGCGATCGACGGCGTCGAACAGGGCCATCTTGCCCCCGGTGACCACAAGTTTACGCATGCGTCCGTTGATGGGCAGGTCGACCAGCGACTGCTCGAATGCCCAGTCTACGTCCCAGATATCGCGTTGCATGTGCTGGAAATGCCAGGCGAGCTTCCCGGTGTCGGGATCGAGCGCGACAGTGGTATCGGTGAACAGACCGGCGTTCTTGGCGCTTGGCGGTTCGCCCGGGCGGATCAGCGTTGCGGCGGAATAGGTGTTGCCGATCCCGAAATAGACGAGGTTGAGTTCGGGGTCGTAGCTGCCGCCGGTCCATTGCGAGCCGCCGAACCTTTGTTCGGCCGGCACGCCGTTCCAGCTGTCGCCCCCGGTCTCGCCGGGCATGGCGATCGTGCTGAATCGCCAAACCTGAGTGCCGGTTTTCGCATCGAGTGCGAAAATGCTGCCGGGACGGCTCTGTGACTGGTTGGTGCCGAGGATCACCTTGCCCTTGGCGACGATGGGGGCGCCGACCATCATCACCCCGCTGGCGACTTCGGTCGGCGTCATCACTTCATGATCCCAGACCAGAGCGCCGGTCTTGACGTCCAGCGCGACGACATGGCCGTCGACCAGCGGCAGATACAGGCTGTTCCCGTAGATCGCCATTCCCTTGGAATGACCAGCGCGGCCGCCTAGTAGGTTGTCGGGCAGGTCGCGACTGTATTTCCACAGGGGGTCACCCGTCGCCCCGTCGAGCGCCTGCACCGAAGCGCCGCTGTGGACATATATGACGCCGTCATGGACAAGCGGTGTGATCTCGTTGAGGCTCGGTCCGAGCGTCCAGCTCCATGACAGGCGCAATCGCGACGCGTTGCTGCTGTTGATCAGCTTAAGCGGGCTGAAGCCGTGGCTCGAATAGGTTCGACGCCACATCAGCCAGTCGCCGTCCGGCGGTGTCTGCAGCATGGCGTCGGTTACGGGCCGCACCGCGCTCGCGATCGCGGTCTTTCGGGTCGTTTCGCGCTGGTAGATCGCGTCCTGATTGGGTTCGGTCGCCTTGAAGAAACGGCGAATCATGGCCGTTCTGGCCTTCATCGGATCTTCCGAGGCGCTCGCGGCGGAAGAGCCAGCCGCTGTCGGGCCGAGAGCCAGTTCCCTGGTGCCGGGCGCGACGCCATTTTGCTGGAGGATATAGGCGGTGAGGGCCGAATATTCCGCATTCGTCAGCGATCCGGCGCGGCCCGGCGGCATGTTCGAGCGGATGAAGGCGAAGAGGTCGGCGGCGGGCTTGTCACTCCAATGTGCGGCAAAGGCGTCGCCCTTCAATCCAGGCCCGAACCGGCCACCGGAGGCATCCGGCCCGTGGCACGCCTGACAGTTAGCCGCGTAGCTGGCTTTGCCTTGCTCGCTCTGTTGCGCGGTGAAGGATGCGGACGGATCACGGAAGGCGGGTGTCAGGTTTTGGGCGCCAAGCTGGCCGGCCAGAGGAATCGCACCGAGGGACAGCGCCACAAGAAGCTTCGATTTTGCGAACATGGAATCTCCAAGCATATGTCTCGTGCTGCCTGATCGGCGAGGGCCGCCTTCACTGGCCATTGTCGGGACCTTTCTGCGTCTTCACGGTGCCCTTCGCCTGCTCGGCGATGAGTTCGCGGGCGCGCTGTCGGATGTAGAGGCGTAGCGCCTCGAGCTCGGCGTCGCTCAGCTCGGCGAAGCGAGGCATCCCGCGCGACGTGAGCACGCCATCGTGCAACACCGCCTTGAATGCATCGGCATCCATCGGGATGGACGAACGCGGCAGGTCCGGCGCAGCCCCCCCCGACCGTGCCGCCCCGCCGTGGCAGGAGGCGCAGCGATCCGCGAAGTCAGTCGCCCCCCGCGCCGCCGTGGCCGTGTCGATCTTCAGGGCCGGATCGTCGAGATATGGCATGACGGTGGTGTTGGGTGGCGGCAGCTTGCTCTTGCCGCCCAGCGCGAAGGTCAACAATTGCATCCGCTGCGTGCGGTAGTTCCATTCCTGCTCGACGCCACGCGCGCTGATCACCCGCCCGCCGGCGATGATGCTGATATATTGGCGGCCCTTCACCAGATACGTGATCGGTTGCGGAGTCGTCGAAGCCTGTGCCTGGAAGGACCAGAGCAGCTTGCCGCTGTCGGCGGCGCGGATGGTGAACCGCCCGTCGTCATGGCCCTGCAGCACCAGTTTTCCGGCAGTCGTGGCAGTGGCGCCCTGTGCGAACATGCCGGCCGCCGGGATGCGCCAGATCTCCCTCTGCGTGGTCGGGTTCCAGGCGAGCAACGCCGAACTGGTCGGCGGCATCTTGACTGGTGGCGGTATGCCGATGCCTGTGTTGAACCGTTCTCCGTCGACAAAGGTCATCCCGTTGATCGAGGGCGGATCGACATAGGCGCGGCCGGCAAACATCGCGGGGAGGTAGACGAGGCCCGTTTCGGGATTAAACGACATACCGGGGGTGCCATGTGCACCGTAAGGCGAGGGAAAAAGGGTAAAGACCTGCCCGTTCGGAAAGCGCGCCTCCGGGTTTTCGATCGGGCGGCCGGTCGTCTTGTCGATACCCTGGGCCCAGTTCTGCGGCGCGAAGGTTTCGGCCGAGATCAGCTTCCCGGTTTCGCGATCGATCACGTAGAAGAAGCCGTTCTTGGGTGCCTGCAGCAGCACCGAACGCTTCCTGCCGCCGATCATCAGATCGGTCAGCACCATGTCGTGGGCAGCATTGTAGTCCCATGTCTCGCCGGGATTGACCTGATAATGCCAGATATATTTGCCAGTGTCGGCGTCGACCGCGACGATTGAGCAGACGAACAGATTGTCGCCGCCGCCAGGGCTGCGGATCTTCTGGTTCCAGGGCGTGCCGTTGCCGGTACCGATATAGAGGCGATTGTATTTCGGGTCGTAGGAGAAGGCGTTCCAGGCGGTGCCGCCGCCGCCATATTTCCACCATTCTCCCTTCCAGGTTTTCGCAGCCATCGCCATCGCCCCGTCCGAAGCGGCGCCGTCTGGCCCTTTCGCGGGGTTTCCCGGCACGGTGTAGAAGCGCCACACCTGCTTGCCGGTTTTCTGGTCATAAGCGGTGACATAGCCGCGCACCGGCGCAAAATCGGCGCCGCCGTGCCCGATCACCACCTTGTCCTTGAACACCCAGGGCGCTCCGCTGATGTAGCGTCCGTCACCCTTCTCGGTGGTTTTGGCGCTCCAGGCCAGTTTCCCGGTCTTGGCGTCGAGCGCGATGAGGCGGCCGTCCGAGGTGCCGACGAAAACTCGGCCGTTGGCATATGCCATGCCGCGGCTGCCCCAGGCACCGCGCATTTCCGGGCCGGCAACCGCGCCGACCTCGGGATCATATTTCCACAGCAGCGTGCCGGTCAGCGGATCGACGGCATGAACGACCGCCTGGCCGATCGCAAAATAGACGACGCCTCCATGCTCGACCGCTGCGGTCAGTCCACTGCCGCCGACGTCGATGTCGTATTGCGAGACCAGTCCGACGCTGGCGACATTGTCCTGACGAATCTGCGCAAGCGGGCTGTAACGCGTATCGCCTTCGCCGCCGC
This sequence comes from Sphingomonas oligophenolica, assembly GCF_039522915.1. Classification (NCBI taxonomy): domain Bacteria; kingdom Pseudomonadati; phylum Pseudomonadota; class Alphaproteobacteria; order Sphingomonadales; family Sphingomonadaceae; genus Sphingomonas; species Sphingomonas oligophenolica. Next base: position 44,378 of record NZ_BAAAEH010000059.1, read on the forward strand.
CGTAACCGGGCCAGTCAGCGCCAGCGATCTGCTGCCGACCGGATGGCGCTGCCTGTGTCGCCATGGCGAACAAAAGGGCGGAGCCCGCGATCAACGCGGTGCGAGCGAGGCGTTTAGGCGTCACCGCAACCTGACCTTGAGCAGATGTTCGCCGCGGAAGGCGCCTATATACAGCGTCTTGCCTTGCTGAAGCGCTATCGAGGCGTTGGCCAGAACCGCCGCGCCGGCATGATAGATGTCGGTCGCGGTCCATTTCCTCGGGTCGATCACGGCCACCCCGAAGGGCTTGGCGCAAATCCCGTCGAACTTGGGGCAGGAGGGGTCGGTAGAGAAACCGACGATGTCGGTGATGCCGGCCGCCAGAATCTTTCCGTCCGGGCGAAGCGCCAGATTGTCCGGCATGAAATCGAGCGTGAGGTGTCCGGTCACCCTTCCCGCAGCGCGATCATACCGCCGCACTTCCAGGGCGGTCCAGGCGTTGAAATAGAGGGTCTTCTCGTCGTCGCTGAGCTGAACGCCGTTGGGAAAGGGCGCATGGCTGTCGGGCAGTTCCACGACCGTCCCGCCGGGGTGCCACTCGACGATATAGCCCGAATCCTTTCCGTTACGCGGATCGTTACCGTTGGCCTTGTAGATCGCCGGGACAATCGGAACGGTGGCGATGAAACCGCCGTCGCGAAGACCCGCGACATCGTTGAATCCGCGCGTTCCCTCCGGATTCGGCATCACCGTGCAGCCACGCCAGATCGCGCGCGGACCCGGCGCGTCGACCTTGATTTCCAGCATTTCGATCGACTCGCGATCGGCGTGGTTGACGACGAACAGCTCAAGTCGCCCGTCGCGCCGTTTCTTTAGATGGATGCCGTGCGGGCCGATCCTCGGAAGCGGGGTCGTGCAGTCCGCCGCACCCCAGCCTTTTTCATACTCATTGGTGATCGGGAGCCAGCTTACCGCATTGGTTTTGGGATCGAACAGGCTGAGCCCAGCGGGCCTGGTTAGGGTTGCGCTCCACATATTGCTGACGATGATCAGCCCCGTGCCCGGGAGAAATTCCATATCCTCCGGCTGGGTAAAGCCGGGCAAGAGCTCGATCTTCTGCGCCGCCGCCGGCAGTGTCGCCGTGCCGCCGATCAATGCGGCGAATATCAACCAGAATTTTCGGAAAGCTGAGAGGTATTCCTTCGATCGAGCCATGGGTTCTCTCCAGATCGCCGATATTATTGCGCATCCTGCGAGCCCATCAGTCAGGACTTGAGGATGCGGACGTCTCATCTAGAAGCTCACGATATGGGCCAACGCGGCATGTCCTTGGGATTGGGATATGGAGGAGGTGTGGTCGGGTAATCCCCTCCTCCAGATCGAAACGTTCTTGTCTCTCATTCTTGAGACGGTTTTCGCCTGCACAGTCTCGGATCCTGAAGTGACGGGGAAGGCAGGCCTTCCCCATCGCCGCATCAGAACTTCACGCGGGCGCCGATGTAGAAGGAGCGGCCGACCACATCGTAGAAAGTCAGGTTGGTTCCGTAGGAATAGATGAACTGAACCGGATCTACCGGCGGATCCTTGTCGAGCAGGTTGTGGACGCCCCCGTAGAGCTCGATCCTGCCGCCATTCGTGACCGCATAGCGCAGGTTGATGTCGGTGTAGAGCATCGTCGGCATGTTGTTGTTGTCGATGTTTTCGATCGAGGTGAAGGTATTGTCGATATGGGCCTTCCCGATCAGCCGCTCGAGAATTGAGAAACCGAACTTGTCGGTGTCGTAGCTGATCGTGGCATTCCCGGTCCACTTCGGCCGCCCGACGAGATCGCCAGCACGCTGGATGAAGGTAACGCCGTCCGGCGAACGCAAATCCGAGTAGACATAGCTGGCCAGAATATGTGTCGTCAGGCGGCCATGCGTAGAAAGGACATTGAGATCGAAGCCATACAGTATGTCGAAATCGACACCCTTCTCCGTCTCGATCGAGCCGTTGATGTTGACATTGTTGACGGAGATCAACTGGCCATTCGCATCGCGATTGATGTAACCGCAGACCGGCCGACTTTGCTTGTAGCAGAAATCCAGGATGTTCTGGCTTGTTCCGATGGCGCCGATCGCATTCTTGATGTTGATGTCGTACCAGTCGACCGACATGCGGAAACCGGGAAGGAATTTCGGGCTAAAGACCGCGCCGAACGTCTTGGTGTCGGCGATTTCGGGCCTGAGCGCGGTATTGCCAAGAGTGACCGTGAGGGCGTTGCCCACCGTGCTAACGAAGTTCGCCGGCAAACCTGCCGCGCGGCAATTGGCAGCCGTCGTCGCGCTCGCCGCCTGGTTAACCGCATTGCACGGATCGTTGGGCGAGAAATTCGTGATCTGCGCGCCGGAGAAGAGTTCTCGGAGATTGGGCGCTCGTATGTCGCGAGAGACAGTGCCGCGAAGCCGGAGCGACGAGACCGGTTCCCAAATCGCGCCGAGCTTCCAGGTATTCGAACTGCCCGAGGTGCTGTAGTCGGTGTACCGGAATGCGCCGTTGACCTCGAGCGATTTCAAAAAGGGCTTGCTGTCGACGATTGGCGCGTTGATCTCGGCATAACCTTCCTTGACCTCGAGGCCAGCATGGACGCCGGAAGTGTTCATGACCGCCCAGCCGAGTTGCTGCATGACGGGGTCGGCATCGGAGTCGAGCCGTTCCCGCCGATATTCTCCGCCGAGGGCAAGAGAAACCGGCTTGGACCATAAACTGAACAGATCGCCCCTAATGTTGGCGGTGCCGCCACTCATCGTATTTGTGGAGATATACTCGCTGGTGCCCTTGATATAAGCAAGGGCCGCGGCGGACGGCGAGCCATTGCCGAAGACGTTGATCGGTACGCAGGCCTTTGCCAAGGCTTGTAACGGGGCCGGGAGCGAAGCGGCATTGAGCGTCGCGCGGCAGACGGTTTTGCCCGACGCCGGGTCACGTACCGCATCGACCGCCAGAGCGTAATTGGTCAGGTTGATGTTGCCGAGACCCAGCGTCGAATAATCGAGCTTGCTGTAGTAGCCAGCGACATCCCACTTCCATGAGGTGTCGCCCAACGTGCCTTTGAGGCCGCCGACGATTCGATAGGTGGTGGACGTGTTATCAACGTGCACCGAACCGAAATCCTGATTGATCCGGCCAAGCTTGAACGCCGTGATGTTGTTGGCGGTCATGGTCTGTTGGATAGAGGTGGGAATGAAGGGATTGCCGCTGCTGATCGTGAGGTCAGTCCCAAGCGCATTGAACCAGGGCTGGATCGCCCATGATCCACGGCTATCGCTGAACAGGAAGTCACCGAATGCCGTGATATTGTCCGTGATCTTGTAGTCAGCCGCTGCCAGCACGTCCTTACGGTCTTGCGGCACGGTGATCGGTGCAATCTGGGTGGCTTTGACGCCGTCGCCGCCCACCCGGTAAGATGGGCCGGCTTCGGTTCCGTCTACAAAGGCGATAGGCGTGCCGCCATCTCCGAACTGGATGTGGGATAGCGGGCTGGTCGAATTGCCGAGGGTGCTGGCCGAGACGCCGTTCTGGGTGGCGCTCGTGATGAGTCCGCCGTAGGTCGCCGCGATGCGGACGTTGGCGCGGGTGATCAGCGCCGGGATGCCGTCGGTGGAACTGGTATTGGCCGGATTGGGGTAGATCATGTAGCCCTTGCGACCCCAGGCCCGCGCGCCCTGGTTCGCGATGCCACCGCTGCGCTCCCACTCACCGGCGATGACGAAATGACCGCGATGATCGGCGAAGTCCTGTCCGACCATGAGCCCGATCTTGTAGTCGGGCCGGTCGCCACGCTGGCTAATCCCGTATTGAAGATCGGCTTTGAAGCCTTTGAACTCGCGATCGAAAATGATGTTCGCCACGCCCGCGACAGCATCGGAACCGTAGGCGGCGGAGGCGCCGCCGGTCACGATATCGACCCGGCCGATCGCAATGGACGGTATGACGTTCAGGTTGACCGCCCCAGACAGGTTGGCGGAGGAGGAATAGGTCGGGACCATGCGCTGGCCGTCGATGAGAACAAGCGTTCGCGCGGTGCCGAGGCTGCGAAGGTTCAGATAGTTTCCGCTACCGCCGCCCGACAGGAGTCCGGTGGATTGCGCGGTGGCCGACGCCGTCACTGACGGCAGCTGTTGCAGCACCTGCGAAATGCTCGTTGCGCCGCGCTGCGCCAAATCCTTGGCGCCGATCACGGTGACAGGGGTAGGGGTGTCAAAGCCGGAATGTTGCAGGCGACTTCCAGTAACGATGATCTCCCCGGTACTTTCGCTCGCCTGGGCGGTCGTGTCGGCGGGGGGCGCTCCCGTGGCGTCCTTGTCGGCGTTGGCGTCGGCAGTTGCCGCGACCTGCGCGTGCGCCATGCCTGGTGCGATCAAGAGCATTGATGTGCTCGCCAGGAGATAGGCGCCGAATGCTTGCTTCTTCAAAATCATCTAATCCCCCAATTTGAAATAACAGTAAATTTAGGCGGCAGCCTGTTTTTATTTTCGCTGCCGTAACTTATCTGTCTCTGTTCGCGGCTTATATGCCGACAGGTAGGTTTTCGCCGATTTTTACCATGCGAATATTCTGTCAGCTATCGAGATTGAGCCAGAATGTTGCTCAACATCCGTGTTTGCGGATCAGGCGGCAATCGCTCAATGTGGCATTTGGATATGATCTGGAGTCATAGCGCCTAAGCTCCTATTCTGTTCAAAGCGCCCATATTCTCGCTATGCTATGCCATGTTTGGGTATCGGCTGCATCGGGGCGAGCTTCGCCGGCGCGCCGTTCCCGGTGTCGATATCGACTATTCACGCGCTCGCGTGATGATCTGCCGCCCCGCCCGAGCCGGAAAAAGAAAGACTGCGCAAATATAGTTCGGGGGTTGCCATAACTTGTTTGATCTGGAGACTGGTCGGGCGCGGAGCTATGGTGCGAACGGGTATCGGGCAAAGAAAGCCGCGATTCCTGGAGATGATCGAGGTGACGGCATCTCCCTTGGAACCCGAGACCGTGCAGAAAGACCTTATGTCCTTCATGAAATCATTGATGATTGTCGGCGCTGTTTTGGCGACGACGCAAGCCATCGCCCGCGAGCGGGCTGCACCGCAAGCCACCCCCCACGAACGGATCGTCCAGATGCGCAATCGTGGCGCGTCTGGCTTCTTCGTGTTCGAGCCTTCTCTGACCCGGGCCATGCCCGGTGACACCATTCGTTTCGTCCCTACCGACATGGGCCATGACGTCGTCGCCGTGCCGGGCATGCTGCCGGCCGGTGTCGCGCCGTTCAAGGGAGAGATGGGCCAGGCCTTTACGATCAAGGTTACGAAGTCCGGGGTCTATGGGTTCAAGTGCACCCCTCATTACGCCATGGGAATGGTGGGGCTGATCGTCGTAGGCAAGCCGATCAACCTGGCGGCAGCCGCGCAGGTCGATCATCCCGGCAAGGCAAAGCAGGTTTTCGCGGCGCTGCTCGCGCAGGCCGCGAAGCCCTGACCGCGCGCCTATGTTGATCGGTGGCATTGCCGTGGATGTTAGCCGTTGCGGCATAAGAATGGGGAGCGCGTCATGTTGGACAGAAGGGTCGTTACCGCTGGGCTAGGGAGCCTCATAGTCGGCTCTGCCATAAGCAGGGCGGCAGGCGCGCCGTCGACAACGCTTGCGATCGATCACGTTGCGATGGGGGTCAGGAACCTTTTCGAAGGCTCGGCGCGGATCTCACGTGAAATGGGGTTGCCTAGCCACGAGGGAGGCTGGTTCCCAACCGGCGGGATGGCCTATCGCTATTTTCGCACGGGCGATAATACGGTGCTCGAGGTCAATGCCATTACCGATCCCTATCTGGCCGAGACCAACCCGCACCTCGGCCAGATGCTAGCCCGTTTTCGTGATGGCGACTGTTTCATCGGCTGGGCCGTGCGCGTGCGATCTCGGCAGGAATTGCAGGCGATCGCGCGGCGGCTTGGCGCGGAAGTGAGCGAAGCCACCGCCACCCGCAATGTCGATGGCAGCGCTGCCCCCGCTTACATCCACGTGCCCGACACGGCCGCCACCTGGGCGAAGGGATTGCCGAATTTCACCTATTGGGACGGGACGCCCAAGCCGATCGCACCCGGACCGGTCGCCCCGTCGGGGTTCGCCTGGCTTGAGCTCGGCGGGTCGGCGGAGGAAATGGCGAAGTGGATCGGGGATGGCATGGCGGCACTCCCGCTGCGCTTCAACGGCAAGGCGCCCGGCATTCATGCGGTGGGGATCAACAGCAACAAAGGCATCATCGAGCTTCGGCGCCATCCCATGCAAATCTGACGGCTGTCTGTCGTCCTTCATGGTATCGGCGCCGGAACGATCTTGTTCTCGATCGCGCCCAGGCCTTCGATCTCGACGCGGACGCGGTCGCCGGGCTGAAGCCAGCGCGGCGGCGAGAAACCCTTGCCGACCCCGTATGGCGAGCCGGTGAACAGCAGGTCCCCGGGTTCGAGAGTCATGACCCGCGAGAGATGTTCGATCATCCGGACGCAATCGTAGATGATCTCTCGCGTACGCGAATTTTGGCGGAGGTCGCCATTTACCCACGTCCTGATCGCGATGTCTGCGACATCGATCGCATCCGCCGTCGTGATCCAGGGGCCGACGGGCGCATGCGTGTCGCCGCATTTGCCGAGCATGACCTGGCTCGTCTCGGTCTGCCGGTCCCGCACAGAAACATCGTTTCCCACGCAATAGCCGAAGATCGCTTCCCTGGCGCCGGTCGCGTCCGCATTGCGCACATGCCGGCCGATCACGCAGACCAACTCGGCTTCGTAATCCAGTTCGATCGAGCCCACCGGCATTTCGACATCGCCGAACGGATCGTTCAGCGCCGAACTCTGCTTCGAGAACCAGAATTGCGAGGTCGGAAGTTCGAGGCCCATTTCGCGCGCATGGTCAGCATAGTTCATGCCGATACCCAGGATCTTGTGTGGACGGCGAACAGGGGCAAGCAGTTGCACTCCCGTCAGCGCGTGGTCCGCAGGAAAGGCAGCCAGGGCCGCCAGGTCCAGCGCCAGGTCGGGCCAAAGACTCATCAGGTCGACAGTGTCGCGCGGCGCGCCCTCCAACCGGGCGGTCAAGTCAACCAGCCCATCGGCGACCTTGAGGCCGAGGCGCGTGTCGTCACCGTCGGAAAAACGTGCGATGTGCATCAAGGAAATCCCCGGAGATGTCAGATCTTGGATTTAAGGTGCGCTTGATCCCTGTAAACAACCAGGTGCCAATGCCGAACCTGGTATGATCGTCCGACAGGATAAACAAGGTGAACGGACAGTCGCTTTGCCGAGGGCCGCGGCAGTGACCTAACATTCGGGGGCCGCCGGTGAGCGAATTGGAAAGCCGGACGAGGCTCGCGACATAATTCCTCGCCCGTCGGCGGCGCGCACGACCGGCCTGGGGAACCGATGATCGATCTATTATTCATCATATTGAATGATGGTACATGATACTGAAAAGTCCTTGACGGTTGCACGACCGCGGGATTACGATTCCGCTTAAGCTTTTGGAAAAATGCAGACGCCGAAGGGCGGTGCACAACGGGATCGATGCATCCGCGGTTTCACGGGCGGCGCAGGAATTCTCTTTTCCGCAGCAGCAAGACTCCGCGCCATGCGGGGCGATCAGGGAGAGGAATCATGACCCGGGTTTTCCTGGTCGATGAAGTGTGCCTCGCGTACCGGGCCAAACTGGTGATCGGTAACACCGCCCGGCTCGCGACCTCCGCGCTTCCGTCATTGATCGCGACCGTCTTCCCGCGCCGCTGCCGGATGGCTGCGGCAGCGTTGATCCATCATAACCACAGGAGAGGTGAAATGACGCCACGGGTTTGGCGCGCTGCGGCCCTATTGCTGCTCGCGTTTTGCACGACGATGCTTCTTTCCGATGCTGCGATCGCTGCCCCTCAGCCGGCATCCGCCGAACAGACGGCGTGCGAGACCGTCGCCGATATGGATTTCTCGCTGACGCGCGACGCCCCGACGCAGATCATGGAAGCGCAATATATGGAGGCGACCGCGTCCGCGCCGGCGCATTGCCTTGTCGAGGGTTATATTGCGCCGGCCATCGGTTTCGGCCTGGAATTGCCAGCGAAGAACTGGAACTCGAAATTCATCATGATGGGGTGTGGCGGCTCGTGCGGGTCCTATCGCCCTGGGCTGGAATGGTGCGCCGAGGCGCTTCGCCGGGGCTATGCTTGTGCCGCGACCGACCAGGGGCATGGCCCCAACCTCACGGTGACCCCGGTTCGACCAGCCCTGGATCGGCTTTGGTCCTACCAGAATCCGCAGGCAAAGATCGACCATGCCGGGCGGGCGATGAGCGCGACGACGATCGCGGGGCGGGCGATCGCCGAGAAATTCTACAAGGCGGCGATAAGGCTGACCTATTTTCTCGGCTGTTCGGATGGCGGCCGCAGCGCGATGATCATGGCGCAGCACTATCCCAGCCAGTTCGACGGAATCGTCGCGATCGACCCGGTGATGCGCTGGTCGCGCTCGCTTCTTCAGCTCGAATATAATTATCAGGCCGTGACGCACGCCGACGGCACGCCGATCTTCAAGCGCTCTGACTTGGAATTGCTGCACCAAGCCGTGCTCAGGGCGTGCGACAAGATCGATGGTCTCGCTGATGGCGTCGTCGGCGATCCGCGCCTCTGCAGGTTCGAGCCGGGGACGCTTGAATGCAAGGCGGGTGCAACCGGCAACTGCCTGAGCAAGGAGCAGGTGGATGCGGCCAGGAAAATCTACGCCGGCATTCGCACGTCGACCGGCAAACAGGTCTTTTACGGTTCGATGCCCGGCACCGAGCTCGATCCGCCTTATGGCTTCAACGATGTCCCCAATTCGAGGTACAGCGAATATTACAAGTACATGCTGTTCGCTCCCGACCTCGGCCCAACCTGGACGCGCGAGCAGATGGATCCGGATACTGATTATACCCGGCTGGGGGTCGCGCGTACGCTGTTCGATGCGGACAATCCCGACCTTCGCGAATTCAAGGCGCGCGGGGGCAAGCTTATGATCGTGCAGGGCTGGAACGACAGCGGTCTGCCGTCGCCGCTGAGCAACGTCGATTATTATGAGGAGGTCCAGCGCGTGATGGGCGGGCCGGAGAAGACCAAGGACTTCGCCCGCCTGTTCATGATGCCGGGCGCCGCGCATTGCGGCCGGGGATCGGGGGCAAACATGGCTGATTACCTCACCTATCTCGAAAATTGGGTCGAGAAGAAGCAGGCGCCGGACATGCTGGTGGCATACCATCTCGAGGTGGGCACCAAGTCATGGTCATCGCCGCAATTTGCGCGCGCGCCGACGGCCGGCGATCAAGTCACCTTTTCGCGGCCGATCTACCCTTATCCGACGCAGTTCCGTTACAAAGGGAAGGGCGATCCCAACGATTATCGCAGCTTCGCGCCGGTCGACCCGAAGCCGACACCCGAGGTCAGGATCAACTACTGATCGCAGCCTTTCACGCCATCACACCAACGACGCCCGCACGGTCACGCGTGCGGGCGTTTGGAGATCAGAGTGAGTATTCGATCGGACTTGGTCATGGAATATTATCACCGGATCGATGCGCTCGACATCGATTGGGTGATGGCGCTGTTTTGTGACGATGCCTGTTACAGACGGGCCGGAGCGGTTTATGACGGAAAGGCGGCAATCGAGAGGTTCTTCCGCGAAGAGCGGAAGATCAACGGGTCGCACGACATCGCGACGATCGTCGATGATGGCGATCAGCGACTGGTGGTGATTTGCGGTCGCTTTACGGGAGAGGGCGAGGCAGGGGATCGCCGCGCCGTCGAGTTCGCCGACTTCTGGACCTTCGACGACGCAGCGAAGGTGCGGCTGCGGCGTGGCTATCTGGCCGTCGGGCACGAGCTTGTCGCGCGCTGAAGGGCGCTGCACAACACCCTGGAGGAACGTGGGCGGGATGTTGCCGATCGTTCCCTCGGTTCTGACTGGTGATCTTTGCCGGCGCCGTCGTCGGTGGCGCGGCGCAGTCGCGGACGGTCACAAATATTTCGGGCTTGCGCATAAGGAATATCGAAATTCCAAGTGTTGGCAATGTTGTATCGATCGTTGGTTCGGTCGCCGGCCGGTATTCGCAGTCGGATGCGGAGCGGCCATCATGATCCGGGGAGTGTCGAGCGTGAGGGTGCCAAAATCCAGATCGAAGGCGTTGGCTGCGCTGACCGCGGCGGCCTTTCTTGTCGTGCCGGGCTCCGGCGCCCAGGCCAAGGACATCATTGTTCATGCCGGCCGGCTTCTTGATGGCACGCTGCGACCGGTTCGATCGAACATTTCGATCGTGATCAAGGACGATCGGATCGTTTCGATCACGGATGGCTTCGTCGATGCGGCGGGAGCGGAGATTATCGATCTTTCGCACCAGACCGTCATGCCGGGCTTCATCGAAGCCCATGATCATCTCGTCCTGACAAACGACCGCGATGATGAAAAGCCTCGCATGATGTCTTCCGGCGAAGCGTACGTCCGCCTGGTCCGCAACGCTTACGCCGAAATCGCCAACGGTTTCACGTCGACGCGTGACTGCGGATCTCACATGGTAGACATGAAGGTGATCAAATATTCGATCGCCAAAGGGCGCTTGATCGGGCCGCGCATCTGGGCGGCGCTCGAGCCACTTGGCCCGGTCGGAGGCCACTCCGATCCCTGGAATCAGGAAGGCGGCGACACTGTTTCTGCCGACGAGCGAGAGCATGCCCTGGTTCACGGGGCCGACGATGCCCGTGACAAGGTTCGGGAACACTTCATGCGGGGGGCCAATCTCATCAAGATCATGCCGTCCGGCGGCGTGTCGTCGCTGAACGACGATCCGAACGCGCTGACGATGACCTATGAGGAGATCAAAGCCGTCGTCGATGCGGCGCATGCGCTTGGCCTGAAAGTGGCAGCTCATGCCATTGGTCTGGAAGCGATCAAGGCCTCCGTCCGCGCCGGCGTCGACTCGATCGAGCACGGCATTTTCGTCGACGCGGATACGCTGAGGGAGATGAAGGCGCAGGGGACGTTCTTCGATCCGACGGTGCTCACCGCCTATGTGAAACTCGAAGCGGTTCGTGCGAACCCCAGCGTCTATGACCCGAGAGTCGTGGCGAAGGGGTTGAAGGCGTGGCCACTGCAGATTGCTGTCGCTGAAACGGCTCACAAGATGGGCGTGAAAATCGTCATGGGCACCGATCAATCGAGCCTGGGCGCGGGTGCGAACAAGGCCGACGGTATCATCCGTCTGGTACAGGCGGGTCTCACGCCGCAGGAAGCGATCGTCGCCGCAACCGGGACGAATGCCGACCTGATCGGCAGCAAGGACATCGGCGTGATCGAGGCGGGGCGTTATGCCGATATCATCGCCATCGACGGTGATCCGCTCGTCCGTATCGAGGCCGTTCGAAACGTTCAGTTCGTGATGAAGGGAGGCAAGGTCTTCAAGGATCACGGTCAGATGGCGGCGCTGCCGTGAGGCGCTGGTCGCGATCCGGCGTGCTGGGCCAGGTTAGCTGAGCGGCGACCCGATATCGGCATGAGCAGCCTCACGCGCCAGTTCCGACCCGCCGCGATCCCATCCGCGGCTGAGCAACTTCGCGCCGAGGTGCGCGCCTTTCTGGGCGACGCGCTCACCGGGATGAGCCCGGTCGAACGGGCCAAATCTTGGGGCGGCTATGATGCCGTATTCAGCCGCAAGCTCGGCGCGCGGGGCTGGATCGGTATGACCTTGCCGCGCCGTTATGGCGGCCAGGACGCCGGGATCTTCTCGCGTTATGTGATCATCGAGGAACTGCTCGCGGCCGGCGCCCCGGTCGCGGCACACTGGATCGCCGACCGGCAAAGCGGCCCGCTTCTGCTGCGCTACGGCACCGAGGAGCAGAAGCAGCGGATCCTGCCGGCGATCTGCCGCGGCGAGCTGTTCATGTGCATAGGCATGAGCGAGCCCAGTTCAGGATCCGACCTCGCATCAGTCGAGAGCCGCGCGCGTCGCGACGGCGACGCCTGGGTGCTCAGCGGGCGCAAGCTCTGGACCACTTACGCGCACCGGTCTCATTACATGATTGGCCTGTTCCGGACCTCGGACAAGAGCAGCGAACGCCATGCGGGCCTCTCGCAGTTCCTGATCGACCTGTCCGCGCCAGGCGTCTCCGTCCGCCCGATCAGGGATCTGTCCGGCGCAGAGCATTTCAACGAAGTACTCTTCGATGACGTGCGGCTCGGGCCGGACGCGCTGATCGGGCGGGAAGGCAATGGCTGGGAACAGGTCATGGCCGAGCTGGCATTCGAGCGGAGCGGCCCGGAGCGGTTCCTCAGCAGCATCGCGCTGATCAAGACGCTGATCGATGCGATCGGCGCGGCGCCGGACACGGCGCAGGCGCGCGGAGTGGGACGGCTGGTCGCCCGGCTCGCGGCGCTGCGGTCGATGTCGCTTGCCGTCACCGGCCAGCTGGATCGCGGCGAAAACCCGACCTGGGCGGCGTCGGTCGTCAAGGATATCGGCACCTCCTTTGAACAGGAGATCCCGGAAATGGCCCGCCTCCTGCTCGACATCGAGCCAAGTGCCGACGGCGGGACCGATCATGCGCTGGTGCTCGGGCTGCTGTTGCAGACCGCGCCGTCCTTCTCGCTACGTGGCGGGACGCGGGAGATATTGCGCGGGATCGTCGCCCGCGGGCTGGGGCTGCGCTGATGCGGGAGTTGTTCGAGACGACGGCACATAAACTGTTCGCCGAGCATGTCGCATGCGGATCGATCGCCACGGCCGAAGAGGGCGCATGGCCGGCGGCGCTGTGGGCCGCCGTGGAAGAAGCCGGACTGCCGCTGGCGCTGGCCGCCGAAGCGCGGGGCGGCGTTGGCGCGCGCTGGGCCGACACGGTGGACGTCGCATTGTGTGCGGGCGCGCTGTCCGTGCCCGCGCCGGTCTGCGAGACGATGCTCGGCAACTGGTTGCTCAGCCGCGCCGGCATCGACGCGGTGGCCGGCCCGATCGGGATTTGCGACCGGCACAATCTCGTGATCGCAAACGGCAGGGCAAGCGGCGTGGCCGATGCCGTTCCGTTCGGGCGACATAGCGATCATGTCATCGCCGTGACAGCAGACAGCGGGCAGCCGACCGTGCTGCTGCTTGCCGCAGGCGACGCGGATGTGCGAGCGAGCCTCAACATCGCCCGCGAACCGCGCGATCGGCTGAGCTTTCGCGATGCGCCGGTCGCAGCGTCGGTCGTGCTGCCGCAGGGGAGTGACGCGGCAATACTACGCCTTGGCGGGGCGTTGATGCGATCGGCCCAGATGGCGGGCGCACTCGGCACTCTCGTCGACGAGAGCGTCGGCTATGCCAACGAGCGGTCGCAATTCGGCCGGACGATCGGCAAGTTCCAGGCGATCCAGCATCAGCTCGCGGTTCTCGCCGAGCAGGCTTCGATCGCCCGGGCGGCGGTAGAACAGGCCTTCGGGTCTGCGGACGCTGGCCTGAACCGTTTCGATGTGGCGGTCGCCAAGATCGTGTGCGGCGAGGCGGCGGGCACGGGCAGCGCGATCGCCCATGCCGTTCACGGCGCGATCGGCTTCACCTATGAGCATTCGCTGCATTTCGCGACCCGGCGGCTCTGGTCTTGGCGCGACGAACATGGCTCCGAGGCGCGCTGGGCGCAGGAGCTCGGCGAGGCGGCGTGTCGTGGCGGCGGCGACGCGCTCTGGCCGTCGGTCACGTGCGGTGGCTTTCCGGCGTCCGCGGGGGCCTAGTCCGCATTTTCTCAGGCCGGTAGCGCTGCGCCGGTGGCGGTTCCGTGCCGGGCCATGCAGGCATGTCGCCACGGCAAGATGCAGACATGCCACGCGGCGGGGCGCCTCAGACCGCCTGCGACGCCGCCGCGAAGTCTCTGCGGATCGAAAGGCAAGCGACCAACAGGAAGATCGCCGCCACGACGCCCGAGCCTGCCCCAACTGCGAGCGCGTAGCGAATACCGGCGGCAGGACCAATGCCGTCGAACCGCAGCCCGGCGATCGCGAAGCCATGATTGAATCCGTCGCTGAGAATTCCGAAGGCGAGCGGGCCGAGGCCAAGTCCGATCAGGTTCATAACGAGCAGATGGATTGCCGCCGCCGTAGCGCGATGGACGGGTGGCACGATTCCCTGGATTGCCGCGAACATCGGGCCGTACCACAATGAACTGACCGCCGATGCGAGGGTCAGCAGCGCGACCGACAGCGCGAGATTGTCGGTCAGCACCGATCCGATGAAGATGATCGCGCTCAGCCCACCCCCTATCGCCGGAATGACCATATAGGCACGCTCGTCGCGTCGCGCTCCGATATCGGCCACGCGGCCGCCGACCCAGGTGCCGATGGCACCGCCGCCGCCGATCGCCAGGCCCAGCATCATGCCCGCCTGACCGACATTGACGTGGTGCACCCGGATCAGGAAGGAACCCAAAAATGCTGTCTGACCATAAGTGAGGAAGGCGATGAACGCCGCGCCCAACGAAGCGAGCCAGAAAGTCCTGATCGGCAGCAGGCGCTTCAGAGCATTGCCGAAATTGTTCGAATGCGTCTGCAGCGGCCGGGTGAGCCTGGGTTCGGGGAGTGCGAACCACGTCACGACCGCCAATAGCACGCCCGGCAGGCCGACGATAAAGAATGCCGCGCGCCACCCCAGCGCCTGCGCGATGATCCCGCCGACCACCAGGCCCAACAGCTTGCCCACCGGTATACCCACCGAATAAAGCCCCAACGCCGACGCGCGGCGCTCCGGCGGGACGAGATCAGTGATGAGCGAATGTGACGCAGGCGAGCAGCCAGCCTCGCCCACCGCGACGCCGACGCGGGCGGCCAACAGTTGCCAGAAGCCCGAGGTGAGGCCACAGAGCGCGGTCATGGCGCTCCAAAGCGCAAGGCATCCGGCAATGAGATGGGAACGGTTGCTCTTTGGGCGATCGGCATACCGCGCAAGCGGCACGCCGAGCACGGTATAGAAGACCGCGAAGGTCAGCCCCGTCAGCACGCCCAATTGCCAGTCCGCAAGAAGCAATTCGTGTTTAATCGGTTCAGCCAGAATGTTTACGATCTGGCGATCGATCATATTGGCGGCGTTCGACAGGAACAGCAGCAGGAAGGCGACATTTAGCGCCGCGGTGGTGGTGGTTGCGCCGGATCCGGCAATATTCTTGTGGGTAGAGCGATCTTCGATCATCGGGCTCACCATGGTTCTGGGCACGCCGGGACCGACGCCGGCTTTGCCAAAGCGGTGCTTTGGAGCAGGAGCCGTTCGGGACCCGATGGTTTTGGAAACAGTCGCCACCGCGGGACGTCGAACGGAAGCCCTGTTCGGCCAGTCTAATGTTGCGTGATCGTCGGGGCGTGCGTGCGTTTCACGGCGCCGAAAGGACGAGGGTTACCCAGGCCGATATCGTGTGTTTTGCCTCGCCCATTTCTATTCTCCTAGTTGCGGGCAAGATACCATCAGATCGGCAAATTATGCAATAGGCCGCATCAGCATTCAATATGTCGAATTTCTATTGAAAAACCAAGACGGATGCCGGGCCGGGAGGAGGGGACACGGCCACTCAACCCTTGCCCGGGTCTTCGTTCGGCGAAATGCCGTAGATCAACTGCCTTATGCGATGGGCAGCTGTCGCTGTGGCTGCACCGATTTTCTCCAATAACGCGGCATCATAATCGCCGCCGAGCATCGAGGCGGAGACGCTGAGGTGGGGAACATCTTCATGATCGCATATGGCGGCCGCCACGCTGGTTACGCCGCGTTTGAACTCGCCGTGATCGAGCGCCCAACCCTTCATTCTGGCGCTGTTCAGTTCGCGAAGATATTCATCGAATGTCGGGGCCTGCTCCCAGCGCAGCTTTTCGAACATGGTCTCGAGCCGTGGACGCGGGATATTGGACAAGGCCGTCACGCTGCGCCCTGCAGCACCACTCAACAGCGGAACGCGCACACCGGCTGTCATGTAGAGCCGCGTGTCGCTGTCATTCATCTCGACACCGACGATCGTGATCCGGCCGTCGTGCGTAACGCGCCAAAGGCAAGCCGTCACATCATGATCCCCGACCAGTCCGCGCAAGACATCGCGGGCCACCCGCATTGCGTTTTCCGGATCCAGGGCGGCCCGTGCCAAACGGATGATGGCACTGCCAAGAGAATAGGTCTTCGAGACGCTGTCGAAGCTGACGAAACTTTCATCGGCCAGCGTCCGGAGAATGTTGAAACAGGAACTCGGGCTGACATTGACGGCACGCGCGATCGTGGTGAGTCCGGCCGCCTGCGGTGCGCTTGCCAACAAGCGCAGAATCGCTGCGGCGTGGTTGATTGCGGGCGACTTCGAGCGGGCTTCGACCATGCCTTTCGCCTAATTGAATTGGCAATTAAGGTCTATCGGGTTTCGACCTGGCCCGGGCCCCGTCGCTCGTGGGAAGAAATTCGAACCGTACGACACAGAAAAAGGTCCATGGTCGCGAAGGACCACGGACCTTCTTTCACGCGCTTTTACAGGGAGGCGCGAATGCCGAAGCGAAAAGTCGTCCCCAGCATGTCATAAAGTGAGGGGTTGGTGGCCACGAGTGGCAAGAAGCCGGGGCCCCTCGAAACCGGCACCGGATCGCGGTTGAACAGGTTCGAGATTGCGCCGAAGACTTCGATCTTGGAGCCTTTCGTTCGGAAGCGGTAGGTTGCCGCCAGATCGAGGTAGAAGGCACCCGGAATCTGGTTGTTGTTGATCGTCGTGTTTGCGGCGGTCGAGGTCGGGCAGCCGGAGGTACACTGGATGAAGCTGTTATCGTAGACACCCGCGCTGATCCCGCGACCGGTAATTGTGCCGGTGAAAGCGGGCGAGTTATAGGCCAGCGTTATGTAATGCCGCCAGCTGGGGACGCCTGCGGATGTGTTATTTCCGGCAAGATCGCTCGTCAGTCCGACGCCGGGATTCAGAACGTTCTTGATATAATGCGCGCCGACGTACCGGAGGGTCACCGCGCCCGGCCAGCTTGCAACGATGTCCGAAAGAGGGCGCGTATAGCTGGCGTCGATATCGATGCCTCTCTCGACCTGGCTCGCCGCATTGAAAGGCACGCGGTTTACCTGGAGGATGGCACCGGTAGTCGCGTTTCGAATCACAGCGTCGCAATAGGATTGTAGCCCGGCGAAGCAGTTGTTGACGATGACGTCACGCGCATAGGTGATCAGTCCGTCGGTGATATTGATATCATAATAGTCGACCGAGGCCGTGAGGCCGGGGATCATCCTCGGCTGAAGGACGATGCCATAAGCGGTCGTATTCGCGATTTCGGGCTTCAGGTTGGTTGTGCCCGTCGAGCATTCTCTCGCCGTGTCGTTGATGCCGGTGAACGGATTGAAGACCGGTGCATTGTTCAGGCAAGCCGCAGCCTGGTACAGTTCCTGAAGGTTGGGCGCACGAATATCCCTGGACCGGGTCACGCGGATGCGAATGTCCTTGATAGGTGAATAGACCAGACCTGCCTTCCAGGTCGTCACGGCACCTGATGTGCTGTAGTTCGTAAACCGCACGGCGCCGTTGAAATTCAGCAGCGAGGCCAAAGGTAAATCCTTGGCGAGAGGCACGTCCAGTTCGGCGAACTCTTCGGTCACGTTGTAACTACCGTTGGTCGGTAGGAAATTGCCCGCAAACCAGCCGCCGGTCTTCGAGATGTCGTCGGACGTCCCGCTCAGCTTCTCCACACGATGTTCGACGCCGGTGGCGATGCCGACCGGTCCCGCCCAGGTTGAGAACGGATGGGCGCTGATCTGGGCCTCAACCACGTCCTGCGTCAGCTTCTGCCGCCGCGAGGCTTCGCCAAGCAGATAGGCGGCTGCCTGCGGCGAGTTCACGCCCGTGCCGAAGACGTTGAACGGCACGCAGCCGTTGGTCGGATCCGTCAGCGTGGAACGGCAGACGATCGCACCGGTCGAAGGATTCCGGACAGCGTCGATTGCTTGCAGGAACCTGGCGGTGTTGGTGACGTTGGTCGCGCGCTCGTCGATGATTGCTTCGCCATGCTGACCATAGGCGGACCAAGTCCAGCCGATCCCCAAGGCGTCGAACTTTCCGTTCAAGCCCAGGACGCCGCGATACACCTGCCGATCCAGTCTCGCGCCGAACCGCGGCAGGTCGGTGAGGAACTTGCCGAATGAGAAGGTGGAGATCCCAAGTGCAGCCGCCTGCTGGGCTACCGCCGTCGGCAGAAAGGCATTGTCAGCCTTCATCGTGAGATTGCCGAGGAAATATTCGTGGCAGCAAAGGTTTACGGTCAGGGAGTCGGAATACGAAAAGCTGGCGTCTACGTGGAGCGAGCTGCTGAATTCATAATCGCCCCGCAGCATGATATTGTACCGCTTGGTGGCAGGATCGAGCGCGTTGGTCGTAACCACGCTGTTCGACGCTTGCCAGTCGCCCCCGATCATCCAGGGATCGGAAACGACGGACCCGTAGTTGAACTGGGTGGGTACGCCGCCCGGGCCGAAGGTGGTGCCCTTCAGTTTGGTGTTGGTGATGATGCCGCCCGGCACAATGTTGGTAAAGCCGACGGAGGTCGCGACGAGCCGTTGTGGCTGGCCGTTCGTCGCTGTGTAAGCGGGATTGTTGATGATCTGGTAGCCGGTCTTGCCCCAGTCGCGATTGACGGCCGAAACGCCTTCATTACGTGCATATTCGGCGTCGAACAGCAGATGTCCTCGGCGGTCGCTGAAGTCGATACCCGCCGTCAACGAAGCTTGGTAGGTAGCATCATCGCCGTAACGGGTGATGCCGCCCTGAACCTCGGACTTGACGCCGGTGAACTTGGTGTCGGTGATAAAATTCACGACGCCGGCGACCGCGTCCGAGCCATAGACCGCCGACGCGCCGCCGGTGACGATATCGACCCGCTGCACGAGTTTTTGCGGGATCGTATTGATATCGACGAGGCCCCTCTGGTCCGACGACCCGACCGAGCGACGCCCGTCGATCAGCACGAGGGTCCGCGCCACGCCCAGATCCCTGAGGTTCAGCGAGTTGAAACCGGATTGACCGGACGTGACGCCGAGATTGGTGTTGCGGGGAGTCGAGCTGCCGGCAAGCTGCGGGAGCTGGTTGACGAAATCGGCAAGATTCTCCGGCGCGGCCGCCTGGATCAGATCGCGCCCGACGACGGTGACCGGCGTCGGGGCCTGGGAACCATCGCGTGCGATACGCGATCCGGTGACGATGATATCTTCGCCCTGAACTTTTTGATCAGCATCGGCCGTCTGAGCCAATGCAACGCCCGGTTGTAGCGTGATCGCGAGTGCCACGAGCGCAAGTGCAAGTGCACTGGTCGACCGGTGCCAGCTGCGGGTGGAGGCTCTCGCAGAAGACTTTTGGTAACTGGCCGAAATCAATGAGATATCCATCATACATCCCCCTGTCGCCCGATTGACCGGAGAAGCCGGCCATCGGCTTTTTGAGCGCTTTTGCACGCTACATTCGCGAGTCTGGAGCTTTTGTCCCCTTGGCCCAGCGAGCGCGACCCTAGCTAAGGCCAAAGACGAAGCGGGGTCAAGAGAAATTCAGCATATCGTTTTATCATTCAATATGCAGAATTATGGTCGGCGCTAGACTCTCATTTACGAGGCTGGGAAAAGAGCGGATTGGTCAACAAGGCGAGCTTTCCGGGAGCTGTCCGCCATAAGATATCTCCCGACGCTGCCCTGGAGCGCCGGCTTCGTCGAAGATCGACAGGAGAGGGCGCTATATCTGGAAGCGCGGGCGCGGCAGATGGCGTGTTGCAAAAACAGAAAGAGGCTCGCGCGACGACAAGACTGTAGGCCTGGGGCATATATTTCGATGCGCGAAGAGATCGGAGTTTGGGTGGGGGGCTCCTTGGCGACACCAACGCCGAAGCATTTTCACGCTGATAGTGAAGAGTTACCTTTTGAGCTGTTCAGTCCAACCTTCGCATGCGATTAAGGCGAGGGGCAGGAAAGGCTAACGCAAGACGCCCGACGCGCGCAGGTTGGCGATCTCGGCCGTGCTTACTCCGAGTTCGAGCAAAACCGCCTCCGAGACGTCAGAACCGCTGGTCATGGATTGGGGAACGGCCGTTGGAGTGCCCGAGTATCGCGGGGCCGGTGCCGGTTGTATCATCCCGTCAACGGTCAGGAAGTTCTGCCGATGGCGGTTATGGGGATGATGTGGGGCTTCGCTCAGGGACAGCACCGGCGCAAAGCAACTGTCGGTTCCCTCGAGTATTTCGCACCACTCCGCTCGGGTGCGCGCTTTGATGCGATCTTTCAGCGCTGCACGCAGCCGCGGCCAGCTTGCGGGATCGTTCTGCTGCAGACGGGCAACATCGTCCGGAATCCCCGCGCGTTGCAGGAGCTCGGCAAAGAACTGCGGCTCGATCGCGCCGACCGAAACAAAGTGACCATCGGCCGTCTCGTAGGTGTCATAGAAGGGCGCGCCGGAGTCGAGCAGATTTACCCCACGCTTGTCCGCCCATAACCCGTTTGCCCGCAGCGAATATATCATCGCCATCAGGACGGCGCTGCCATCGACCATCGCGCAGTCGACAACCTGCCCTTGACCCGTCCGGCTGGCCGCCAGCAGCGCCGCGAGCATCCCGAAGGCCAGCATCATGCCGCCGCCACCAAAGTCGCCGACCAGGTTGAGCGGCGGCGTCGGTTGCTCGCCCGCGCGGCCGACGGCGTGGAGCGCGCCCGATAGCGCGATATAGTTGATGTCGTGTCCGGCAGTCGTTGCATAGGGGCCATCCTGGCCCCAACCGGTCATCCGACCATAAACGAGGCGTGGGTTTGCGGCGAGGAGGATCTCGGGTCCCAACCCGAGCCGTTCCATCACCCCCGGCCGGTAACCTTCGATCAGCCCGTCTGCCGACGCGCAAAGACGTCGAACCAGATCCACTGCGGCGGATGATTTGAGGTCGAGCGCGAGGCTGCGTCGGGATCGGTTAAGGATGTCATGTTGCGGATCGATGGTGAGTGGGCCGAGGGTCAACCGGTCGATGCGGATGACGTCGGCACCGTGATCGGCGAGCATCATCCCGGCAAATGGGGCGGGTCCCAAAGCCGCGATCTCGATGATTCGCACTCCGGCCAGCGGGCCGCGCGCGCCGCCTGACGCGGGTGTGTCAGAGTGCACGGGAAATGATCTCCTGCATGATCTGCGACGTCCCGCCATAGATCCGCTGCACGCGCGCATCCCGCCACAGGCGTGCGATCAGATATTCGTTCATATATCCGGCGCCGCCATGGAGTTGCAGGGCCGCATCGACGACCATCCATTGGGTTTCGGTGTGCCAAAGCTTCGCCGCGGATGCCTCCGCCGTCGTCAACTGGCCAGCAACATGTCGGGCGACCGCCCAATCCATATGCGCCCAGCCGACCTGAAGCCGCGATGCCAGATCGGCCAAGGTGAACCGCGTGTTCTGGAAATCGAACACTGCCTGGCCGAAGGCCTGCCGTTCCCTGGTGAAGGAGAGTGCTTCGTCAAAGGCCCGCTGGGCGGCCGCCTGCGCGCAGATGGCGATCGACAGGCGCTCCTGAGGAAGCTGCGCCATCAGCTGGCGCATGCCGGCATTCTCCACCCCGAGAAGGTTGCCGACCGGCACCCGGACTTCATCGAAGAACAGTTCGGATGTGTCGGCCGCATGCTGCCCGATCTTGTCGAGATTGCGTCCCCGGCGGAAACCCGGTCGATCCGCTTCGACCAAAAGGAGGGAAATACCCTTGCCACCGCGCGCCGGGTCGGTCTTTGCGACCACGATGACGAGGTCGGCGGTCTGCCCGTTCGTGATATAGGTCTTGGAACCGTTCAAGACATAATCGTCGCCGTCCCGCCGGGCGATCGATTGAATACCCTGGAGGTCGGTGCCCGCGCCCGGCTCAGTCATTGCGATGGCCGTGACCACATCGCCGGTGACCATGCCCGGAAGATACCGATGCTTCTGCTCTTCCGTGCCGTAGTGCACGATATAATCTGCAACGATGTCGGACTGAAGGATGGTGCCTGCAACCAGCCCTGTGTAACTGAACTCCTCATCGATGACGGCGTTATAGCGGAAGTCGAGGCCAAGGCCCCCGTATTCGCTCGGCACCGTCGGGCACAGCAGCCCTGCTTCGCCGGCCGCCGTCCAGAATGTCCGCTCGATGATGCCCTCGCGTTCCCAGCGCTCGGCGTGCGGTAGCAGAGATTTTTCGACGAACCGCCTGACCGTTGCACGCAATTGCTGCAGGTCGGAATCCAAATCCGTTCGGTTCAACAAGCGCGATCTCCCTTCGCCAAATAGCCTGGACGGTCTTCGCGCCTTGTGTCGGCGCCGCCGGGAGTGATCCAATGTCTTGTTTGCCCACCCATTCGTGATAGGAATGGCTGTGCTGGATCCTCGTCTCCGTTATGTCGTCGCCGTCGCCACGGCAGGCTCGTTTACCGCAGGCGCTGCCGCCGCGGGGGTGACGCAGTCGACCGTGACCAAGTCGATCGCGGACCTGGAGCGCGAGGTCGGCTATGCGATTTTCGTTCGATCCGCGCGCGGCGTCGTCCTGACGGAACGCGGCTCCTACTTCGCTGAGCGCGCGAAGCTACTGCTCGATGACATGCGCAACCTGATGGATCCGGAGGCGCGCCGGCAGAACGCCTATTCCGGCATTCTTCGCATCGGGGTGGCGCCTGCGTCGATCGAGTGGGTCCTGATCGAAGCGCTCGTTCGCTTGCGGCGCTATCATCCCACCATCAAATTCGACGTGTCGGGCACCAGCTTCGACAGGATGATCCAGCAACTCAGGACGGATGTCGTCGATGTGGGGATCGGGATGAGCGGTGCATTCAAAGCGTGGGGCGATCTCGACAGCGGAGAGTTCGGGCATCTGGAAGTTTTGCCGTTCGTCCGCAACGGCCATCCGCTGCTCAAGATGGAGGAAGTGCGATTGGCGGATCTGGCCGCCTATGATTTCATTTCGCCGTCCGAATCACGGCCATATGGCGAGCGCATCCGCGACTTGTATCTGAACAATGGTGTCGCCTGGCAGGACCGTGTGCACGTCATCGATTATTTTCCGGGAGTGAAGCGGCTGGTCGCCACGTCGGACGCGATCGGAGTCATCGCGGCCCCGTTCGGGCAAAGACCAGGATTCCGCGCACATTTCACGCCGCTGCCCGACACCGGCCTCTTTCCAAGCGGCCCGCTTGCATACGCTTATCACAACAAGCGGGAGCCCAAGCCAGCCACGAGGGCATTCATCGCGGTCCTCAAAACCGCGGCGGTGACGGCGGGCCATTCCCGCAGAGAATAGTTGTGGATATTAGGACTTAGATTGTCCGGCTGACTCCTCCCATCATGCGTGAAGGTCACTAACGCACGAGTAGGATAAGAAGCGGGTGAGGATAAGCGACGTAACGGCGCGCGTGAAGCCATGGATGCGTTTCGACCTGGCGGCAAAGGGATTGCCCACGCCGCGCGCCAATCTGCCCTTAGCCGCCAAGTGGGCGTTTCGCGACGCGAGCTTGCCGCACTCCACGGGAAGGGCGCTTTCGCTCCAGGTTTTCAGTCGTCCGATGCGAAGCATCTTCGCCCTTCCGATTCTCTTGATCGCGATGGTGCCGGGTGCGGCGGTGGCGCAGGGCAAGCCGGTCTGTGCGGCGCTTGAAGACCTCGTCATACCATCGAGCGAAATCGGCCTTCCCACCAGGGGAGCCGTCGTCGCGCGCGCCAAGATGGTCGCAGGCGAAGCCCGGCACGGGAGTTACTGCCTCGTTCAGGGCGAGATTGCCCCGGTCGACCAAAAGGCGGCCAGCATCAAGTTCGCCATCGCGCTCCCCGAACGCTGGAACGCGAAGGCGCTGATGCTCGGAGGGGGTGGCTTTGATGGAATCATCCCCGACGTGGTGCACCAGCTTGCGCATGCCGCGCCCGGTGCTGTTCCGCCACTAGCCCGCGGATATGCGATCTTCGGCAGCGACAGTGGCCATCAGATGCAGACGCCGGCGGAAAGCAACTCAGTGCCGAACCAGGATGCCGCCTTCTTCGGGAACGACGAAACACGCCAGAATTATATGGCGGATGCCTTGAAGAAGACCCGCGACACCGCGTTTAGCATCATCGCCAAGGCTTATGGTCAAAAGCCGACCAGGTCCTACTTCATCGGAGGGTCCAAAGGCGGAAATGAAGCAATGACCGTGACCGGCCGCTGGCCGAACGACTGGGACGGCGTGATCGCTTATTACCCGGTTCGGAGTTACACGCTCTCGATGCTGAGCGTGCTTTCGGTCGCTCAGACGCTTGCCGCACCGGGCGCATATCCCAACCTTGTCAAGCGTCGCGTTCTGCACGACGCGGCGATCGAAGCCTGCGATGCCCTGGACGGGGTCACGGACGGGATTATCAGCAACATTGTCGCCTGCCGCGCGCGCTTCGATCCCTCCACGGCGGACCTGCGCGGTGTACCTGTCCGCTGCGCAGCTGGGCTCGACACCGGTGATACCTGTTTGTCGGACACGCAAATACGGGCGCTCAAGCGGATCGGCTCGCCCATCACGTTCCCGTATCTTCCGCGCGGCCAAGACACGTTCCAGGGTTTCGACCTGCTGTTCGTCGGATTGGGGAATTCCAGCGCCTCGTCGCTGGAGCCGTATGTAGCCGCTCAGCTAATCGGCTCCACCGCCCCGAAATTTCCCTCGGCTGAGGGTAATGGGCGCTATTTCGTGGGTGCGGACGACTTCTTCAGGTTCGCGGTCGCCAACGACAACGCCTTCAATTCGCTCGCGATGAATCTCCAGGATCCCGGCCCGCTTACCGCGCGCCTGCAGGCGCTGGCGGCCAAGGACCAGATGAATGAGACCAACGCCGACGAGGATCTGTCCCCGTTCGCCGCGCGTGGCGGAAAACTCATTCTCATCCAGGGCACGGAAGACCTGATGGTAAGCAGCCGCGCCACGGAAGCTTATTATAACCGGCTTAGAAAAACGATGGGCGCGACGAAAACCGATCAGACGGTGCGCTTCTATCTCATCCCCGGCTACGGGCACGGCGTCTCGACGGTTTTCAACGCGCGTGGAGACGAGTTGAGCCTTCTGGAAAACTGGGTCGAGAAGGGTGAGGACCCGGCGGATCGCGCGGCCGTGGTCGACGTCACCGGCGTTCCCGGCCGGACGCGGCCACTGTGCCGCTACCCGGCGTGGCCCAAATATACAGGCGCAGGCAACGCGAATGATGCAGCTTCCTTCAAATGCGTGGTCGGATCAGGGAGCTAATCGAGAGCGGTGGGGAACCTGGTATTGGAGACGGTCTCCCCACCGCACGTCTACGCCGATGCAGGGCGGACAAGATCGCTCGGCTCCGCTCATGCTCGGGAATGATCCGTTGCAACCGGAGCGGCTTGTCCGCGCGTCGCGTCGGGGCTGCATTTCGAACCATCAAGGAAATCCGTGTCCTCCCCTTGTTCGCGGGTTCGACGAGGCCTTGGCCGCCCGCACTGAATATCTATCCACCAGGAGTTTTCATGACCCAAGCCTTCATTTTCGATGCCGTGCGCACACCGCGCACGCCCGGCAAAAAGACCGGCGAACTGCACGAGGTGAAACCTATCGAATTGGGAGCCACCCTCCTCAGGGAGCTCCATTCGAGGCACGATTTTGACACGGCGTATGTCGATGACGTGATGATGGGCTGTACCGGTCCGATCGGCGAACAGGGCGGGGATGTCGCCAAGACGATCGCTCTCCACGCGGGATGGGACGAGCGCGTGCCGGGGGTTCAGATGGACCGCTACTGCGCATCCTCGCTCGATGCCGTGAATTCAGCCGCGCAGAACATATTATCGGGGTGGAACAATCTCATCGTCGCGGGCGGTGTCGAGAGCATGTCGCGCGTTCCCATGGCGTCGGCCGGGGGCGCCATCATGGGCGATCCCGAGTTCGCGATGGCGCATAAATCGGTTCCGCAGGGCATAGCAGCCGACCTGGTGGCAACGCTGTCGGGTCACACGCGCGACGATCTGGACGCCTATGCGCTGACGTCCCAGGAATGGGCAGCCCGCGCGCAGGACAACGGATATTTCGATAGATCCGTCGTTCCCGTGAAAGACCGCAACGGCATGGTGATCGCCGACCGGGACAGCTTCATCAAGCGCGACACATCGGCAGAAAAACTGGCCGCTCTCAAGCCTTCCTTCGTTCAGATGGGGGCGCTTGGCATGGACGATCATGTTCTGCAGAAGTTTCCGCACCTCCAGGCAATCACCCATGTGCATACGCCGGGCAATTCGTCAGGGATCGTCGACGGTGCGAGTGCCGTCCTCATCGGCAGCGAGCAAGCCGCCAAGGATCTCGGGCTGACGCCGCGGGGCCGGGTGGTGGCGGGCACCGTGATCGCGAGCGATCCCACGCTCATGTTCCATGGCCCCGGACCCGCCTCGCACAAATGCCTGAAGATTGCGGGCCTGAAGGCGAGCGACATCGATCTGTGGGAACTCAACGAGGCCTTTGCCTCGGCTGTCCTCAAATACATGGAAGATATGAATCTCGAGCGCGAGCAGATCAATGTGAACGGCGGCGCGATCGCGCTTGGCCATCCGCTTGGTGCAACAGGCGCCGTGCTGGTCAGCACGATGCTGGATGAACTGGAACGCCGCAACCTGAAGCGGGCCATGCTCACTTTATGCGCAGCCGGCGGCATCGGCATCGCGACGATCATCGAACGCGTCTGACGCAACCCATCAAATTCGAAAAAATCAGAGGAATGAAGATGAGCGTGTTCGACTATAGTAAAGATGTGGACGGAATCGTCACCATCACCATGGATATGACCGGACCGGTCAATGCGATCAATGATGAATACAATGGCGCGATGGCGGAAACGCTTGCGAAGCTCGAAGCCGAGACTGGCTTGCGCGGCGTCATTTTCGCGTCTGCCAAGAAGACCTTCTTTGCCGGGGGCGACCTGAATGTCCTGCTGGCGGTGGAGCCTGGTTCCGAGGCAGAATTGTTCGAAAAGGTCGAAGCGGGAAAGCAGCTTCTACGTCGCCTCGAAAAGCTTCCCGTTCCGGCCGTCGCCGCGATCAATGGCGCCGCCCTTGGTGGAGGGTTCGAACTCTGCCTCGCGTGCAATCGCCGCATCATTTGGGACGACGAGAGCGTCGAAATCGGCTTGCCGGAGGTCGGACTCGGCCTTCTGCCCGGAGCGGGTGGTATCGTTCGGCTGACCAACCTCCTGGGTTTGGAAAAGGCGTTGCCTTACCTGATCGAGGGCAAAAAGGTACGCGGTGGCAAAGCCGTCGCCTCCGGCTTGGTGCACGAGTCGGTTGAGACGCTCGACCAACTGCTTCCACAGGCGCGAAAATGGATCCTGGAGACCAACGATCAGGACGGCGGAGTCCAGCCCTGGGACAGCAAGGGCTTCAAGATTCCGGGCGGCAATATCTGGAACCCGAAAGTCGCGCAGACCGCGCTGATCGCGCCGCATATGCTGGTGGCCAAGACGCGCGGCCTTATGCCGGCGCCAGAGCGCATTCTCGAAACCGCGGTCGAAGCGGTCACAATCGGTTTCGATGCGGCGCTCAAGCTCGAGTCCAGGAGATTCGTCTCGCTGGTGACGACGCCGCAGGCAAAAAACATGATCACCACTCTGTTTTTTCAGCTGAACAAGGTGAATGGTGGGGCAAGCCGCCCCGACGCGATCGCGCCAACGTCGATCGCCAAGCTTGGCGTAATTGGCGCCGGCATGATGGGACAGGGCATCGCCTATGTTGCCGCGAGCCAGGGAATCGAAGTCGTCCTGAAGGATGTCTCCCTTGAAGCCGCCGAGAAGGGGAAGACATATTCGGCCAGATTGCTGGACAAGGCGATCAGTCGGGGACAGGCCGATGAGGCGAAAAAGGAACGTGTCCTCTCCCTCATCAAGGCCAGCGCGGAAGATAGCGACCTCAGGAATTGCGACCTCATTATTGAGGCCGTGTTCGAAGATATGGAACTCAAGAACAAGATCGTGAAGAGTTCCGAATGCCAGCTAGCCCCCGGCGGCGTATGGGGTTCGAACACCTCCACCTTGCCGATCACCCGGCTTGCTGCGGCGGCGGAGAAGCCGGAAAATTTCGTCGGCATCCATTTCTTCTCGCCGGTCGACAAGATGCCGCTGGTCGAGATCATCTGCGGCGAAAAAACCAGCGACGAGACGTTGGCGAAAACATTCGACTTCGTTCGCCAGATCAAGAAGACACCCATCGTCGTGAAGGATAGCCTGGGTTTCTTCACGTCCAGGACGTTTGCCGCGCAGCTGACCGAAGCCGCGCAGATGGTCGCCGAAGGTCTTGATCCCATTCGCGTGGACAATCTCGGCAAGGCGATCGGGATGCCGGTCGGACCTCTCACCATCAACGACGAGGTGAGCCTGAAACTCGGTGTGCAGGTCCGCCAGACCCAGATCGCGGCTGGTCTTATTGCCGAGGAGGACGAACTGCGTGTCGAGGCTTGGGAATTGCTGAACAGGCTCGTTCTTCAGCACAATCGAGGCGGACGCCACCATGGCGATGGCGGCTATTATGACTACTCGCAGGACGGTAAGAGCATATGGCCCAAGCTTCGGGAGCTATATTACCTGCCTGAAGTCGACGCGGCCGTGTCGGATATCGATATCAAGGACCGCCTGCTTTTCAGTTGCGTTGTCGAGGCTCTCAAATGTCTCCAAGAAGGTGTCCTGCGCACCGTGGCGGACGGTAACGTCGGATCGATCTTCGGGATCGGAGCGCCGCCGTGGACTGGGGGGTATCTCCAGTTCGTGAATACCTACGGCCTCGAAAAATTCAGCGCGCGGTGCGATGAACTGGCCTTGCGTTACGGCGAACGATTCAAGGCACCCGCCATCGTGGCTGAAAGAATTCGGTCCGAGGAGGTGTTCGCTTAAAAAGGCTCGGGAAGGCTCGGCGGCCCGGCGCGGCGCCGCGAGCCTTTGCGATCAAACGCTGCGCCAAAGCAAATGGTGAGACGATCTCTGATGATCGATCAGCACCTTATAAAATCTGGAGACATAAGCATGGAGAGGGATCAAGGCAGTTCATCCCTGACGTTATCCGCGATCGACGATGCGCCGGCCTTAACCCCGATCGAAATGATGTATCATTGGGAGCGGGAAACCCCCGATCTTGTCTTTCTTCGACAGTCGCTGGGCGATGGCAACTGGACTGAGCAAAGTTGGGGCGCCGTAGCCCATCGAGTTCGACGCCTCGCGCGATATTTGGAAAGTAAGGCGCTTCCTCGCCACAGTAACATCGCAATCTGGTCAGCAAACAGTGCGGACTGGATCATCACGGATCTGGCGATCATGATGTCCGGGCATGTGAGCGTGCCGCTGTTCTCGGGGCAGAACGCGGACGAGGCGAACTTCATCCTCGAGCAAACGCAAGCGACAGCGATATTCCTGGGGCCTTGCGGGCGCGAGGCGGAGTTGGACAGGGCAATTCCCGCTTCCGTTGAACGTATCGGCATGTTCGGCGTCCGGGGCGGGTGCCATCGCACGATTACGGATATCGTCCGCGATACCCAACCGATGACAGCCAGCCCTGTCCCGAATCCCGAAGACCTGATGACGATCGTCTATTCATCGGGCACATCAGGCAGACCAAAAGGTGTCATGCACACGCATGCGACGCCTGGCCGGGTGTCACCGCTCGTCGCCCGGATCCTGGGTATGACGGTATTTGATCAGAGCGATCAGGATGGTCGCACGCGGCTGTTTTCCTATTTGCCCTTGGCCCATATGGCGGAACGCGGGCTGGTCGAGATGACGGCGCTTTATACAAACGCCGTCGTGTCGATCTCTGCCGGGCAGGACAATTTTTCCGCGGAAATTCAGTCGGTCCAGCCGACCTTTTTGCTCGCCGTCCCGCGTTTGTGGAGCAAATTCAAGGCTGGTCTTGAAGCCACCGTACCTGCACAAGCTCTCGAAAATCCGTCCGAAGAGATCAAAGTCGCGCTGAAGCAGCGGCTGGGCGTGGCCTCTGCCAAATTCGTGATGACCGCCTCGGCGGCAATCCCGGTCGAGGTCCACAAATGGTTCCTCAAGCTCGGCATCGAGCTTCGCGAAGCCTATGGGATGACCGAGACATTTGCGTGCGGCGCGGTGTGGCCGCTGGACCGCGAGCCAATCCCGGGAAGTGTCGGCATCTCCAATATGCTCGCCGACCTGAAAGTCTCGGAAACCGGCGAGGTGCTGGTCAAGTCCGGCGGCATGATGCTGGGATATTACAAGAATCCCCAACTGACCGCGGAGGCCTTGGACCGCGGATGGTTCCATACCGGGGATCTCGGCCGCATTGACGCCGATGGAAGCCTGTATATCACCGGGCGGATCGGGAGCGTCTTCAAGACGGCCAAAGGGAAATTCTGCGAGCCCGAAAGGGTTGAGAAATATTTCGGCGATTTGGAGGAATTGGAGCAGGTCGTCCTGATCGGCCGTACGCTCGCAAATTTGGCGATCGTCGCAACATTGACGGCGAGTGCCAGAACGCGTCCTCGCGAAGAACTCGGCGCCAGTCTCGTCGATGCGCTCGAGCGAATAAACGCTGGCTTACAGTCGCATGAAAGGGTGTCCCACATCTTCCTTTCGGACGTCGAATGGAGTGCCGACAATAATCTTCTGACGCCGACGCTAAAGCTCAGGCGACTTGCGCTGGAGGAATACTACCGGTCTGCCGTCGAACCCATGCTTTCGGGGGAAGCGGTGCAGTGGGTCAAGGTTTGAACGCCCGTATGACGCGGTAGGCCGAATA
Organism: Sphingomonas oligophenolica; assembly: GCF_039522915.1. Classification (NCBI taxonomy): domain Bacteria; kingdom Pseudomonadati; phylum Pseudomonadota; class Alphaproteobacteria; order Sphingomonadales; family Sphingomonadaceae; genus Sphingomonas; species Sphingomonas oligophenolica. The sequence continues at coordinate 75,161 of NZ_BAAAEH010000059.1, forward strand.
GCATTTCGGATCGGGCACGGCCACGGTGATATGATCATAATGCATATCTGATTACGTTTAACAGAGGTTGCTTGAGGGCAGGGGCTGACCCACTCTTGCCTCACTGCATCATCAGGAGCGCCAGGCCGCCGCTGTCGGGTGGTGGCAATGCCGATGTCCCACCTTTGGAGGCGTACGATTTAATGTACCTGGACCGCCTGCGCGCCGTCACGCCCCTCTTGCTCCTTGTCGCCCTGCTCGCCGCCATTCTCGGTGTTGCCCGTACATCAAAGCACAGCACCGACCTCGAGCGCATCCGGGCGTCGGGCATCCTGAAGTGCGGCTCCCACAACGGGATCCCCGGCTTCTTCTTCTTCAAAACGAATGGGCAGCCGGCGGGCCTCTCGGTGGATTTCTGCAGGGCTTTGTCCATCGCGGTTTTCGGAGACGTGAACCATGTGCGGCTCGTGCCGATCTCGATGCAGTCCCGATTTCTGGCGCTGCAGTCGGGAGAGGTCGATGTCTTGCTTCCCCCCACCGCGATGTCGATCAAGCGCGATACCAGCTTGGGGCTGACCAACGTCGCGACGCTTGTGAACAACGGGGTCGGCTTTCTGGTTTCCAGGAAACTGAATGCCACATCGGCGCGCGACCTGGACGGCAGGACGATATGCGTCATTCAAGGCAGCACGATGGAACGCGCGATCGTGGACTATGCCCGGCCATTCAACATCACGATCGCGACGCGTCCCTATGACAATCTGCAACTGGAGCGTGCCGCGTTCTTCAGCGGCCGCTGCGACGGCATCGTCGATGATTTCGTCGCTTTGCAAGGTGATGTCGCCGCCGCACCGGACCCGGCGAGCTACGTCGTATTGCCTGACAATATCGCCAAGGAGCAGGACGGCGTCATGGTGAGAAGCGGCGATGCCAGCATGGAAAAGCTCGCCAGATGGACGTTCTATGCCATGGTCCAGGCCGAGGAATACGGCATCGACCAGAAGAACGTCGATGCGATCTATCGGAGCCGCGCCAGCCCGGAAATACGCAGGTTTTTGGGAACGGAAGGCGATTTCGGCAAGGCGCTCGGCACAGCGCGCAACGACTGGACCTATCAGATCATTCGCCAGATCGGGAACTATGGCGAAATGTTCGACCGCAGCCTCGGCAAGGATGGCCTTGGGGTGGACCGGGGAAAGAACCGTCTGTGGAAGGACGGCGGCATGATGATCAGCGAGATGTGGCAGTAAATGCCGGGCGACATGTCCCACGCGGTCGCCGCGCGCTCATCCCGCGAAGCGTCACGCCAGGTCGACCGCTTGGTAGCCCTGCTCTATGCAGCGTGCCTGATCGCCGCGAGCGTGCTGGCGGCAGTCTATATTGAAAACCTCTACGTCCGACGGGGTATCCAGTTCGGGTTCCGGTTCCTTTCCGAGCCGGCCGCGATCCCCATCGACCATCCGCCGATAGCCTATTACGCCTATACCGACGGCTATGCCCGCGCCCTCCTCGTGGGGGCCATCAACACTCTCAAGGTGTCATTGTCGGGGATTGTCTTTGCGACCCTGCTCGGCGCGGCGCTCGGTCTCGCGCTCCTGGCCCGGCATCCGCTCGTTTCCCTGGTTGCGCGGATCTATATCGAGGCGCTTCGCAACGTACCGATCCTGCTGCAACTGATGATCTGGTACGCGTTGCTGCTCCATTTGCCCGCGCGCGATCGGCCCCAGGCCCCGGAGTCGACGTTTGTGCTATCGAACCGCGGGCTGAGCGTGCCGATGCTCGGCGCGGAGCTGTCGCCGGAATTCTGCGCGCTGATCCTGGGGCTGAGTGCCTATTTCGCATGCTACATCGCAGAAATCGTCCGATCGGGTGTGCTTGGCGTGCCGAGGGGGCAGGTCGAAGCGGCCCATGCACTCGGGCTGCGCCCGTTCCACCGGGCGACAAGGATCATCCTGCCGCAGGCGCTGCGGCTGATCATCCCGCCCCTGGGCAATCAATATGCCAATCTCGTCAAAACGAGCAGCATGGCCGTCGCTATTGGCTATCAGGATATCGTCTCGATCGCCAACGCCACGATGACTCAGACCGGTCAGGCGCTGGAGGCCATCCTGCTGATCATGGTGGTGTACCTGACGATCAATTCCGCAATCGGAATCGTTCTGTTCCTGTATGAACGCTCGGGTAGCAACCGTGCGCGCTGAAACGCCGACCCTAGCCCCAGCGGCACGCTCCCGGCGGCATCGCCTCATGCAGAGCGGGCTGTTCGACGGCTGGGTCTCCTCGCTGGTGACGTTGGCGGGAGGGCTGGCGGCTCTTGCGGCTATTTTCGCAATCTCGCGTTGGGCGATTTTCGATGCGGTCTGGCCGTTTTCGCCCGTGCCGGGCAATGGGACCGTCCCTGCTGCCTGCCTTCAGCGCGCGGGAGCCTGCTGGCCCGTGGTGGCGTCCCACGGCCGATTCATCCTGTTCGGTTCCTACCCTGCCGGCGGCGCGTGGCGGCCGCTGGTCGCGACGATCCTTTTGCTCGGGCTCTACCTCTATTCGTTCACCACGCGACTGCGGGGGCGCCATCTTCCGTTACTCTGGCTCGGCGTCTTCGCGTGCGTGTTGCTGTTGCTCGACGGCCGCTACATCGGCTTGAGCCGGGTCCCGACCGACGATTGGGGCGGGCTCGTCCTGACACTGGTCCTGGCGACCGGCATCATCCTCGGTGCGCTTCCCTTGGGCATTGCGCTGGCTCTCGCACGATTACCATCGAGCCCGCGGCCGATCCGCTTTCTGGCGACGCTATATGTCCAGCTCCTGCGTGGTATCCCGCTTATCAGCGTGCTGCTCGTCGCGGCCTTCGTCCTGCCGCTGCTAGTCCCGGCCGTGTTGGTCCCGGATCGGCTGGACCGCGCGCTGGTTGCGCTGATCCTCTACAATGCCGCCTATTTCGCCGAGGTGGTGCGGTCTGGCTTGCAGGCGCAACCAACGGGACAATGGGAAGCGGCGACGGCGCTGGGGCTGTCCTGGTGGCAGACCGTCAGCCGGGTAATCATGCCGCAGGCGCTCCGCATGATGGTCGCGCCGCTGGTCATCACCTTTATCACGGCTTTCAAGGACACGTCGCTGGTGCTGGTGATAGGCCTGTACGATCTCCTCACCTCGGCGCGCACAGCCATTGCCGATCCTGTCTGGCAGGATTATTTCATCGAAGTCTACGTGGCGACCGCAGGCCTTTATTTCCTGTTCTGCTTCGGGATGTCGAGGCTCGCGGTCCACCTGCAAGCGAGCGTGGCGCGCGCGCGGTGATGGGTCCTTCGGACGGGGCGCCGGTGGAAATGGCGAAACGGCGTAAGCTCGTCAGTGCTTGTGGAGGATCTGGGCGATGAATGCCCGGAGCCGATCGGTCTTCGGATCGCCAAACATCTGTTCCGGCGCCCCGCTTTCGATGATCTCGCCGCGGTCCATGAATACCACGCGATCAGCGACTCGCCGGGCGAAGCCCATCTCGTGCGTCACGCAAACCATGGTCATGCCGGTATCGGCAAGGCTAACCATCGTATCGAGAACTTCCTTGATCATTTCCGGGTCGAGCGCCGAGGTCGGTTCGTCGAACAGCATGATCTTTGGCTGCATGCACAAGGCGCGCGCGATGGCCACACGCTGTTGTTGCCCACCCGAGAGCTGGCCCGGATATTTGCCGGCCTGGTCGGGAATCTTGACGCGTGTGAGATATTCCATGGCTAGTTGTTCGGCCTCGCGCCGCGGCATCTTGCGCACCAGGGTTGGCGCCAGCGTACAATTCTCCAGGATCGTCAGATGCGGGAACAGGTTGTACGCCTGGAATACCATGCCGACTTCGCGCCGGATCGTATCCAGCGCGCGCGTGCTGCCGGTCAATTCGGTTCCTTCGACGACGATGCGCCCGGTCTGATGATGCTCCAGCCGGTTGATACAGCGAATCATCGTGGATTTTCCGGAACCCGACGGTCCGCAGACGACGATACGTTCGCCCGGCGCGACCGTCAGGCTGACGTCGCGCAAGACGTGAGTCTTGTCATACCATTTGTTGACCCGGTCGAGCATGATGGCTGCCGGAGCCTGGCCGTTCGCTACTGCGGCGCTTTCATGGACAGCGCCCAACATCTCGCTCATGGGTCGGCGTCCTCCTCGTCGATGTTCTGGAAGAAAGTCGTCGCAAGGGAATTACAGGCTCGAGCAAAGTATTCATCAACCCGCTTGTCGGCATATCCGAAAAACAGCGCGGGTTGCGACAATATTGGTCGATTGTCAGGTCCGCCACGTATGTTGCGGGGCGTATCCCAACATCCGGCGAGCCTTCTCGATGCCGATCAGTGTCTCGAAGTCGCCGAGTCCGTCCTTGATCGGGGTATCGGGGAAGGCGTCGGCAAGCAGGGTGCGGTTCGGTTCGCGCATCGCCGTATCGGCTGCGGCGATCGTAAAGACTTGCGCCCCCGTGAGATCCGATTCGAGCGCCAGACGGCAAGCCTGGGCGGCGTCGCGCGAATCCACCCATCCCCACAAATCCCACTTCTTGAGCGATTGATTCCCCCAGTAATCGGGGATTGTGCCGTATTCCGCAGGGTCGAAGACATGCGAGATCCGCAGTCCCATAAAGCTGGTATGCGGATTCCAGCGATGCATTTCCTCGGCCATCGTCTCGCACAGCATCTTGGCGAGGGCATAGCCGGTTTCCGGTACCTGCGGGTGGTCCTCGTCAATAGGCACATAAGCAGGCGTGGCGCGGGTCATGGGGACGCCGTATATCGTCTCGCTCGAGGCCCACACCACCCGCGAGATCCCCGCGCGCGTTGCCGCGCTGAAGATGTTGTAGGTCGACATGATGTTGTTCTGGAATGTGACGGTGTCGGGCGCGATGCTCGACGTCGGGATACCAGCCATATGGATCACGCCGGTCGTGGTGCCGAGCGGTGTGCGGCGACGGTCGACGGTCCCCGCCGCCATGGTGATGGCCTCCACCGCCTGACCGAAATCGGTGAGATCCGCCTTCATGAAGTGGCACAGCGGCTCTGGAGGCGGTGCCACGTCCACATTCATGACGCGGTAGCCGCGATCGAGCAGGTCCCGGATCACGGCACGGCCGACCTTTCCGCTGCCGCCCGTAACAACCACAGAGTTCATAAGCGAAATCATTCCTTCTACGACGTGGTCGCCGCCGGCACTCACCCAGGAGGGCGCGGTCAGTCGATGATGGCGACAGATGCGAGCCTGCAACCCCGTGCGACGGACGTTGCAGACCGGTTTTGGCGACTAGCGCCCTGTTCCACTACATCGATTGTGCCAATCTCTTGCACGATGCTGCCACGGAGCGGGCTGCGCCTTCCTTGACGGGAGGCAGGATGGCACAGCGCGCATTAGGAAAAACAGATGCACGAAATAATCAACAGGATGTGCGATGTCGTGGATCGACACGCCACGGAACCGCGCTTCGCGACTCCAATAAGCGGTCTGCGTCTCTTTCGGATGCCCACCAGCGTCGAGAGCATGCACCTGTTTTATAATCCACGTGTTTGCATCATCCTGCGTGGCAGCAAAAAGGTCGACCTGGCAGGAGCGCATTTCGATGCGGACCCTGCCACCTTCTTGATCGTTACTGTGGACTTGCCGGTCTCGTCGCGTGTGTTCGCTGCGCCCGACGATCCGTTCCATATCGCCTTGACGCTGGACCTTGACCGGGGCCTGCTCGCCGAGCTTCTTCAGCGCCAGCCGAGTCAGACGATCTCGTCCACGTCGCTCGCCGGATTGAGTGCCGCGCCGATGACCGGGGAGCTGCTGGGCGCCTTCGCCCGGCTGCTGGACCTGCTCGACCATCCGGAGGACTTGGACGTGTTAAGCCCGCTGTTGCTGCGCGAGATCCACCACCGGATGCTACGAAGCGCTTCCGGCGCTTTGCTGGCCCAATTCGCCGTGAGCGGATCGCATCTTTGGCAGATCGCCAAGGCCACCAGCTGGATCAGGGCGAACTTCCGCGAAGCCGTCAGCATTGAGACGCTCGCCGAGCTTGCGGGCATGAGCGTCACCTCGTTCCATCGCCATTTCAAGGCGGTCACCATGATGACACCGATTGAGTATCGGACGCAGTTGCGCCTTCAGGAGGCGCGGCGAATGCTCCTGTCGGAGAAGCCCACGGCCGCGGTCGCGGGTCTGGCCGTCGGATATGACAGTCAATCACAGTTCAGCCGGGACTATAAGCGGGCTTTCGGCGCTCCGCCAGCGACGGACGTCGCGCGCCTGAAAAACGCCGGATAATGCCCTCGTTCATGCGCTGCGCGCCCGGACGGATATCGCAACGTCGTTGATTAAAGGAGGAAAAATGTCCCAATCTCCTTCGCCGGTCTGGTTTGTCACTGGCTGCTCGAGCGGTTTCGGCAAGGCGCTGCCTTTGCAAGTGGCATATTGAGCGTCGCCTTGCTGGTTGGGGCGGCCATGTGCCCGACCTGTTGGTGTGTTGTTGACGGCGATCCGTGATCCTGAACCAGTCGCCGGAAGCGGGTGATCGCAGATTTAAATCAGCATTCCTGGCTTAAAGAATACCGGTGGATTGGTGTCAGGTCTTCGTCCAATTCAAAGACGATCGGTTCTCCCGCCGGAACACCGAGGGCTGCAATCTCGCTGGGGGTCAGGTTCGAGAGATGTCGGACAAGGGCGCCGACTGAATTGCCGTGCGCCGAGACGAGCACGTTTTTGTCTGCCCTCAATTCGGGCGCGATGCGCGCATTCCAATACCGGATGACGCGATCGGTCGTGTCGCTCAGGCACTCGGCATCCGGCAGTGGAACACCAGCGTAGCGACGATCCCTAGCCAGATCCAACTCGGGATCGGCGAGCGGGGGCGGAGCGATATCGAAGCTCCGGAGCCAGGTTTGCATCCGGTCGTTGCCATGCTTGAGCGTCGCTTCGGCTTTGGTCAGCCCGGTCAGGGCACCATAATGCCGCTCGTTCAGATGCCAGTTCTTCTCGATTGGCAGCCAGTCCTGCTGCATCACCTCAAGCGCGAGGTTCAAGGTTCTGATCGCGCGGGTCTGCACGCTGGCGAAGCAGAAATCAAATTCGAAGCCCTTTTTCTCGAGCAGCGCCCCGGCGGCAACGGCCTCCGCCACGCCTTGCGGCGTGAGATCAACATCCCACCAGCCGGCAAAGCGGTCGTCCAGATTCCAGGCGGCCTGGCCGTGGCGGAGGAGGACAAGGACTGGCATCGCCTATGGCAACTCGGAGACTTTAGGGAGCTGTCCCCGGTAATTGGCGAGCGGAGGGTCGACGTCGCCGGCTTCATATTGCTCGATCGAATGTGCAACCCATCCGGCGCATCGGCCCAAAGGATAAAGATATTCGCGGCTGGGAAGGCCGATAACGCGCGCGATCAGATCGTTGACCATGCCGTGCCCCGGGTGCCGACCGAGTTCGGCCTCGGCATAGCTGAATGCCGCCATCACCTTCACGAACAAGGGGTGGTCGCCGCGTATTCGTCCCAGATCGTCGAGTGAACGATTCGCCCTTGGATCGCCATTTACATAAGGCCAGGGGAACCTGAAGCCAGGCAGGTCCTCGCCCTCCTGCATCCGCCTGGCAATCACGGATTGCGGATCGGAACTCGCTGCGAGTTCGTCAAGCAACCGACCGATTGCAGCCCGGTGCCCAAGAACATTCCGCCGGCCAGGGGCGATGGCGAACCCTGCCAGCACCGATCGGTACGGCGTCACGCCGGTGCTGGCCACCGCGCGGACGGCGTAGGTTCCGGCGCCAAAGCCATGATCGGCTGAAATCACCAGGACGCGGCGGATCAGGTCCGCCACCTCGTCCTCGCCACCGCAGAGGGCCGCCGTCTGGATGTGGAGCGGCTCGCTGCTCGTCACATCGCGTCCGGCAAGGATCGCGGCGTACCAGCGCAGCAGATCGGCACCGGTGCGGCACAATCCCTCATGGGTCAGGTCATAGGCACGCGGATTGGCGCGCTCAACGAACGGCAGGATGCCGATCGCCTTGTCGGCAATGCTGACGTCTTTGAACACCTTGTACAGATCGCGAAGTTCGGGCGGGGCGACGGCCGCATTCGGCCCGAAAACGGCATCCCGTCTGATATCCCACAGCAAGGCTGCCGTGTCTTCCAGCGTGTGCGTCTCCGACAATTCTATCGCGCTCTGGCCGCGATAATAAGGGCCCTCCGGGGTTACGAGCGTGAGTTTTGACTCCTGCAGAGTGTCGCGCGCGGGCGGGGATGGCTTTTCACCCTTTCGCTTTCGTATGTTGTCGATGTCGGCCTTCCAATATTGCCGCTTCTTGGTTCCCGGAACCCGCTGCGATCTGATGCCCCTGCGGCTGATGTAGGTGTACAAGGTTGTCAGGGACACGCCGAGCTCCGCCGCAGCTTGCTCTGCATCAATATAGAGTTCCACTAACACACCTTGCAGTTACGACATCTAACGTCGACCTAAAGCCAAACACGGCCTGGAGCAAGTGACACGTGTCAGGTCGAACGCACGCGCTTCTTCCACGTTAATCCGCCATCTGTGGGTCGTTGCAACACGAACTGCGCCTTACCAATATCGACAATCTGCGTCGATATTGACGATATAAGTTTGATCGACATATGACCGAGACCGGTTGCTGTCTTGATCGGTACGAGCCGGATCACGTTAACGCCACACCTCATGTCCGGCGATCCGCGGCGGAACGATGTTGCGAATATCGATGACGAATGCACCACGAAAATAACGGCGGAGGGATGTGTTGGCTGAAACTAGGATCAAGCAAGATACCGGGTACGCCTGGTTTGTTGCGATCATATTGTGCCTCTGCAACGCGTGCAGCATCATGGATCGGTCGGTCCTGTCGCTCCTCGTGCACCCCCTGGAAAAATCGATGGGGCTCACGGATACCAGCATCGGATTGCTGCAGGGCGCGGCGTTCGGCGTCACCTTCGGCATTGTCGGGCTTCCGCTGGCACGGCTTGCCGACAATGGGCACCGCCGCAACATCATCATCATCGGTGTCGTCGCATGGAGTCTCGCCACCATGGGGTGCGGGTTTGCGCGGACATTGCCCGAGCTGTTCATCGGCCGGATGTGCGTAGGGATCGGCGAAGCTTTGCTGATGCCCTCTGCGGTCTCCATCCTTTCGGATTATTTCTCGACGCGGCGGCGGACTCGGGCAATCAGCCTCAATTCCATGGGGGTTTATCTGGGTAGTGGCCTCTCGTTGCTGGCGGGCGGGACGTTGATCCGTATGCTTGGTGCCGACAGTGTCGCGCGGACCTTCGTCGGTCCGCTCGAGACGTGGCGGATCGTCTTCATCCTGATCGGCCTTTCCGGCTTCCTCCTGATCCCCCTGTTGCTTGCGGTGAAGGAACCCGAGCGGCTGTCGAACGATGGCGTCAGTGCGTCGGCAAAGACAAGCTTCGCCGACGTCCTCGTCATCTTCCGGGAAAAGCGCGTCGCGCTGTTCAGTGTCATCATGGGCTTCGCGACGCTGGTGCTGGCGCACCACGCAGTCATTGCGTGGGCACCGACCCTGTTCGTTCGTGCTCATGGAATGGATTTGGCGAAAACCGGGCAAACCCTGGGTCTCGTCAACCTCGTCATGAGCCCGCTCGGAGTCATCACCGGTGCCTTCCTGTCGGAGGTCCTCGATTCTCGTTGGAACCGGCGCGACGGCAAGTTGATCGTGGGCATCGTGTCGGGCCTGCTTTGCGCCGCGGCGGCGTTCATGGTGACCATCCTGTTCAAGAACGGCGCGCTCATCGCGTTCGCCGTGCTGCAGTTCGCGGTCACCTTCAACTTCGGCCTGACGCACGCGACGCTGGCAGAACTCCTGCCGAACCGCGTACGCGCCTTCGGAGCGGCTTGCTTTATCGCCGCGAGCAACATCTACGCCGCGACGCTGGGCCCGCTCTCGGTCGGCTTGCTTGACGACCAGGTGTTTCACGATCAGGCGCAGCTTGCCCTCTCGATCCGCTGGATTTCGCCGCTGGCGTTTCTGCTCGGCGCGGGGATCCTCGCTATGGGTCTCAAGCCGTTTCGCGCGGCGACCATTCAACCAGCCGGGGCGGGCCGAGATCCTGCTCCGCTTGCTTATGCCGTGGCGGAGGCGGCATCGTGACGGAGACGCCGGCATTTTCCGCGGTCAAGGTGTTCGTTCCCACCGGACAGCTCGGATCGTCGGGCGTTCGTCCCGAGGAAATCGAAGCGGCGATCGCGCTCGGCATGGATGTGATGGCAATGGACGCGGGGTCGACCGATAGCGGCGCGGCCTACCTCGCGACCGGCAAGTCGAAGAACAATCGCTCGATGGTCAAGAAGGATCTCCTGCTGCTCATGGAGGCGCAGAAGCGGACCGGCGCGCCCATCCTGATCGGAACCGCAGGTCAGGCCGGGGGCGATATCAACGTCGACTGGACGGTGGATGTCGTTCGTGAGGTTGCGCGGGAACAGGGTTACGCGCCGAAAATCGCGGTGCTGAAATCCGAGCAGTCCAAGGAGACGATCAAGGCCAAAAATGCCGCGGGCAGGATAAGGCCGCTGCCACCACTCGGGCCACTGGCGGACGAAACGATCGATGAATGCGAACACATCGTGGCGCTGATGGGTCCGGAACCGTTCATTGCCGCGCTCGAGCAGGGGGCGGATATCATCGTCGGCGGGCGGAGTACGGATTCCGCGGTCCTGGCGGCGTATCCGCTCTGGAAGGGAGCGCCCGTGGGCCCGAGCTGGCACGCCGGTAAGACCGCCGAGTGCGGCGCCTTGTGCTCGGTCAAGATGGCGCCCGCGAACGGGTGCTTCCTGACGATCCACGCCGATGGGTTCGACGTCCAGCCGCTGGTCCAGGCCAATAAATGTACGCCGCAAAGCGTGTCGGCGCACATGCTCTATGAGAACAGCAACCCGTTCCGCCTGACCGAGCCAGGCGGGGTGCTCGATGTGACGAACTGCGACTATCGCGATGTCGACGGTCGCCAGGTTCGGGTCACCGGGTCGGTTTGGGAACCCAAACCCTATACCATGAAGCTGGAGGGCGCCGCCGGAGGGCGTTACCAGACGATCATGCTCATCGGCATCGCCGATCCGCTGGTGCTCGAAAATCTGGATTTGTTTCATGACAAGATGCATTCCGTGCTGGTGAGCCGGGTGAAGAATGCGCTTGGAGACTCAGCCGGGGACTTCGACATTTCGCTCCGTATCTACGGATGGAATGCGGTCTCCGGCCGCGCGGTGCCGGAGGGAACGCCACCACCGCCGGAGGTCGGCGTCTTGTGCGTCATCACGGCGCACGACCAGGAACTGGCGAACCAGATCGCGCGGGCGGCCAATGCCGCCTTCTTCCACATGCCGTTGTTCGACGGGATGGAAACCCCGAGTTATGGTTTCCCCTTCACGCCATCGAGCAGCGAGCGTGGGCAAGCCTATGAGTTCAAGCTGAACCATGTCGTGGAAGTCGGCGACCCGCTCGAACTCGTCCGCACGGAGTGGATCGACCTGTCGGCTACGATCGCGAAGGATGTCGTCCATGCCTAAGCTGGGCGATGTCGCCAGTCATGTGCGATCCAAAGTTGCCGGACCGTTCTGGGTCACGATCGACGTTTTCTTTCCAGACCGGGACAGTTACGCCCGATGGCACGACAATCCGGCGCTCCGCCGGGAATCGGTCGCCAAGATCTATGAGGTCGCTTCCGATACGGTGTCGATCTATCCGGTCGAGAAGCTCAACATGGTGAAGATTTCCTATCCCCGCGCAACCCCGCAAGGAGGCGTAACCGAGCGCGACCTGCATTCGGGACAGCAATTCGCGTATCTGCTCGAAGTCGAAATGGCCTAGGCGGGGATGCTCCGGGCCGAAGGCCTGATCGTGGCGGGGCTGAAGCTGGAACGAGACAGGATCCGCTTGGTGATGCGCTGTCTCCGGAAGCGGCGACGCTGCATCAAGGTTGGATCGGCGGTTCCGCCTTTGTCGGGTTCGCCGCCCCTGTTGCCAACTGAACGCCGGGACCGATTATCGTGATCGACGCGGGACTTCACATTTCGGCTCCATGGACCGCCCCGGCGCTGGCGCTGTCGATCGGCTATCTCTGCGGATCGATCCCGTTCGGTGCGATCCTCATGCGCCTTGTTGGCGGGGGCGACCTGCGTGCGATCGGCTCGGGCAATATCGGCGCCACCAACGTGCTGCGCAGCGGGCGCAAAGGTCTGGCGGCGGCGACGCTGCTGCTCGATCTCGCCAAGGGCTGGTGCGCGGTGTGGTTCGCCTCTCGTCTCCTGCCAGGGCAAGGCGACGTGGCCGCCGCCGCGGCTGTCCTGGGGCATTGTTACCCCGTCTGGCTGCGCTTTAGCGGCGGCAAGGGCGTGGCGACGACGATGGGCGTGGTCCTCGCCCTCCACGTTCCGAGCGGGTTGATCTACGCCGCGTCGTGGCTGGCGCTGCTCGCGGCGCTGCGTGTCTCTTCGCTCGCCGGCATGCTTGCGGCGCTGAGCGCTCCGGTCAGCTTCGCGAGTTTCGGTCGATCCGACACGCTGGTGCTGGTCTTCGTCGCGCTGCTGGTCCTGTGGAGGCATCGTAGCAACATTGCGCGGCTCATCGCGGGAACCGAGCCGCGCATTGGCGGTGCGCTGAGAAGTACCGGATGATCTGATCTTCCCATCCCAGCAACAAGCCGGTTCACCTGTGCGTCATCGCGGACCTGTTTGTGGAAATTATTGAACAGGAGAACCTCAATGCAGAGTATCGGCAAGACTTCGTTCAAAAATGCAATCGCGGTGTCTGCGCTGGCGGCGGGTATCTTTTTGGGCTCGGCATCGGTTGCTCATGCCCAGGCGGCCGAATCGGGCCAGGCTGTCTTCCAGCAACATTGCGGGATGTGCCACAATATGGCCAAGAACGGCATCGGTCCCAATCTGTCCGGAGTGGTCGGCCGGAAAGCGGGCAAGGCGGCGGGATTTGCATATTCGCCGGCGCTCGCCAAATCCGGTTTAACTTGGACACGGGCGAAGCTCGATGCCTTCCTTGCTGCGCCGCAATCCGTGGTGCCCCGCACCCGGATGCCGATTATGACTCCCGACGCGGGTCAGCGAAAATCGATTATTTCCTTCCTTGCAAACCGAAAATGATTTGAAACGAGGCTTGGAGGTGGGGGTATTCCGCGCGTCGTCAGGTGCACATCGCCGCTTCGGGAAGGGCTGAACGGCATATGGCGATCACCGCATCTCCGCCGCCGCAGCAGCGGCATGGTGGCAATTTCCGATCGCTGCGCCACCCCAATTTCCGGCGGTGGTACGTTGGGTCGATGGTCTCGAACATCGGCACCTGGATGCAGTTCGCTGCGCAGGACTGGCTGGTACTGACCGAACTCACCCATCACGACGCCCGAGCCGTGGGCATCGTGATGGCGCTGCAATATGGCCCGCAATTCGCGTTGCTGCCCTGGACGGGGACCGCGGCCGACCATCTCGACAGGCGCACGCTGCTGATGTTGACGCAGGGCATCATGGGGCTGCTGTCGCTCGTGCTGGGCGTGTTGGTCATAAGCGGTACGGTCCGCTTGTGGGAGCTTTATTGCCTCGCGCTGCTGCTCGGCTGCACCGCCGCCTTCGATGCGCCCGCCAGGCAGACATTCGTCGGGGACCTGGTCGGCGAAGACGATCTGGCCAACGCGGTCGCGCTCAATTCCACGTCCAACAACGCGGGGCGCATGATTGGGCCTGCGCTGGCGGGAGTCTGCATCGGTGTGTTCGGCACCGGCTGGGCGTTCGCGGCCAATGGGATATCATTCGGCGCGGTGCTCGTTTCGCTTGCCGGATTGAAGCGGGATCAACTGCGCAACCGTGTGCGGCAGGGGCGGAAGCGGGGCGCGCTGTTCGATGGGTTTCGCTATGTCGGCTCGCGATCGGATCTGCGCGCGATCGCGCTGATGCTTTTCCTGTTCGGCACATTCGGTCTCAACTTTCCGATCTACGTCTCCACGATGGCCGTCAGTGTGTTCCACGCCGACGCCATGCATTACGGGATCCTGAGTTCGGCGGTCGCGATCGGCACTCTCGCGGGCGCGTTCCTCGCGACGGGGCAGGGGCGGCCGCGCCTCGCCATCCTGACGAGGGGCACCGCATTGTTCGCTGCGGCGAGCGCCTTTGCGGCCTTGGCGCCAAGCTATTGGATATTCGCCGGGACGCTGGGGGTGATGGGATTTGCCGCCGTGACCATCGCCAATCGCTCGAACACGCTCATGCAGCTTTCCTCGGATCCGGCGATGCGGGGGCGGGTGATGGCTATTCGTCTCGCCATTCTATTGGGCGGCACGCCGGTCGGGGCACCGTTCGTCGGGTGGATTGCGCAGGATTTCGGTCCGCGCTGGGCGTTGGGTGTGTCCGCGCTGGCCGGTCTGGTGGCGATGCTGATCGGGTTGCGCCACCAACGCCGTTCAATGCCTCAGGCGATCCCGGCGTTGAACTTGGATGAAGATGGGGACGCCTCGCAAGGTTGACGCGACGCAGGGACAGCGCCGGCACGACCCATCAGTCGCGCCGGCGCTGTCCAGGCGTCGTCACGCCGCCGCGGCGAGATCCGGCGCGCGGAGCGCCTCGATCTTCTGCGGCAACGTCTGCGCATATGCCTTGAGCGCCGCATCCTTCACCGGCCCAAATCCACGAACGCTGTCGACATGGTTGAGCACCGCAATCGCCTTGTCGAGCCGCTCCGCGCTCATCTCGGCGAGTACGGTGTCGACGAGTTGCTCATACGCGCCGATCAGAGCGCGTTCGGCGCGCCGCTCGGCGAAATATCCGAATGGATCGAAGGCGCTTCCCCGCAGGAACTTGGCCCAGGCCATTACGTGCAGAACCGGCTTGAAGCTGCTCATCTTGAAGGCGCGCTTGCGGGGCCTGCCGTTATCCAACGCGCCGTTGAGGATCGGAGGTGCGAGATTGTAGCTGAAGCTTGCACCTTCGCCGAAGGTATCGCGCAGTTCCTTCATCACCCTGGCGTCGGTCAGCAGCCGTGCGACCTCGTATTCGTCCTTGTATGACAGCACCTTGGCATAGTTGGCAGCGACGGTCCGGGTGAGCGCATCGCCGCCCGAGATCGCCAGTTCGGCGGTCCGCACCCGTTCCACAAGGGCCTGATAGCGGTTCGCAAGCGCTTCGTTCTGATACGCCGTCAGGTGACGCATGCGACGGTTGATCAGGGCCGCGACGCTATCATCGCTTGCGGCGGGCGCTGCGACCGATGGAAGCATCGCCTCGACCCGTGCCGAGTCGGTCACGAACAGACGCCCCAGCGTGAAGGCACGGATGTTGAAGTCGACCGCGGTTCCGTTCAGCCGGATCGCCCGTTCGATCGACTCGACCGATACCGGCAGCAGCCCGTTTTGCGCCGCGATGCCGACCATGAAAAGGTTCGCGCCGACGCTGTCGCCCATGATCGCCGTCGCCATATAGGTAGCGTCGGCGAAGACCGCGTCCAGCGTCGCATGCTCGAGCCGCGCGACGAGAGGCCCGGCGAGCGGAACGGCGGCGGCATTGAACTGGAAGGCGACCGTCGGGGAAATCGCGCTGTTCACGACGGCATGGCTACGGTCGTCCGCAAGTGTCGCCACCGCATCCGCTTCCATCGCCGCGACGAGGTCGAACGCCAGCAGCACATCGGTCTCGCCGCGCGAGAGCCGCTGGGCATGGAGATCGCTTGGATTCGCCCCGATCCGGACGTGGCTGAAGACGGCGCCGTTCTTCTGCGCAAGCCCCGTCATGTCGAACAGAGACGCGGCGTTACCATCAAGATGCGCCGCCATTCCGATGATCGCGCCGACCGTGATGACGCCCGTGCCACCGATTCCCGCGATCAACAGGTTGCAACTGCCCTCGGCCAGCGACACGGTCGCGGGGCGCACGATATCGGGCAGCGCCGCCGCGCCGGAGACGCCGGGGCGCTTGCGCATGTCGGGATTGTGAACCGTGATGAAGCTGGGGCAAAACCCCTTGAGGCAGCTCATGTCCTTATTGCAGCTCGATTGATCAATGCGCCGTTTGACGCCGAAATCGGTCGGCAGCGGCTGCAGGCTCATGCACGTCGACTGGACCGAGCAGTCGCCGCACCCTTCGCATATGGAAGGGGTGATGTGCAGTCGGGTCGGCGGATCGGGATAGAGACCGCGCTTGCGGCGACGACGCTTCTCGGCGGCGCACGTCTGTTCGTAGATCAGCACCGTGCATCCCGGCAGTTCGCGCAGTTCGCGCTGCACCGCGTCGAGCTCGTCACGGTGGCCGATCCTTACGTCCGCAGGGAAAGCGGAGTTGCCACGATGCGTATCGGGATTCTCGCTGAGCACGATGATCTTGCCGACGCCTTCGTGGCGCACCTGTTGCGCGATCTCCGCGACCGACAGCGGACCGTCGACCGGCTGGCCGCCGGTCATCGCCACGGCATCGTTGTACAGGATCTTGTAGGTGATGTTCGTGCCCGATGCGACGGCAGCGCGGATCGCCATCAGGCCAGAGTGATAATAGGTGCCGTCGCCCATGTTCTGGAAGATGTGGCGGGTGGTGGTGAAAGGCGCCAACCCCGTCCAGTTCATGCCCTCCGCGCCCATATGGGTCGGTGGCAGCGCCTCGGCTGGCCGCGCCAGTCCGACCATGGCGTGGCATCCGATTCCCGTCATGCTCAAGCTGCCTGGGGGCACCTTGGTGGAGCGGTTGTGCGGGCAGCCGGAGCAGAAAAACGGTGCGCGGCGCAAGAGCGGGTTGGCCATGGCCGCGCCCGGAGATGCCCATTGCAGCAGCCGCGCCGCCCCCACCTCGACCGCGTCATCGTGGATGCCCAGGCGATGCAGGCGCTCGGCGAGTGCGAGCGCGATCGTGAACGGGTCGAGTTGCAGCGTCGAGGATAGCAAGGGTGCGCCGTCCTCATCCTGCTTGCCGATGAAGAAGGGGCGGCGGACGTCATTGACGAAGGCGCGCGCGGCCTGCGGCTCCAGAAACGCGGCCTTTTCCTCGATGAAGAACAGGACCTCATGGCCCTCGGCAAAGCTGCGCAAGCCCGCGCTTTCCAGCGGCCAGATGCAGCCAACCTTGTAGAGCGAAACGCCGAGCGCCGCCGCCCGCTCGTCCGACAGATCGAGCAGGCGCAGCGCACGGCGGGTGTCGCCATAGCTCTTGCCCGCGGTGACGAGCGCGAGTCTGCCCTCCGGCGCCCTGATCTCGGTGCGGTCGATCCCGTTCGCCCGCACGAAACTCATGACGAGCGGGAGCCGGAATTCATCGACGATCTGCTCCTCACGCACCGGCGGCAGATATGCGCGCCGCACGTGAAGTCCTTCGGGTGGCCCCGCTTGGTGTGGCGGAAGCGACACGTCGAAGCCGGACAGGTCGATATCGATCGTTTCGGTCTGCTCGGCGACTTCGTTGACCAGTTTCACGCCGACCCAGGATCCGCTGTACCGCGACAGGGCGTTGGCCAGCAGGCCGAAGCGCAGCACCTCGCCGACGTCGGCGGGGTATAGCGACGGGATTCGCGCGGACGCCATCGCCTGCTCGCTGTGATGCGCCACCGTGGAGGATTTGCCGCCATGGTCGTCCCCGTAGAAGATCGTCACGCCCCCTTTCGGATGCGATCCCGCGTAATTGCCGTGCTTCAGCGCGTCGATCGAACGGTCGACCCCCGGGCCCTTGCCGTACCAGGCGGCGAATACGCCATCGACGCGCGGGCCGGGAACGAAATCGATCTGCTGGGTGCCGCGGACAGCCGTCGCGGCCAGATCCTCGTTGACGCCCGGCTGGAAAGTAACGTCCGCCGCATCAAGCTGCTTCGCCACGGACCATAAGACCGTGTCCACGCCGCCCAGCGGCGACCCGCGATAGCCGCTGATGTATCCGGCCGTGTTCAGGCCCGCCATGCCGTCCAGCGCACGTTGCGCCAGCAAGACGCGCGCGATCGCCTGAGTGCCGCTGATCATAATCCGGCCGTTCGACAATTCCCATTTGTCCGACAGCCTGATCGCATTTCTCTCCGCTTCGCGCGGTGCCGACGTGGCCGTGGTCATCATCGTGCCTCTCAACATCCTCTTGGCCCAATGTCTGCCAATCGGAGTGCGGAGTCTGTCACCTTAGTGACAATCTCCCCGCAATAAGGCAGCCAGGGCGTCGCGATCGCTGGTGGAGATCGCACCGTAACTGACGGAAACAAGGCCGAGACCCTCGAGCCGCTTGATTACCCGGTTGACGTGCTGGCGCGAGCCGCCGACCATCAACGCAAGATCGGCCTGCGACAGGCGCAGGGTGATCGCGCTGCCAGCCGCGTCGGCGGGGGGCAGCATCTGCAGCAGGCGGGAGACGACCCGCGTCTGCAAATTGTCGAGGTTGCGGTTGACATAGTGAAACGCCGCCGAGCGCATTTGAAATGCGAGCAACCGCATCACGGCGTAGCTGAAGCTGGGGTGATGTTCGCGCAATTGGTCGAACGCCGCCTTGTCCAGCACTTGCAGTCGCGTGTCGCTGCTTGCCTGTGCCGTCTGCGGCCGCTCGCCACCGTCGACAAGGCTGCTGTCGCCAAAGCAACCGCTCTCCTCCAGGTGAAGCAGGACGAAATGCCGCCCATCCTCGCGCGACAGCGACAGCTTGACCGAGCCGTGCGCGATCCGGAACATCTCGTCTCCGTGGTCGCCCTCGATATAGATGATTTGACCCGCGCGATAATCCCTGTGGCGGACCGCCCGTAAGAAGGCGGCCTGTGTCTCGGGATCCAGCCATTTCAGGAGATCGAAGTCGGCCGAGCGCGTATCTGGCATTGGAACCGATTCACTCCCGTATGCCGACGACGTTGATTGTACCCCGCAGGATGTGTGGATCCGATATGAGGGTATCCGGGCCGGAATGCAAAGCGCGGGCGGTCTCCACCAGCGGACGATCGCGGGGCTCGTTGTCGGCGGCGAGGTGCTTGCTTCGCGGCCCCTTCCGGCTCCCGCAGATATAAATCGCACTGGCATCCGGTCGGCGAGGACGGGTGCAGCCGGAAGGTTGTGCGCCGATCATATCGACAAAGGAAGTCGATCTTGACGAGTTATTGTTGAGATGAGTTAAGAGGCTACGATCGAGCGCCGACGCTCGGTTCAAGAAAGCGGGAAGCAGATTGCGCGTGCATCGCACGTTCACACGGAAGCGACCGCCGGGGAGGAGTCACATTGAAACTGTGTCCGCAATCACCGCCCGGCGTTGCGATACGCTCCGGCGTCGTCGCGCGACCGTTTGCGCGTCATCTCGCCCGCAAGGATCGGCCGCGGGCGCGTGACCGGCTGTCACGTGCCCACCGCTTCGGATCGACCGAGGGGTAGCACGCAAGATTGAGTTTGTCCGGGCGATCGCCTCGCCTGCACGTAGATGTGGGATAGAAATATGCGCTTCATTAGCTACACGGGTCCTGCCGGAAATGGCGTAGGACTTTTTACGACGGCCGGATACCGCGGCCTGCCGGTTTCGGAACTCGGTTTCGCGTTGCGCGACGTGATCGGCAAGGGCCCGGATGCCGTCGTCGAGTTTGGCGCAAGGTTGAGCGAAGCTCCGCTGCTCGCGCCCGGTTCGTTTCGATTGCTGCCGCCCATTCCGGACCCGGACAAGATCCTTTGCATCGGTCTGAACTACCGGAAGCATGCCGCCGAATCGAATACACCCGTTCCGGAATATCCGGTCGTGTTTTCGCGTTACCACTCAAGCTTGGTCGGGGCGGACGCTCCGCTGATCCGGCCGAATGTTTCGGATCTGCTCGATTACGAAGTCGAATTGGCAGCCGTCATCGGGAAATCCGGCCGCAACATCCCGGTCGAGCAAGCGCTCCAGCATGTGGCAGGCTATTCTGTGTTCAACGACGCTTCGGTGCGGGATTATCAGGTTCGCACCCAGCAGTGGTTCATGGGCAAGAATTTCGACGGCACCGGCGCCTTCGGTCCCGAACTCGTGACGGCTGATGAACTCCCGCCCGGCGCCAAGGGCCTGCACCTGGAGGCGCGGGTCAATGGCCGGGTGCTTCAGAGCGACAATACCGAGGACATGATCTTCGATGTCGCGACGCTGGTCCACGTCATTTCGGAAGCCATGACCCTCTCGCCGGGCGATGTCATCGTCACCGGTACGCCCAGCGGCGTGGGAGCAAGGCAAAATCCGCCGATCTGGCTCAAGCCGGGCGACATCTGTGAAGTGGAAATCGTCGGTATCGGCCTTCTGTCGAACCCCGTCGAACAGGAAAGGTCCGAAGCGTGAAGACGATTGTTGCATTGCCGGGCGAGGGTATTGGCATCGAAGTGGTGGAAGCGACGTGCGACCTCATGGTTGCCGCGGGCATGCCGGTGGAGATCCTCACGCCGGCTCAATATGACAGGCCGGGTTCTGCCCTCCCAGAGGCGACGCGGCAAGCGTGCCGCGAGGCCGACGGCGTGCTGTTCGGCGCGGCCGGGCCGGACACCGCGCAGGTAATCGGATGGCTGCGCTGGGGAATGGACGCTTGGGCCGGGGTCAGGCCGGCGAAGTTCATGTCGGGCATGCAATCGCCGCTTGCCGATCCCGACGGCATCGATTGCATCATCCTGCGCGAAAACTCCGAGGGTATGTATCCGGGGCGTGAAGGCGATCTTGCCGATATCAAGCGCGTATTGCCGGATCTGACCGACATGTTCGGCCGGACGCTGGGTGAGTGCGGCGATGGCAAGTTCGCGGTCAAGGTCGTCACGCGAGCAGCGGCGGAACGGATTGGTCGGTTCGCTTGCGAACTGGCGCTTGCCCGCAAGGCGAGGGGATATCCCGGCAAGGTGACGTGCGTCGCCAAGTCCAATGTGTTGCCGATATCCGATGGCCTGTTCGAAAGCACGATCAGGGAGATCGTCGCCGGACATCCGGAACTCTCCTACGATTATTATCACGTCGATGATGCGGCGCGCCGGGCGGTCCGCTACCCCAAAACCATGGACGTCGTCGTCTGCATGAACCAATATGGCGACATAATGTCGGATATTATCGGCGAGGTCGCGGGCGGTCTCGGCGTCTCGGCATCCGGCAATTATGGCGACGATGGCTGGGCCTATTTCGAATCCTGCCACGGCTCGGGACCGGATATCGCCGGCCAGGGCATTGCCAACCCGACAGCGACCATTCTCTCCGCGTCCATGATGCTGGAACACATGGGGCTCTCGTCCGAGGCAGCACGGCTGGAGGCGGCGGTCGAGCAGGTCTTCCGCGAGGGGAAAACGCTCTGCCGCGATCAGGGCGGGACCGCCACGACCAAGCAAATGGCCGATGCAGTTCTCGCTGCGTACCAGAATCAGTGATGTTACCGGCGGCGGTGATCCGCTCGCCGGTGTTGCGACGGAGCGGTGACAATGGACCTGTTTGAAGCGATCCGGGAGGTGGTCGGCGAGGCGGGCCTGATCGTCGGCGACGATGTCCGGGCGCGCCCCGCTGATTGGCAAGGGCGCGCGCAGTGCGGCGCCATGGCGGTGGTCCGCCCGCGCACCACGTCCGAACTCTCCGCCATCATGAAATTGTGTCATCAGGCGCGCCAGCCGGTCGTCCCGGCGGGTGGCCTCACCGGCCTCGTCCACGGCGTGGACGCACAGGAAAACGAGGTGCAGATCTCGTTTGAACGCATGCGCGCCATTGAATCGATCGACGTCATCGGGATGACTATGGTGGTTGAAGCAGGTGTGCCGCTTCAATCGGTTCACGAGGCTGCCGCCAAACATGGCCTGGCGTTCGGCGTCGATCTCGGCGCGCGCGGCTCGTGCTCGATTGGCGGCAACATTTCGACCAATGCGGGCGGCAATACGGTCATCCGTTACGGCATGATGCGGGAAAACGTGCTGGGCCTGGAGGTCGTGCTTGCTGACGGGACGATCATTTCGTCGATGAACGCCCTGCTCAAGAACAACGCCGGCTACGACCTCAAGCATCTGTTCATCGGCTCCGAGGGCACGTTGGGAATCGTCACGCGGGCGGTGTTGCGCCTGCGGCCGATCCCGGCCAGCGAAACCACCGCGATCCTGGCGATCAACGGCTTCGACAACTTGGCCGATGTGTTCGGCCTGGCGAGCAGAAGGCTGGGCGGATTGCTGAGCTCTTTCGAAGTCATGTGGCGCGAGGGGTACGAACTCGTCGCGATCGAAAGCGGGCGTCATCAGGCGCCGCTGGCGGGTGGATACGATTTCTACGTTCTCCTCGAAGCAACCGGCACCGATCCCGATCACGATGCGGCGCTGGTTGAAGCCGTGCTGGGCGAATGCCTCGAGCAAGGCCTCGCGGAGGACGCGGTCATCGCTTCGTCCAAGACGCAGCGCAATGCCATGTGGGAAATCCGCGAGGATTCCCAGACCGTTCGGCAAATTCTCTTTCCAGCCAGTGTTTTTGATGTGAGCCTGCCGCTCGCCACGATGAACGACTTCATCGAGGCACTACGAGCATCGTTGCACGCTGAATGGGGCGACCAGGTCCGCTTCATCGTCTACGGGCATATCGGTGACGGCAATTTGCACATCATCGTCTCGCCCCGGCCCTGGAGTCCGGAAGCGCGTCGCCGCGTCGAAGAGATTGTCTACAAACCGCTGGCCGCGATCAACGGGTCGGTTTCCGCCGAGCACGGTATCGGACTGGAAAAGCGCGAGTGGCTTTCGATCTCGCGCACGGCCCAGGAGATTGCGCTGATGAAGCAGTTGAAGGCGGCGCTCGACCCCTTCGGGCTGTTGAACCCGGGAAAGGTGCTGGGCGAGGAAGCGGGATAGTGGCGTGCGTTTCGAGATGGTCGTCCGGAGCGGTGTAGGTCGCGGAATAATTCGTCGCAGGGCTACTGCGGCCTGAACGCACGGCGATCAAGTCCGCGCCTGATCACGGCCATGGCCTTTGCTCGGCCGGAGCGGATTGCGGCCGGGTGTCTTCAGGAAGTGCTCGGTTCCGGGGCCGTCTGAAAGCGACGAAAGATTTCAAATGGACGCGGTGCGGCACAGGCACTCGTCGCCCGCGCTATGATGGCTCAGGCGCATTGTTCCGCTCTCACCCGACCCGGCGAAGAACAGTACACATCGACTATAACAGTCGATGTATGTCGATTTTGTCAAAGATTCGACTTTTAATCATGTCAAAGTCGGCTTATCATGACGACTGGCTCTTGAAACATAATCAAGACAGGGGAGGCTATATGTTCAATAAAGTTGCTAAAGGGGTCTTTCTCACTTCGGCGGCGATCGCCGCGCTGGGAGTGTCCTCGGCCGCATCCGCGCAGGCCAGCGCAGCCGCGCCGGCGGCCGCGCCCGTCGAGGATCAAGCGAGCGACATCATCGTCACCGCGCAGCGCCGCGACCAGGGCAAGCAGGACGTGCCGATCACGGTCAGCGTGCTCGGCGAGGGGCTCATTCAGGACGCCCACCTCGTATCGGTCGGTGATGTCGTCCAGCGCACGCCCGGCATTGGTTTCAACGGTTTCCCGGCTTCCGAACCCCGCATCGCGATCCGCGGCGTCGGCTCGTCCTCACGCGGTGCCAGCGGCGACCCCAGTTCGGCCGTGTTTGTCGACGAAATCTACAACGGGCGCCCGTCGGGCATTGCCTTCGATCCGTTCGACATCGCACGAATCGAGGTGCTCAAAGGTCCGCAAGGCACGCTTTTCGGCCGTAACGTGACGGGCGGCGCGATCAACATCGTCACCAACCGGCCGAATCTCAGGGCTCTCGACGTCTCGGCGGAGGGGACCTATGGCAATTACAACCAGACGGACTTGGCAGGCTATGTCAACGTGCCCTTGCAAGAGGGCATCGCGGCGCTCCGCCTCGGTGGTGCCCTCCATCGGCACGATGGCTATACCGACCGGATCGACGCGGCCGGCGACAAGATTGGCGAACTCGACAACCAGAATACATGGTCCGCTCGCGGGCAGTTGCTGGTCGAGCCGGCAGCCAACGTACGCTTCCACTTGACCGCCGAGACGGTGACCGATCGTAACAAGGGCCCGGGCAACCGTATCCCGCAATACATGCAGCCATCGGGCGGCTTCGTCGATCGGTTCTTCGTCGATCCGTTCCAGTACAAGACGTACGCCACCATCGATGGCAAGCAGAACCGCGACGTCTGGGATGTCCGCTTCAAGAGCGAGCTGGACTTGTCCTTCGCGACGTTGAGCTATCTCGGATCGTTCAAGCACATCAGGTATGTGAGCAATTACGATTTCGACGGCTCGCTCGACAAGAATACCGCGGTCGGCCAGACCCGCGACGTGGATGGCGGGGACGATGAGAAATCGGATCTGTTCAGCCATGAATTTCAGATGAAGTCGTTGCCCGGCAGCAAGATCACTTGGGTCGCAGGCATCTACAATTACAATGCCCACACATTCCGGATCGACTCGAACCGCAGCCTGCGCAATCCTGCTATTCGCACAGAGTCGATTACGCAGGATGCCACGACTAACAGCTGGGCTGGCTATGTCGACGCTACCGTACCGATTACAGATACTGTCAATGTGTTCGGCGGTCTGCGCTATACCAATGACGACAAGACAGCGCACAGCATCGGAACATTCAACGTATCACAGGTTTTCTTCGTGTCGACCCCATACGACGTGACGGCGAGCAAAAGCTGGGGTGCATTGAGCTGGCGTGCCGGTGCCGATATTCACCTGTCGCGGAACCTCATGTTGTACGGATCGGTTGCTCGCGGTTTCAAAAGCGGTGGCTTCCAGGACACGCCGGCCGATGCGGCCGACGCAGCACTCGCCGTAAATCCGGAAACCGTGACCAGTTACGAAGTTGGGCAGCGCGGCAAGTTCTTCCGTGGCCGGGTAACATGGAACAACTCGTTCTTTTATTCGAAATACGACAACCTTCAGAACCGCGTCCAGGATCCGAACGGGACGGCGCTCATCTTCAATGCATTCGCGACAATTTACGGATATGAAACCGAGCTTAATATCGACGTTGGCGCCGGGCTGCGCCTGGATGCAACCTATGCCTACACGCATGCGCGCTATGACGATTTTCCGGTGTTCATCGGCGCGGTAAGCGCGAACTACAAGGGCAACCGCCTCGATTATACGCCGGACCACAAGGCGACCGTTTCACCTTCTTACACCTATGATTTCGCAGGCGGCAGTTCACTCCAGGTCGCGGCTGATTACTCGTTCACGTCCCGCATTTACGACAACGAGAGCAACAATATCTATAATACTCGCCCACCAACCAACTTCATTGATGCGCGTGTGGTGTTCAAGGCGCCTGGCAATCATTGGACGGTCTCGCTGTGGGGCAAGAACCTGACGAAGGAATTCACCAAAACCTACGATGGCAACATTTCGGGTGTCGTCATTGCGGCATATGCGCCCCCGCGTACCTACGGCGCGACGGTGCGCTGGAAATACTGAGCCGCCACACCGCCTCGCTTGCCTCACCGCAAGCGGGGCGGGCTTGCTCTCAGCGTGTCTGCGGAAGCGGGCCGCGGTAATCGGCAACCGGCTGCGCGACATCCTCCGCCATATAGCCCTCGATCGAATGTGCGACCCACCCGGCGCATCGCCCTAGCGGATAAAGATATTCGCGGCTGGGAAGCCCGATCACCCGTGCGATCAGATCGTTGACCATCCCGTGCCCGGCATGCCTTCCAAGCTCGTTTTTCGCATAGGCGAATGCTGCCGCGGCCTTTACGAAAAGGGGATGGTCGCCGCGAATGCGCTGGAGATCTTCCATCAGCCGCTGCGCCCGCGGATCGCCATCCACATAGGGCCAAGGTATCCGGAAGCCCGGCAGATCCTCGCCTTCCTGCATGCGCCGGGCGATCACCTGTTCGGGGTTCGGGCTCTCGTCCAATTCCGTCAGTAAACGCGCAATCGCCGCGCGGTGCCCGAGAACATTGCGGCGTCCCGGCGCGATCGCGAATCCCGCGAGCACCGATCGGTACGGGGTGACGCCCGTGCTCGCCACCGCGCGAACCGCGTACGTGCCAGCGCCAAAGCCGTGATCGGCCGAAATCACCAGCACGCGCCTGATAAGATCGGCAACCTCGTGACTGCCGCCTGCCAGGGCAGCGGTCTGGATGTGCAGCGGCTCACTGTGTGGAATATCCCGCCCGGCGAAGATCGCGGCGTACCACCGCAGCAAATCGGCCCCTGTGCGGCACATGCCTTCGTGGCTCAGGTCGAATGCGCGCGGGTTGGCGCGCTCGATGAAGGGCAGGATGCCGATGGCCTTATCGGCGATGCTTGCGCCCTCGAAGACGTCGTAGAGCTTCTGCAGTTCGACAGGCGCCATGGCGACGGAATCTCCGAACACGGAATCCCGGTCGATATTCCACAGCAACGCTGCGACGTCCTCCAGACTGTGTGTCTCCGAAAGGGCGATCGCGCTTTGGCCGCGATAATAAGGGCCGTCGGGCGTAAGGAGGGTCAGTTGCGAATTTTGCTGCTCGCCGGATTGCGGCGCCTCCTGGGCCTTGCCCTTGCGGGACTTGATCCGGTCGATGTCGGCTTTCCAATATTGCCGCTTCTTGGTGCCAGGAACTTTCTGCGAACGGATTCCGCGCCGACTGATGTAGGTGTACAGCGTCGCGAGGGATATTCCGAGTTCCGCCGCCGCCTGCTCGGCATCGATATAGAGGTCCACGCATTCACCTTACACGACGACATTTCGCGTCGACGTAAGGCCAATATCAGGCGCGGACAAGCCCCCCGGACCGGTGCCTTGCCCCAGCGGGGCGGTATCGGCCGGATTATCTCGGCTTGCGGAATTTAAACACGAATTGGTCGGTATGGTCCATGATGGCCGGGTCGATGATGATCCGCAAATGGTCGTCCGCAGGGTTGGCAAGCACATCGCTTTCGCCCGCGAACAAGAAGCCTGCGGCTACCACGTCCGCCTTGACGACCGCAGGGTCGATGCGGCCCAATTTCGTCTGGTCCGCGAGCGCCATTTGCGGCGATGCCGCATGATCGACGATGACGAGGAGGCCGCCCGGTTTCATATTGTCGTAGATCGCCTTCGAAATCGCGCGTGCGGTTTCTCTGCCCTGCCGATAGAAATCGCGGTAGTTCCTCGATGTCCAGAACAGGTCGACTTTCGCGGGCAGGCTCATCATCGTGAAACTGGACTCGATCGCCGTCACGTTGTGGAAAGCGGGGCCTGCGGCGATAGCCTTGGCGGGAATGGGATTGGTCGATGCCGGTGCATCTGCCGACGGTCGTGCCAGAACTGCAAATACCTTGCCTCGCGGGCCGACAACCTGGGAAAAGAGGCGCGTCCAGTAACCGCCGCCCGGAAGCATGTCGGCGACCGTCTGTCCCGGCGCGATGCCGGCGAACGCCATCAGCTCGGACGCTTTTTGCTTTCCGTCGCGAGCGGTGTCGCTAGCCGGACGGGACGGATTTGCGAGCGCCGCAAGCCGGGCCGTTCCAACCGTCGCGGTCGTGCAACCGGTGAGCAGCGCGAGGGCTGCTGCCATCATGCCTGGTTTGACGCCCATGATCCTCTCCTTCCAAAACGATCCCGCTGCCGCCGATCCCGATAACGACCAAAAAAGGGGAGGCAAATTTGGCGCTCGAGCAGGTGGATTGCGTTCGCTTGAAGGCTATACGTCGCCCTCGACAGTTAATCCATAACTACAAACGTCGATAGTTTATGTCGACATTGACACTAAGCTTTCGCGAACGATAAACACGTCCATATTCGGCGTCCGATCATCGCAGACCGCGTGCACGACACCCCTACGCTACGATTCCACAAGGATTGGACGCACGGACGGTGCGCTGGTTGGATGAGGTTCTGAAAGGTGTAATTTGTGACACGCTGGTTTTCATCGTCTCTCGCTATCGGCATCTTGTTCGCGGCAACCGGTTCGCCGGTCCAGGCACGTTCGGAGGCCGCGGCACCCGCCGAAAGTGCCCCGACCGATGCGTGCGGCCCCGTCGACGGTCTGAAATTCGTCTGCGGGCTGAAGAAGCCGGAGGATCTGGTTCGCGTGCCCGACACCAAATGGCTCATCGCCAGCGGGGTTGCCCCCGGTGCGCGGCTTAGCCTCGTCGATACGACCGAGAAGGTGACCAAGCCTCTTTTTACGGGCGGTCCCGCGCAGATCCGGCCGGATACCGCGCTCTATCCGCATTGCCCGGGTCCGCCCGATGCGGCGGGATTTGCGCCGCACGGTCTCGCGCTCCGCCCCGGCACGGCGCCCGGCCTGTATCGGCTGTATGTCGTGAGCCATCTGGCGCTCGAAGGCATCCAGGTGTTCGCGCTCGACGCGCGCGGCGCCGAGCCAAGCGTGACATGGACCGGCTGCGTGCCCTTCCCCAAGGGCATGGTCGGCAACGCCGTCACCGCACTTCACGATGGAACGATCCTCGCCACGATCCGCGGCGACATTGCGTTCAAGGGCCCGAAAGCCTCGTCCAGCGGGATCACAGTCGGCGCGGTGGCCAGCTGGACGCCGGGCGACGCCGGGTTCCGCCAGATCCCCGGCACGCAGATGTTCGGCCCCAACGGCATTGAAGCATCGCTCGACGAGAAGGAGTTCTACGTCGTTTCGGTCGATAGCGGCAGCGTGCTCATCTATTCGCGCGCCCATCCGGGTAAACCCGTACGCCAATCCGCCGCGCCTCTCACCAGCCTGGACAACATCCACTGGGAAGACGGACACCTTATCGCCGCCGGGAAAATGGCCGACGAGCCGGCCTGCGGCGGCACCCGTCAGCAAGTCGTCAACAGCGGACAGGGGATCCACGATTGCATTCGTGGCTACGCCGCCGTCGAGCTGAACCCGGTTTCCATGCAGTGGCGGGTGATCGCCTATGCCGAGCCAAACCCCGCCTTTGACGGCGTGGCGACGGCCGTTCCGGTGGGCAACACGCTTTGGCTCAGCTCGTTCCTCAACGATCGGGTTGGATACCGCCCGCTGCCGGGAACGAAATGATTTCGATCCGTCGGTCGTGACCGGAGACGAGCGCAAGCTCGCCCCCGTCGCAACAGTCTCCTGGCGCAACACAAGGTAATGAAATGGTCACTCCGAAAGCGCCTGAGCGACGGGCAGCCGCTTCCCACCCGGTATCGGACACGCGCACGAGATCAAATGGGGTGAGCAGCAAGGTCGCGATCGCCCTGTGCGGCTTGCTGATGGCGTCCTTCGCGGTCAGGGCGGCGGTGGGGGCTCAGCCGGCCCAGGCGGTGCGGGCAGACGGCCAGGCGCTGTTTAAGGCGCGCTGCGCGCAGTGTCACGAACCGGCGATCGAGCGGGCACCGGGTCTCGAACAGATCAACAAGATGACGCCGCAGCAGATTTTCGGCGTGTTGCATGGGGTCATGGCGCCGATGGCGGCCGGTCTTTCCGAAGCGGAAAAGCAGGCCATCGCCAATTACCTCGGCGCGCGACCTTCGGCTTCCGCTCCGCCGCCGATTTCCGCCGAGCCGACGAAGGCACCGCCGGCCCCTTCCGCGACGGCCACGTCCGTCATGTCCTCGACCGGCGTGAATATCCCGAATCTGCCGACTGCCCCCACTTCAGAATGGCGCGCCTACAAGGGCAATTATGCGAGCCAGAATTACGCTGCGCTCGACCAGATCAACAAGGATACGGTCAAGGGTTTGCACGTCGCGTGGCGGCAATCCCTATCGCCGCAGCAGGTTCGGCAGGCGCTCGGTTCCTCGGCGGAGCCGTCCGGCAACAATCAGACCACGCCGCTGATGATCGGCGGCATGGTCTATTACAGTTCGGGCGTAGGGGGCGTGGTGGCGCTTGATGCGGTGACCGGCAAGGTCGTCTGGCACGTCGATTCACCGGTCGCCACCGCCGTGCCCAAGCCGAGGGCGACCGTGTCGAGCGCTGACGCGCCGCCGCGCGGAGACGGTGCCGCGCCGATCGAGGGAAGCGCCACGCGAGCGATCGCCTATTGGACCGACGGCAAGGGCGACGATCGTATTATCGCGCAGATCGGCAACCGGTATCTGACCGCTCTGAATGCCAGGACCGGCAAGCGCTATCCCGATTTCGGGGTCAACGGTCAGGTCGATCTTCGGCAAGGCCTGGAAAAAGGCGGGGAGGCGTTTGCGTGGCTCACCGGCCCGACCGTGATCGTTCGCGGCGTGGTGATCATAGGTACCGCCATAGAAGACATCAACGACGACCGCCGCGTCACGGTGATCGACAATCCGCGCGGCGACGTTCGCGGTATCGACGTGCGCACGGGCAAGCAGCTCTGGGTGTGGCGCTCCATCCCGCAGGCCGGGGAATTTGGCAACGACACCTGGGAAGAGGGCTCGTGGAAATACACGGGCGGCACCAACGTCTGGGCGCCCATGAGCGGCGATGAGGAGCTCGGGCTGGTCTATCTGCCGGAATCTTCGCCCAGCAACGATTGGTACGGCGGCAAGCGCAGGGGCGCCAATCTTTTCTCCGACAGCATCGTGGCGCTCGATGCCCGCACGGGCAAGCGAGCCTGGCATTTCCAGACGGTTCATCATGACATCTGGGATTACGACCTGCCCTCCGCGCCCGTGCTTGCCGACATCGTTGTGGACGGGCGGCCGATCAAGGCGCTCGCGCAGACCTCGAAGCAGGCTTATCTCTATGTGCTGGATCGGACGACCGGAAAGCCTGTCTGGCCGATCATCGAACATCCGGCCCCGGCGGGGGATGCGCCAGGGGAATGGTATTCGCCAACCCAGCCCATGCCACTCGATTCGCATGGAATGCCCTTCGCCTACGATCAACAGGGCGTCTCCGCCTCCGACCTGATGGATTTCACGCCCGAACTGCACGAGGAGGCGGTGAAGATCCTCGATCAATATGCCTATGGACCAGTCTACTTTCCGGTCGTCGTCGACGGAAAAGGCAAGGGAGTCGGCAAGAAGGGGTCGCTTCACATGCCGACCAGCTCGGGCGGCACGAATTGGCCCGGTGCCGCGCTCGATCCGGAAACGAACATTTTGTACGTGCCCTCGATCACGGCGACGCGTTCCGCCAAGCTCGGTCCGCCCCCGGCGGGTTCGGATACGTTCCTGGTACGAAAGGATGCGGCCCGGCCGGACGGGCCGCAGGGCCTGCCGCTCTTCAAACCGCCATACGGCCGACTGGTCGCGATCGATCTGAACAAGGGCGAGCTCAAATGGACGGTCGCCAACGGCGATGGCCCGCGTAATCACCCGGCGTTGAAGGGATTGAACTTGCCCCCGCTGGGCGAGCCGGGGCGCGTCGGGCCGCTCGTAACCAAGAGCCTGGTGTTCATGGGAGAGGGCATGACGCAGAGCCCCCCCGGCGCCGGCGGCAAGAAGTTCCGCGCATTCGACAAGGCGACCGGCAGGGTCGTCTGGGAAACGACTTTGGACGGCGAGACCACGGGCGTGCCGATGACCTATGCCTGGAAGGGCAAGCAGTACATCGTTGTTCCGATCGGCGGCCCCGGCCATCCCGGCGAATTTGTTGCCCTGACGATCAACTGACAGGCCACTGAAACGGGCGAGATTGTGTCCAGGGTGCCGGACGCAGCCTGCCCCGCGCGTCGCGGGCTTGTTGCTGGTCGGACGTGCGGGCGGAAGATTTTAGGAAACGGACATTGTCCGGCGTTCTGAACATGAGAGAAAACGGGGGAGGCATTCGATGACATCAGCCAACGTGCTGGCGATTTCCGGCTTTACGATGATTGTCGTCTTCATGGCGCTCATCATGATGAAGCGTGTGTCTGCGCTTGTTGGACTCATCCTCGTCCCACTGCTGGCCGCGATTCTTCTTGGCAAGGGCCTGGGCGCTGGTGGCATGATGCTCGACGGCATCAAGGAAGTCGCGCCGACGGCAGTGTTGCTGGTGTTCGCCATCTTCTATTTCGGCATCATGATTGATGCCGGGCTTTTTCAGCCGCTGGTTACGCGGATCGTCCGGTGGGTCGGGAATGATCCGCTTCGCGCAACGCTGGGGCTGACGGCGCTCGTCGCCATCATTTCCCTGGATGGAGACGGTACGACCACGCTGCTCGTCACGGTGGTGGCGCTCTTGCCCGTGTTCCGTCGGCTCGGGATCAATTCGCTGATCTTTCTGACTCTTGGCGGGCTTTGCGGTTCGATCCTGAACATGACCCCGTGGGGCGGCCCGGCGGCGCGGGTCGCGGCCGTATTGAAGGTCAGCCCGAACGCGTTGTTCGTACCGCTTCTGCCGGCGATGGCCGCCGGACTGGCGGCCACTTTCGCCCTCGCCTGGTACTTCGGGGTCCGCGAGCGCCGTAGGCTGGCGGGGCGCGATGTCGAAACGTCGGAAACCGTCACGGTGCCGGACGACAACAGCCTGGTGGCAGCCTTCGAAAGCGATCCGGCCGCGCTCCGCCCGCGCCTGATCTGGGTCAATGTCGCGATGACGGTCGTGCTGATGCTTGCCGTGATCCTGCACCTTGCGCCGCTTCCGGCCCTGTTCATGACCGGCACCGCGCTGGCCCTGATGATCAACTACCCGAAATTGTCGGATCAGCGCGCTCGGCTGGTGAACCACGCCGGTAATGTGCTGAATACCGCGATCCTGGTGCTTGCCGCCGGCGCTTTCACCGGTGTGCTCACCGGCACGGGCATGCTCGACGCCATGGCCGGGTCGATCGTGTCCGGTCTGCCTCAGGCACTGGGGCCGCACCTGGGGTTCGTGACCGCCGTCCTCGCCTCGCCGCTGACTTTTTTCATGTCCAACGACGCATTTTACTTCGGCGTGTTGCCAGTAATCGCCAAGTCCGGGCAAACCTATGGCATATCGCCGGAGGCGATCGGGCGGGCCTCGCTGCTCGGGCTGCAAATCCACGGCCTCAGCCCGCTCGTCGCCGCTGTGTATCTCAAATGCGCGCTGGTCGATGTGGAATTGGGCGATCTCCAGCGGTTCGCGCTGAAATATTATCTGTTGATCACCGCCATCATCATTGCGGTGGCGCTGCTGACCGGCGCCGTACCGGCTTGAGTCCCGCCCGATCGACTTCACCCGGCGCCGCGATCCCCAAATCGATCGCGCGATCGACGGTGCGACCGCCGCGCGCTTCATGGCCGCTTTACGCGATCTGATAGAAAGTCCGCTGCAGATCGTCTGTTGGGCCAAAACTGGTCGTTATTCTGAGGCGGCATGGTAGAATGCCGGAAGTGATGCCCTGCGCGGAAGCAAATGACGTGCGCCGTTACCCTCTGTGCTTGAGGACCGCCAGCCTATGCTCGCGGCGGTCTGATCTCGACCGGGCAGCGCACCGGCTTCACGGTCTTTTCGGCGACAGTGCGGCATTGATCGATGGCCTCGCGATTGTCACGCGGCGCGTCCGCGGTCTGATTGAGCGTCGCCCATGCCTGCGGGCTGTCGGCTCGCATCAGGCGTGCTCCGGCCTCCCATCGCGTTGGTTCGCCAACGATACGCGCGGCCATCGCTTCGGGCATATGCCAGCTTTGCGGCAAGACGCGCAGGATCGCGCCGGTGACCCCTGCGATGCTGCGGTCACTGCGACGATCGAGCGCTTCGGGTGCATCGACGTGCTGGTGAACACCGCGGGCTATGGCTATCAGGCCACGGTGGAAGAGGGCGAAGATGCCGAAATCCGCGCCCAGTTCGACGCCAATGTATTCGGGCTCTTCGCGATGACCCGCGCCGTGCTGCCGATCCTGCGCAAGCAGCGTAGCGGACATATCATCAAGCTGTCCTCCGTTGCCGGCTTCAACTTCCGTCCCGGCTCCGGCTACTACGCCGCCTCCAAGCACGCCGTCGACGGGTGGAGCGACTCGTCGCACGCGGAAGTCACCCCCTTGGCATTGGCGTCACGTGCGTCGAGCCGGGGCCGTTTCGTACCGATTGGGCGGGCCGTTTCCTGAAGCAGACGCTTACCCAGATCTCCGAATATGCCGGGACTGCAGGGGTAAGGCTGGCCGGCACCCGCAAGGCGAGCGGGACGCAGATCGGTGACCCCGTTCGCGCCTCCGAGGCAATGATTGCCCTTACGGAGACTCCAAATCCTCCCCGCCACCTGGTGCTCGGCGCCTTGGGCTATGACGCGGTGGTCGGGCAACTCGAACAGCGACTGGAGGGAATTCGCGCGGCCCGCGACATCAGCCTCGCGGCCGACTTTCCTGGCGCTTAACCGCCGATCTCCTTTAGCAGGTTTGTAATTCTGCCGCGGCGGGCTCTGACCTCTTTCAGATGCTGGTCGATATCCGCGATCTTTCGACGCAACGCCTCGATCGTGGCGGCCCGGGACGGGAAGCTGGGCGCCGCATCGTCGAGGAAGGCCCGCACTTCCTTGAGCGAGAATCCCAGCTGTTGCGCATCGTTGATGAGCTTGAGCCGCTTCACGGCGGTTTCCGGATAGTCGCGATATCCGTTCTGTCCCCGGTCCGCGACCGGAACCACTTGATGCCGCTCGTAAAACCTGATGCGGGACGCAGAGATTCCGGTCCTTCTGGAAAGCTCACCGATACGCACAAAAACCCCTTGACCTTAAACAGAGGTTGAAGGTGTAGCACCGCCGATCAAGAGACGGTAGCCATTTGGAGGAGGGGTCATGACGATGGTTCAGACGGCTGCAGTGCCGGCGCCCAGAGACATGAGATTGGCGACTTTTGGCGGGCCCTGGCTGTGGCTGGCGATCGGCGTTGTTGCATCGCTGCTCGCGGTCGGCGGTCCCCGGGACGTGTCGCTGGCCGCGTGGATCGCGCCGATTTTCCTGCTCCGCTTTGTCCGGACCAGCCGCCTTTGGGTCGGTCTTCCGGTCGTCTGGCTGGTTTCGATAGCGGATGCGTGCTGCTGGTGGGCGCAGGTCGGTCCGCCCCAAAAGCATCTGGTGGAGGCGGTCGAGCTCATCGCCTTCGGTACGATCTACGCGCTGCCATATATCGTCGACCGCCTTATTGCGCCTCGGGTCGGCATTCTCGGCAAGGCCCTCACGCTGCCGGCTGCCTGGGCATGCGCAGAATATGTGTTTGCCACGCTTGGACCGCTCGGCGCGCTATACGGTGTTCGCGCGATCACGCAGACCGACAACCTCGCGCTGCTTCAGCTGTGCTCGGTTCTCGGCCCCTATAGCATCGGCTTCTTGATTTACGGAGTCGCGGCTGTGGGCAACCTCGTCTGGGACGAGCCGGCCAACCCTTCCGCGTTGCGGGCGGCGATCGCTGCCGTCGTGGTTCTGGGTCTGGTGCTGATCGGTGGGGCGTTACGGCTCGCTTTCGCGCCGTTGCCACAGGCTTATGTCCCGGCCGCGACCGTGAGCCCCAGCATGTATGCGCAGACGGCAGCGCGGGCCGTGATCGAGGGTCGGGCGCCAAGGCTGGGCGTAGCTGCATCGGATCTAAGGACGATCTTCGCTCCCACCGCGCTGTTTGCATCCAGGGAGGAGAAGACCCGCACGCCCGTTGACGTCGCCCACAAGGCTTACGCCATCGTGCAGGACGATCTTCTCGCGAGCACGCGCGCTGCCGCGCGCAGTGGCGCAAAAATCGTCCTTTGGTCCGAGACTGCCGCGCCGGTGCTCAACGATGCCGATAAGCCGGCCTTCGTCGCGAAGATTGGCGACGTCGCCCGGGAAGAGAAGATCTATATCGTCGCGGCCATCGGAGAGGCGTTCGCGCGCAATCAGACGATCATGGTCGGACCGGACGGTCGTCAGCAATGGTCTTACGACAAAAACCACCCCGTGCCCATCATGGAGCCGGTTCCGCCACGCGCCAACCCTTTGCCGAGCCTCGCTACGCCGTTCGGGCTACTGAGCAACATGATCTGCTTCGACGCGGATTTTCCCGCTTTGGCCCGGGTCCGCGCGGATCTGATGCTGGTGCCAGGGTTCGACTGGCCCGAACTCGGGCGAACGCACTCGCTGAAAATGGTGAGCGTGCGCACGATCGAGAACGGCTATTCGATGCTGCGCTCGTCGGCATGGGGGCAGTCGGTGGCGCTTGACCGTTTCGGCCGCATCCTGGCGACACAGGACACGACAGGACCGGAGGCGCATATCATGTACGCGGATCTACCCACAAAGGGGGCCCCAACATTGTACAACAGGACGGGCGATCTCTTGATCTGGATATCCCTCGCTGGCCTGCTCGCTGCGATCTACGCTGCGATCTTCGGGCGACGGCGTGCCGCCTAGATTTGGGGAGGCAGCCGAATTCGGGGCAGGGGAGCGCAGCCGACGTGCCTTGCGACGTTCACGCAACAATGGTCGCACTCCACCCGCCGCTGTCTGGATCGCCTCGTACGAACGTGGAATCGACCTGCCCAATGCTAACCGCTCCGGCCGACGAGGCTCAGGAGACGACCGCGGGTGCCGGCCTGAACGGCGGTGGCGGCAGGCCGCGTGGCGCGGCCTGCAGATGTCCCGCCTTCACTCCGCAACAATAGTGGCGATCATCTTGCGGCAGCGATCCGCGCCGTGACGGCGTGCGCGCTGGTTGTGTTGCTCTTGCGGAGTCGTCGACGAGCTGGCGGCCAGGTCCTCATCGCAATCTCGGCGACGTGCAGCAGTTCGGATTGCGTCGCGCCATGCTGCGCTTGCAGCGCCAGCCCGAGGATCGTTGTCGCGAAAAAGCGGGCCAGATCCTCGATCGGCGTGCCCGGCGCCAGCTCGCCTTCGTCAAGGGCCTGTCGGAGCCGGCGGCACAACATCAGCTCGATGCCGGCGCGTCGTTCGGCGACGAACCGCTTGGTCTGCGCCGAGATGTTCGCGCCGGTGAGGGGCGCCTGGGTCACGAAGCAGACGCCGTGCCCCTGTGGGTCAGTGAACATGGCCACGCTTTCGCGCAGGAGGGTCTCGAAACCCTGGCGCGCGCTGGGCGCCGCGAGATAGTGCAGGAATCGGTGGCTGCCGACCTCGGTGTACCGGGTCATTGCCTTGACGAAGAGCGCTTCCTTGTTCCCGAAGGTCGCGTACATGCTGACCCGGTTGATCCCCATCGCCTGTTCGAGGTCGGCGAGAGAGGTCGACTCATAGCCCTTCGCCGCGAAAACGCTCATCGCAGCATCAAGCGCGCACTCCTCGGAAAAGGCGCGGGGTCGTCCAGGTGGCTTATGTGACTGTTTTCTCGGCATGTTTCCCGGACCAGGTTTCTTACTGACCGGTAAATTATCGCTTGACGCCGAAAGCACAAGGGTGGCATTCCTTACCGAACAGTAAGAAACATGGCCGTGATGCTCCATCCGATCTTTCGCGACGGGCCTGGAGGCCGTTTTCCTATTGAATCGACAGGAAACCAGGTGGAGCGACGACAATGCACGGACTCAACGGTAAGGTCGCGATCGTCACCGGCGCATCGAAGGGCATCGGCGCCGCGATCGCCAGGCAGCTGGCCGCGGAGGGCGCGTCCGTCGTCGTCAACTATGCCTCGAGCCAAAGGGATGCGGACACAGTCGTCTCGACCATCCAGGAAGGCGGTGGTCGCGCCGTGGCCGTTAAAGGCGATGTTTCGAAGGCGGAAGATGCGCGGGCGATCATCGACGCGGCGATCCAGACCTTTGGTCGCCTCGACATCCTCGTCAACAATGCAGGCAGATACGAATTCGCGAGCCTCAAGGACATCACCGAGGAGCATTTTCATACGCTGATGAACATCAATGTGCTCGGGCTCCTGCTCGTCACACAGGCTGCTGCCATCCGCATGGGCGCAGGCGGGAGCATCATCAATATTGGCGCGAGCATCACGACGATGAAGCCCCCGACGTCTTCAGTGTACGCAGCCAGCAAGAGCGCCGTTGAAACGATTACGGGAGTCCTCTCCAAGGAGCTTGGCGCAAAAGGAATTCGGATTAACTGCGTCAATCCCGGCCCGACCGAGACCGAGGGGTCAGCGGGCATCCGGGGCGGTGGTTCGGGAAATGGTCTTGTAGCCCAGACACCGCTCGGTCGCATCGGCCAGCCGGAGGACATCGCCAGGATCGCTGCGTTCCTCGCGTCCGAGGAATCGGGCTGGATGACGGGCGCGGTCCTCATCGCCAGTGGCGGTCTTCAATAGCACCGTCCGCACGCACTGACCGTTCCGCCCGCGATGGGCGGGACGATATTCAACCAGCGCTTCGAACATCGTTCGCCGCCGCACAGCATCTGGAGTGAGTGATGAGCATCCTCCACCATGACCCAGCCGATGGCGACCCGGTCACGGACCTGCCGGGCTTTCGACACGGCTTCGCCGCCGTCAACGGAACACGGCTGCATTACGTGCAGGGCGGGGCAGGGCCCGCAGTCCTGCTCCTCCATGGCTGGCCGTTCACCTGGGAGGAATGGCGTCCGGTGATGCCGCTCCTCGCTCAGGCCGGGCGCACCGTGATCGCCCCGGACCTGCGCGGGATGGGGCTCTCGGCCAAGCCTGACAAGGATTACGCCAAAAGCGACTATCTGAAACGCAATGTCGCCAAGGACGTCCATGAACTCCTGGTCTCGTTGAATCACGACACTGTCGACCTGATGGGGGTCGATATCGGCATGATGGTCGCCTTTGCCTATGCGGCCCGATACCCGACCCATGTCGGGCACGCG
Source organism: Sphingomonas oligophenolica (assembly GCF_039522915.1). Lineage (NCBI taxonomy): Bacteria > Pseudomonadati > Pseudomonadota > Alphaproteobacteria > Sphingomonadales > Sphingomonadaceae > Sphingomonas > Sphingomonas oligophenolica. The sequence continues at coordinate 113,603 of NZ_BAAAEH010000059.1, forward strand.
GTGTTGGGCGAGGGTCTGTTGCCGGGATTTGGCCTCGAGGAGCATATGAACCCGGCGACGGGGGGCTATTGGCATTTCGGATTCCACGCCCAGGTGGAAATCGCCACCATGCTCACCGAGGGAAAGGAAGCCGCGTATCTGGGACCGATGTGGAAGATGATGTCCGCCTCCCCCGCCGCCCAGCAGTCCAATGAAGGGCGCTTCTTGCCCCATTATTCCGCGCGTGGCGGCATGCGGGGTGGCTTTGCCCATTACGCGACGTTGATCGGCGACGACGGGCGCGAGAACCGGGACCATTTCAGGCAGAAGCTCGCCATGCCGGTGCTGGTCCTTAACGGTGAGAAAGGCCTGCCGCTGAAGGCCACCGTTGACAGTGTGCGCCGCGTGGCGGACAGGATTGAGGAGGATATCGTGCCGGGCGCGGCCCATACCCTGGCTCAGGACAACCCGGCGTGGCTTGCCGAGCGGCTGAACCGCTTCTTCCAAAGCTAGGTGGTCCGGAGGATGCCCATGCTAAATGAACCCAGGCCGGTTGCCGTGGTGGCGGGCGTCGGCCCGGGAAATGGCCTGGCTCTGGCGCGCCGGTTCGCGGCGGGCGGGTATCAGGTTGCGATCCTCGGGCGTGAGCAGGCCAAGCTCGAGGCGGCGAGCGCGGAGGTCGCAGGCGTCGAGGGTTATGTCTGTGATGTCACGGACCCCATAGCGGTAGCCCGCACCTTCTCTGCGATCAAAGAAGCGTTGGGCGAGACGGATGTCCTCCTGTTCAACGCCGGCTCGGGGGTGTTCAAATCAGTCGAGGAGATCTCGCCGGAAGACTTCGAGAGCGCCTGGCGTGTGAACGCCTATGGTGCCTTGCTGTGCTCTCAAGCCGTTCTGCCCGCCATGAAGGCAAGAGGTTCGGGGGCGATCATCTTCACCGGCGCGACCGCATCCCTTCGCGGTGGCAAGGCCACGGCCGCGTTTGCGCCCGCCAAGGCGGCACAGCGCAGCCTGGCCCAGTCGATGGCGCGCGCGATGTGGCCGAAGGGGATCCATGTCGCGGTGATCATCGTCGACGGGGCTGTCGATTTGCCGCGCACGCGTGCGGCGATGCCGGACAAGGCCGCCGACTTCTTCGTCGCACCGGCTGGCGTTGCCGAAACGGCGTGGTTCCTCGTCCACCAGGATCGCCGCGCATGGAGCTTTGAGGTCGAAGCACGTCCGTTCGGCGAGACATGGTGATCCGAGATCAAGACAAAGGGTACGCGACAGACCGAATTCGAAGCCTTTCCTTGGCCATGAATTCCCGGCTCGCGCGCGATGTTGAAATGGCTGCAGCTGGCGATCGCGACGCCTTGGTGCGGATGGTCGCGCCCGCATTGGGCAAGACCCGGCCTCCCTCGTTTCGGTGGAGGCGACAGCAGGGCCCGGCGTGGTCTCGCGGCACGACCTCCATGACGCACAAACAGGGTGACCGGCCGCGTGCGACGCTGCATTAGGGCGGGATGATTTCGACCGGGGGGCTCAACTTGAACGTGCGGGAAGCGGGGCCGCCCGATGGCCCGCTGCTGATCCTGCTGCACGGATTTCCGGAATCGTCGCGCGCCTGGCGCAAGATCCTGCGACCACTCGGGGAGCGGGGATTCCACGTTATCGCCCCCGACATGCGTGGCTATGGGAGCAGCGATGTTCCGGAGGGGATCGACGCTTATTGTCTCGATCTTCTTGTCGCCGATGTGATCGGACTCGCTGACGCATCCGGCGCGCCGACCTTCACCCTGGCCGGGCATGACTGGGGCGGAATCGTCGCCTGGGCTGTCGCGGCGCGGCACTCCGACCGGGTGCACCGCCTGGTGATCCTCAACGCGCCGCACCCCGACACGATGCGCCAGGAGATGCGGCGTCATCCGGCGCAGCTGCTGCGCAGCTGGTATGCCGGCTTCTTCCAGATCCCGCGCCTGCCGGAAAGGCTGCTCTCGGCCTTTGGCTACCGGGCGTTGCGTCGCTCGCTCTTGCAGACGTCGCGGCCCGGTTCATTCGATCCGGGCGAGATCGCCGCCTATGTCGAGGAATGGGCGCGCCCCGGACGGCTGACCGCGATGGTGAACTATTACCGCGCCTTGCGGATACCCCGCGCGCCCCTTGGCCGGATCACGGTCCCGACCTTGATCCTGTGGGGCATGAAGGACCGTTTCCTGGGGGCTCATCTCGCAACTGCGGCGGCCGGGATGTGTGACGACGCCCGGATCGTTCGTTTTGCCCAGGACACGCATTGGCTGCAGCATGAAAATCCGCGGCAGGTCGTGGTCGAGATCGCTGGCTTCGCCCAGAAGGCAGATTGAGCGCGACGCGGGGCCCGCCCGCCCGACAAGGCTGACCGGTGTGATCGGCGGCTGGCTGGCGGTCCCATGTTTCCGGACGTGACCGAAGATCAGGTCGCGGACGGACGCTCTGTGGTGCCGTTCATGAGCTTCGACGGTCCTGCCGCCTCGGTGACGCGCAGGCGTCAGGACGTCGACTGAATATGGGAAAGAGTTCGTCCGAGCGGCGCACACCACAGGTCGCTCTTGCGGATCGTGTCGAGGATGGCGCGATGATCCTCAATCCGTGTGTCTCCGGGCTTTCCGATCTCCTCGACAAGACCGTGAAACACCAGGATCGCCCAATGACCCCGATCGATTGCGCGCTGGAGATAGGCCTTCACCGCAGCTGGATCAGGCGCATCATAGCCCACCGCCAAAGCGTGCAATCGATAGGCCGTAGCCCGGCACCGCCGCGGATCGTTCGGGGCGCCTTCGCTGGTCCGCGCCGCGACGATGCCTGCGCTCTTGAGGAGCCGGGCGTAGCGGCCTGCCTCGGCGTTTGGCGATCCCGGACCGAGATTCGTGACGTCGCACGGATAGGCATAGCCCCGGAAACGGGAAGGGCCGGCGACCGCGTCGAGATAGTCTTCCATGGGACGGACTTCGCGCGCGATGAAGTCTTGCGGGCGAAAGCGCCGCAGGTCGCAGGGATGATCGATCGTGTGATCAGCGATCTCATGGCCGCGCGCGGCGGCGGCCCGCCATTCGGCATCGCGGGGCGGGATTTCGTTTCCGGTGACGAAAAAGGTGCCGCGCATGCCGCCTGCCTCGAGCTGGGGCATCGCGTAATCGAGCTGGCTCGGCAAACCATCGTCATAGGTCAGGCTGACCGCGCCGCTCTTCCCATCCGGCCAGCGGAAACGCCCTGGCACCCCGGCGCTCCGTGTCGCTGAGACCAGGGCCGCGGCCGCCAGCCCGCGGCTACCGGAAACGAGAAATTGACGCCGTCCAACACGCATGGGCGGACGATATACAAGATGTCGCTGGCATCGAAGCGCGTGACGCGCGGTCGCGTCCTTTCTTTCGGTCGCATCCGCCCGGCCCTGAAACATGCGCGGTGGCTGGCTTCGCAGGCTAGTTTGCCGAACTTGACCATGGATCGCTTGTCCCATCATCGACCTCTCAACTGGGAGCACCCGTCTTCCGAAGGGAGCGATTGTCTCGGACGATGGGGCCACGTTCAGCCTGGGGATCATGACCGCCACGGCGGCCTGTGCTCCCCACACCCCTTTGGCGTTAGGCGGCGGCGGGGCAGGGCTCTTTTCGGTGCGTTCCGCCACGGAGCGCGACGGTCTCGCCGTGATGAGCGCCTGCCTCGATAGACCGCTCCGCTACCGCCAGCGTGACGATTGCTAAAAGCGCAATCCTCCGCGCATACTTCGCACTTGCAGCAAATGATGCTGCGTCGCACAACAATCCTGCCTTTCAGGCATCCTCTCCTAAACTTTCCAAGGCCGGCCCTTTCGGGGGCTGGCTCTTTTTTTGTCGGCGTGTCGAGGCGCAGCGTCAACCGGGCGACGGCAGCGAGCGCTGATCGCGGAAGACGCGGCTGCTGGCCAGACGGAAATCGAGTCCATTGGAGATCGCGACTGAGGCGAAGTGGCGTCGCAAATCACGGACCCATTCACCAGGTCAATTCAGTCGATGCCATGCCATGGTTCGGGTGCGTTCCCTTGGCATGTTCTGTCCGTGCACCAGGGCATGGGCAAGCGCATGCGCGGCAATCAGTTCGGCCTGCTCGCGGGCTGTTCCATGCGCAGAATTGTCATCCGTCGGCTCGGGGGCTCCTGTCGACGTGGAAGGTCCAGAATGCGTCACTCTGGCTATCTCGCATTCATCACCTGATCGGCATGGCCGCGAGAGGCGAGAGCAAGTGGGCTGGAGATGGCGATGACCGATATCCCGAACCCGGAAACCGATTTCCTGCTGCGGCGCGCGGAGCAAGAAGCGATCCTTGCTATCCGCACCAATCATGCGGACGCGGCAGCGCCTGCGTGCCCGACCAGATCCTCTATAATGTGACCCAGGCCCGGAGCGCAAACTGCTGCCCTGGCTTGCAGATCACCGCATGGGCGCGATGGCCTATAGCCCCGTGGAGCAGGGCAGGCCGGTGCGCAACAACGCGCTGTCCGTCATTGCTTCGGAGCTGGGCCTGACGCCGGCGCAGGTCGCGCTCGCCTGGACGCTGCGCCAGCCGCACATGATCGTGATCCCGAAAGCCGGGAGCATCGCCCATCTCCGCGAAAACCGCGCAGCCCCCGACACCAGCCTTCTTCGTCGGCGATTTAACGCTGCACGCGCCAGGCCGGGCGAGGTTCGTCGTCGCCGGATCGCGGCAGCGGCCACGGGAGCGAAGTCGGAGCCTCGACGCTTCTCTATTGCGGCCAGGCAAAATCCTGGACTGAGATATCCCGCTTGAAGTCCGGCATTACCCACTCATCATAGCAGAGCTCGATCCATCTTTCGGCGTGACCGAACAGCATGGGGTTTTTCTCAAGCGGTTCGTTCGATATATAGGCCTCTTCCATGCCATGCCGGATCAGCCAACAGGTAGAGATGACAGCCGCTGCGAGGTCGGCGTCGTATAGCCTATGGCGAATTAGATAGTAGATGCAGGATTGCAGATAGACTATTTGCCGGAGATAGATTTTTTCCCCGCGGAATTTTTTCCTGTAGCTATCCTCGCAAACTAATCTCGAAAACAGCGCCATGGATACCGCGACGGTGGTAAAAGCGCCCGCATGCTTCTCACCTCCGCAAATGGGGCGAATGCCGTTCCTAAAATAAGGGGCGCTTACCTCGCGCAACAATTCCGCGATGTCCTTAACCAGTATGCCCCCTGACCAGTTTTCGATAAATTTTCGAAAGGGAAGAGTCGTCAAAGGCTTGTTGTATTCGTTTTCCAAATTAACCATCGGTGGCAGCATCAGTAGAGTATAGAAAATAGCAAAAAGACGTATTATCCTTTTCTCATCAAACTCTTCAGTGCATTGATAGTCAAATGACAGAAGGCGCTGAACAATTTCTTCGACGTTGTAATCGGCGTGACCGCATTTAACTAGCCTTTCTTTTAGGTGCGCTATCGTAACTTCGAGCATGATCCAGCCGCGGCTGGTCTCGTCCGATTTGAATCCTGCCAGATGGAGACAAGTCGACTGCGCCACCAGCAATGGAAAATCGTCAATCATCGCAGCGAAATCGGCTCGGCAGGAGGTGCAGGTTGACCGATGATGCCGTGCGGGGGCGGCGTAACTATCGATCCAGATCACAGCGTCGATCGCGGAAGACACCGATGTGCGTAGCCACTCCAGGGTCTCGCTCTTGGAAACATTCAGAATATTTGCCTTTTTCCAAGGCAGTTCGTTATAAAATCTCTTGTGCGCAATGGGGGCCAACTGGAATCGCCGATCGATCAGATCTTCAATCTCACTATAGAGAATCTGTTCGTCGTTCGCAGCCAAGATCAGCTCGTCAACATCGTGCAGGAGCTTCCACCACTTCTTGAGCAGTGCAAATTTCGCGCCGCCTTCGTCGGGTGATTCCGGCGCAAGCCAGCGATGCGATATGAAGAAATAATCGTCTTCCCGCGTGAGCGGAATATCTTCGACGCACTCCGTCATCGGCCACCGACCCATTTCGATCAGGTCGGCAAATTTGATGAAGCGCCCTTTGATGGTCGATCTCCCTCGGCTTAGTCGTTGACGAAAGATGTAAGACATCCTTACTGCAGCGCAGCAAGACCTCTGCCCGCGAAAAAGAATAGCGCGCAGGAGAAGGTGCGGAAGATATGAACCACCCGATCGTCGGTCGTGCGCGCCAATCAGATTGCGCGCGTGATCGGGTCCGCAAAGGTCGCGGCATGACCTCCTCGAGTATGCCAAACGCCGCCTTCAACGCCGCGCGGGCGGCGATGAGGTAGCGATCGACCGCGATACCCGCTTGCTCGAACGCTTCGATCAATTGCCCGGCGAAATCCAGATCCGCCGGATGCGCGAGACGCGCAACATGCTTTCGGTCCTTCATCGACCTGGTAGTTTTGCCGCGAGCCGTTTGGTGAGCGCTACGACCGGCTCGACAAGGGTCATCAGGTCACCGGTCGGGGTGCCCAGCTTTTTGAGAAGAGCACGCCCCTCTGCATCGAGTTCGGGCATAAACAAATCAGGATTGCCCTCGACCTCCTGCCACAATGTCCGGGCCATCGCGCCGGTCGCGCCGATCGGCAACACAACCAGGGCATGCTCCCTGGCGATCTCGAATTCGCGGCGGATGCCGGCCGACTCGACAATATTCTTGCCGTCGCGCTGGTTGCCGAAAAGGAACAGGGCGGTCCCGGCCCGCCCGATAATGTCGTGGCGGTACTGATCCCATAAGCGGTCCCGCTCCGCTGCGTCCGCGATAGCCCGCGGAAATGGCCGAACGATGAGCGAGTCCTCCAGATGCGTGCCGGCTCGCATCGCCTCCTCCGCCGCACCGGTAAAAAGCGCATTGCCGACACCCCGCCCAAGGCCGGTCGCGACCTTGATGCCTTCGTGTACCAGCGCCGCACCAAGCGCGCGCATGAAATTCTGGACTGCCTCTTCGCCCCACGGGCCGAAATCGGCCGCGCTTGAGGAGACGAAGAGGGTTTGCCGGCGATAGCGCCGCTCGAGTTCGCTCAGCAGATCGGTAATTTCCGAATAGTCGTCAATCAGGACCGCCTTGACATTGAAGCGCTGCAGGTCGCGCAGGACCAGCTCCTGGCGCACGCGCGCATAGGCGAAGCTATCATCGTCCTCGTCCGGCAAACGGGCCCGCCTGCGAAATATCGCAAAATGCCGGCGCTGGTTCTCGGCAAACATCTGGCGGACGCGCGACAACACATAGTCGAGATTTGGATCGGTGAAACTGAACCCGACGAACAGAAAGGTTCGGGAGACGAGGTCACCCGCCAGGGCGTTGAGAAATGCGGCACCCTTTTTGGGATAACATTCGAAATCGTCGCGCGTGACGATTGCCTCGTTCGGCCGATCGACATCGCCGTGCATTTTGTAAACAATCGCGTCGCGCCGCGGCCGGGTGTCAGCGAGCTGCACGACAGCTGTCTTTACATCCACCACCTTGCCATTTTCGCGCAGGGCCTTTTCGATCAGCTTGTCGTAGTTCGTCGTCCACCAGATGGCGATCGGCAAACGGGCGAGAAGCCGATGGTTCAGTGTCGGCGGGTTGTCCGCGGACAATGCCTCGATTACCGCGCGGTGCAGCCGGTGTCGGTTGTTGCCGCTCGCATTGACGTGAAACTGCGCCACGGAGACCAGATCCGACTCGCGGTCGATATCGAGGTCGAGCTCGTCGGCGAGTGGCCGTAACAATTCCTTCCAGTCGACAAAGCCTGCCGGCACGGAAAGGCCGGCACCAGCGAAAACCGCTGCGTTCCCGGCAACCATTTCCCTGAAATAATCGTCCAGAAACTGAATAGCTTCGCGAGAAAACGCCTTTCGAGACATGACGCCTGCCTTTTCGTCTTCGAGTCGACCCAGGGCTGTAATTTGACCTCGCCCCGACACGCCAGCCCCACTTTCAGCGCCAGGCGGAGATGATAGATGGTTCGGTCTCCCCGCCTGAGCCACTGCCCGGGACACAATCAGACTACAACGCGCCGATCACATTAACCATGGCGCTTTCCTCTCATCCGATTTGCCTTAGATTGCGATGTCGGTCGCCTCAGCAGCGAAAAAGGGGAGAGAAATGCCTCGCGTGTTCCTCAGCTATGCGCGCGCCGATCTCGAGATTGCGACGCGTGTTTACGACGCGCTCAGCCTTACGCCGAACATCGAACTGTGGTTCGATCATGCCTCGCTTTTCATTGGTGAGTTGTACAAGCCGATTATCGAGGAGGAGATTGCTCATGCTGACTATGTGGTCGCATTACTGTCATCCTCCTATGATCCGCTGAAATTCCAACACTTCGAGCTGTGCAAAGCAATGGAGGAGCAGCGGCGGAGGCTCGCTGCCGGCATCACCGACGTCTTTGTCCTGCCCGTCTATCTGGAGCCTGTACGCGTGAATATCCACGGCTTCGATGACCTGCATCGCATCGATTGGAACGATAATCCGCGCGCGGTGCTGGGCGCGCTGCGCACCACACTCCTGCACAAATTTCTCACCCGGGAGGCAGCAGAGCGCCGGATACTCTGTCAAGTACACATCGCGCAGTTTCGCGGGATTGCGCGCAATGCCTATTTCCTTAAAGTCGCCAATGTCGCGATACCGCCATTTTCCATCACCCATACTTGGATCGATGTGTTCGACCGGGAACTTTATTTCGAATACCCTGTTAGCCGTCCATTGCCCTCATGGGCACTTTCGCCAGGTATGGAATGGGAAACATTTCTGTTCTGCGAGCATCTCCCGGGATATCCGGAACAGAGCTATTTCGAGAAATTCCGGATCCGGCTTTCAAACGGCGAAGTTTACAGATCCTACAAAAACAACAATGTTGCGGCTTACGGGAAGGTAGGAGGTGGACCGCTTGCCCCAAGCGAGCCGCCCAAGATGCTGCAACTAGGATATCACGACCAGGATTCAGGCGCGGAACGTTGAGGCCGGTTCTCATCTCAATTCGATACTGAGAGCGCCTCGGATCAGATAGACGCCGAGTTGGTCCAGTGTGAGCTGGATCACCTGATAGTCACACTAAAAGGTCCGATTGTTGGAATCCGCTTCCAGAAGGGCTTCCTTGATCACCAAGATCCTTCCTAGTTCCCCGGTAAAAAGAGAGTATATCAGAAATTGTGCAGGGCGAATCAGGCATCGATTGAGGACCACCATCAGAGCGCAAAGTTTCTCGGGCAGTTCTAAAATGAGCGGAGGGAAATATGGGTTTGGTCAATGAGAATGGCGATTTGGCACCTCCTCCCGCAATGCCGATCATCCACACTGTAGTGCTGCGGCCTCCGGCACCGATAGAGCGGCCACGCACGCCGAGGCAGGAGGTCGATTGGCGAGCCGAGGCGTTGCGCCTGCTACGCGCAGAGATTTGCCGGCAAGCCCCGCCGCCAACCGCTTCATACTGGAACGATAATTTGACCTGGATTGGTTGTGTTGACGCGACTTTGGACAAGTCCGCGGGGCCGGGCGATTTTGTCAGGCTGACCTTCAAGGTCACGACCAAAGAAGACTCTGACGATATTTGGAAATATTACGAAGCTCGAAAATCGGAGATCGTTTCTGCAGTAAGGTCGGCGCTGCCCGAAGGAAATGTCAGAATTACGGACATTAAAATCGAGAAAGGTAGCGTTACTCTAATAATCTTGATCCAGATAACAATAGGCTTGGTTGGTATTATCATAGCCATACTTGGAAATTATGACAATATTGAGCGAAATTTCAAGAGGGCGATGCCGCTGTTGAAGCAGTATGCGATTGACACCACTAATTCATTTAAAAGGTTGTTTGGTGCATTTAAGTATGGGCTCGGCCTTGCATAAGGAGCCAGTCAGAAACATCGCGCGCGCAGTCGCGCGCAGCGGCCCTTGCTGCCATACACGCTGCAGTCCAAAATCGAAGAAACCGCTATCGACGTGACCGAATAGGCGATCGGCGAAGCCCAACGTTCATGGGCGCTGGACTTTCGCCTGCACCCTTGAGCCGACCATACCATGAGCATCTTGTGCTCACGGCGTAAGGTTTGCGTTGAGCGCTTGCTGAGCTCTTTCAACGGCTGCGCCATATCCGATCAAATCGGCATGCTCGATTGCCCGGCGCAGCAGATACTCGCCGGCGGGATCTCCGGACAGCAACATCAGCCGTCCCATAATCACCCTGAGACCGATGCGACGAAGCACGGCACCACTGCGCAACGCGACGATCATGGCGCGCGCCGTGAGTTGCATCGCGCGCTCGTAGTTCTTGCGATCCTCGTCGATGGCAATCAGCCCGAGCAGGGCTTCCAGTTCGACGCGCAACAGTCCAGTGGCCTCGCCATAGGCGAGCGCTTTGGTTGCGATACGCTCTTGCTCACCGCTCTTTTCCGGCGGCATGCGACGGACAAGCCGCGCGCGCCATAAGAGGTCGATCTGCCGCCCGGCCTCTGCGGCCAAGACGGCCCGCTGCACATCGTTGTCGCACTTCACAGGCTCCTGGAGCACGCGCCACAAGGTCGCTCGACGGATCAGGAAGAGGCCAAGCGCTCGCTGCTGCTCGGACACCTGCAATTCGTCGATGCTCTCGGTGTAAAGGTTGCGTGCCAGCGTCGCATGACCTTTAAGGTGAGCCACTAGGCCCCGATATCCGGTGACGAGCGGCGCGATAAGCTTGCGCTCGCTGTCCACCCCGTGACCAAGCTGTTCGTGAATCCGCTTCAGCAGAACTTCCGCGTCGCGGAGTCGCCCTCTTTCAATGAGGAGGAGCGTTCGATTAACGTCGATCCTGCTAAAATTGTGAAAGGGACCGTCCCGGTTTTCCGCTCCCTTGTACAGGCGATTCGCCTCTCGCGCGTTGTTAAGGCTGAACTCGGCTTCGTACAAATCCCCCTGCAGCATCGCGACGACGCCCCGTTCATTGTGGAGCCAGACGATCTCCGCGCCAAACAGAGGTGGTTGGGCGGGCTCGTCAATGCAAAGCTTTTTGAAGGCCGCGCCCAGCCGTCGGGATGCTGCCTTGGCGCTCGCCCCTTTCATCTCCTTGGTGAGCTTGCCATTCAGATCCTTGAAATTCCTCTCGACATTCTGCCATTCGCGAATCCGGATGAAAACATCCTGGATCCGGCGCTTGTGCGCCTCGAATTCAGGCAGGCGGCCGGGATTGCCACTGTCGGCGACGGAATCGGTCGTCACGAGCGAGGACGCGGAAAAGAAACTGCGGACAAGGTTCGCAGCCGCCCGCAATCCGGATCCGGAAGGGCCAATCCGCAACAGGATGATCCGTTCGATCTGGCGGATCAGTTCCCATGCTTGATGGCCTTCAGCGCTCAGGGGCGAGCCATTTTCATGGGCGGCCTCCTGAAGCTTCCCGAGCTCCGATGCTATGGGGTCAATGATCCGCTGATCTTTCCAGCAGCTCCGGAAATGGCCGATCAGTTGGCGCAGTTCGGCCTGGATGTCGGCATCGGGCACCATCACATCGAGTGGAAGCGACGCGGCGAGGGTCAAGCTGAAGCTGTTTGCGAGCGGGCCGTCGCCTAGGGGAACGCCGAGCCTGTCGCGCATGAAGCGCAGCACTGCGCGGTGGAGCGCAAAGCGCACGGTTGCGATCTCACCGGTTGGATGGCTCGCAATCTCATGTGCCAATCCGAAAGTGACCAGGCTGTGCAATGCCGCACTGATCTTGGGCCGACGGTCGGCGGCGACCACATTCTGCTTGTCGAGCAGCTTGCGGATCCGAGGCGCGTGGACAAGAATATCGGCTTCGATCGGAGCTCCGACAAGCGCGAGAATATCGAGAACCGCCAGTTCGAGTGCCGCCTGGCGACTCCTGTCGATGCCGGGTGGTACCGATGTGATGCCGAGTGCTGTCCAGTGATCCAGGACGAGCGTAAGAAGCTCCGCGTTGATCCTCTGAATATCAAGCGGCTGGCGGTCTGGATGGCTCTTGTGCAGCATGCCCAGCCGCCGCCGCACATCCTCGAACTCAAGCCACGTCTTCGATTGGGTGTCGATGAGCCAGGTCTTGATTTTACGATCGAGGCACGCATGAAATCCCACCTGCCAGCTCGCGGGCGGCAGTTCATATTGCCCGGGCTTCAGCGCCGGGCTGAACCCTGCCAGCGTCGCAGCCACCCGGGGATGCGTGATGATCAGGAGGTCGATTTCGGGCGATTGGCGCTTGACCAGTATCTCAAGCAATTTGAGGAAGTCTGCCGAGATGGGGTTGCCGTCATTGTCGAACAGCCGTTCGACGCCGATGAGGCATATCAACGCGCGCTTCCCGACCTTCGTTTTCTGGGAAAGCAGGTTGTTAAGGTCCGCAAGCCGGTCTTCGCGGCGTGGGCCCTTCCCGAAAACTTTTGAGACGAACATGATCAGCGTCGACAGCACCGAGTCGATTTCGATGCCGAAGTTCAAGTGGATCGTCAGCTCGCCGAATTCGTAATTCGAGGGAGGAATTTCTTCCTGTATGCGACGCAAGAAATTACCCTTACCGCTGCCGGCACCGCCCTCAACGACGACTGTGCGCGCGTCGCCGGGCGCAGACAGGTTGCGCATCACTCTGGCGATCAATCCGTCGGCATGCCTGTGGGTTGCGACATGGTGCGGCCGGTGCCGAAACCATCTCAGGTCTCCGCCATCTGTAAGGATGCGCGGCTTGATCTCCTGTCGCAGATCCGTTGTAACCGACAGCAACTCAGCGGACAGCTTCTCGATTTCGATTTCAAGTGCTGCGCTGTAAAGTTTGGAGCGCAGCCGCTCGAGAAAATCGACGGCACCGTCGGCGAAGCGCGGCAGTCGCTCAGGCTCCGCGGCGGGCAGACCGAGCCTTGTCGAGAGATCGGCCCCGGACAGTGGCAGGAGGGTGATCAGCCAATCCCACGTTCCGGCATCGCCGGCGATTGGCCTCAAAATACCCAGGTTGCTGGCGGACTTGCATTTGAACTTCGCGTCTGCAGTACTCGACAGACCTTCCTTTCGGAGTACTTTAGCTCTCTCAATGGCCAGATCGAGCTGATACAGATGGTCGGGCAAACTGAGGTCTTTGCCGCGCCGCGGGTGCCCGTAATGGAGGAGATGTAGCCCGTAGAGCTGGTAGCGCGCGGCCTGCTCCCGCCAGCCCTTGAGAGCGCTGGTGCCCTTTCCGCTGAGCTTGGGTAACGGCATGAGCGCAAAGGCAGGGTTGTCGGGCGCGATACGACCATCGCTGACCATCTGGCGAAATGCGCGGGTGATCTCCGCTTCGTTCAGGCCGATGCCGACAAAGAGGATGGGATTGCCTAGTAGCGTCACGTCCAGTGCCCGCTCGAGGGATTCTCGACCTTGGCCCGCGCGCCGGTAAAAGCGATTATAGTCGTCGTCCCGCGCGACAAGATCTTCGGGGTGATCCGCCCTACCATGAAGATGGACGATATGGGCGCTGCGATCGGGGGAGTTCAGGCCGAATTCGAACAGCCGTGCCGCGGAGCCGGGGCGATAGATATCGCTGGCCACGAAATTGCCGTCTGGCAGCCGCCGCATCAGGCTGTGCGATACCTGACCGCCGATCAGTCGGGCATCGCGCTCGACCTCGCCCTCCTTTTCAGCCAGCTCAATGTCATAGCCACGGCCGAACTGATCGCGCAGGTCCGGGATCATCGCGAGGTTCTCGAGTTCGAAATCATAATTCAGCGTCAGGAACCTCCTGATCCCAAGCTGACTTCGAATCTTCCGGAGCGGGTCGATAATTGGACGGGTGGGTCCCTCCGGCACCTGATCTCCGGCGGCTTCGGCCGCCAGCCTGGCAATCTCGAATGCTTTCCTGCGGTCGGCCGGAGACCAGGCGCCGATGAAGGGCGCCAGCCATCCTCTGCGGTCGATCGCGAGCGGGGCCGACCGATCGATGCCCTTGTCTACCAGTTCGGCGACGATCGCGTCGAAGTCCGCTTTCAGGTCAGGTGACACATATTTCGCGATATGGTCGAGACGGTAGAATTGCGCCGCGAACGACTGCACGGCAACTGCGCCAAGAACCTTGTCCTCGAAGGCCCTGACGGCCGAGCGCCGGTCCTGTTCCTGCGCATCGTAGATCACCTCTAGATTCTTCGGGTTCGGTGTTGGTGCGGTCCACACCGATTGATATCGCCGCACAAGAGAGCGTTGAATGGCCAGACTGTCGTCGCGAGCGAGCTTCGCAAAGACCTGGTTCGCCGATCGAAATTCCCGGTCACCAGGGGTGGGATCGATGGCAGATGCCACCGCGAAGGCTTCCTGAGCTAACTCGAGCGCGACATATTTTTCGTTCACGTCGAGATTCTCACCGGGCGCTCTGTAGACGGTCGCGCGCAATAGCCGCCGCATCCGCGTCACGCGTTGCAACTCGATAGACAATAGGGTCCTTGGCGTCCCCCCTCGGGGACCGGTCAGCCGATCGAGTCGGTCGATGGCCTCCTCCAGAATGATGTCGACAGCTTCGTCCCAAGTAACCCCGCCGTAGATCAGAGAAAGACCCGAGCCAATGAACGCGATCGGCCAGCGGCGTGCGACATAGGTCGTCATCAAGGCATTAGTTGCCTTTTCAATCAGCCGGTCTTTTGGCGCCCGATCCTCGTCCTCGCCGATTGAGTAATTTGCCATCCCCGATGCCCCCCAAGGGAGGACACTATAGATTCTCTAATTCAGAGCAACATCAAACGGCGAGAGGGCCGATTAGAGCATTTGGCGATGCTGTCGGACACTTATCACCATTTTGGACAGTGTTTTTCTATGCTTCGCGAAATGACGGTACGCCCAGCATCCGACCAACGATCGGCCGATCCTTCATAATTTGATATCCGCGAGCGATTCAAGCGGAAGAACGATGGGCTGCTGGTCGTCGAGCCCTTCATCCGCCGAGATGCGTGCCAGTGGGTCCTTCGAGGCATAATGTGAAAAGTCATACTCCGTGACAGAAGCCAGATCTGCAATCTTGAGTTGGAACGTCCGATATTCACCAAGGACGAAGCCTTCCAGGGATTCACGTTCCGAGCGCTTATCCAACAGCTTTCGGATCAGTTCACCCTGGCTCAAGAGATACGCTGTCGCATGTATATCGCTGCCGTTCTCGTTCCGCGTCACCACCAGCTTCCAGAATTCCATTGGCACAGTCGCGCCATCGATGACGAGCTCCTCGCCGGGAGCGAGATCAGGCTCAACCGGATCGTCGTCGGGCCCCCGCAGGACCGGGCCTGTGAAGACACAGGCCTGGAAACCCTTGGTTCGTGCGCTGTCGAGGATATAGTGTTGATTTCCACTGAGAGCTGACCCGGGAGGCGCACAATTTCCACTGAGAAGTGACCCATGTTCT